>CAYLNC010000016.1:5240-13475 GCA_964385145.1 uncultured Candidatus Saccharibacteria bacterium | reverse complement strand
TTTGCAATCATGAGTACAAATTTCTTCTGTTGAACTCCAAGTATCGACCAGATAGCATATGAGGTACCCATGATTGTGGTCTTGCCCGATCCTCGAAAGGCTTCAATCACTACAGTCTTCTGACTTACATCCTCTGTTACTTCAAAAAGCTCTTTTTGAAATCGTGCAGTCTTGTATTTAACATAGTGTGCAAAGTAGACATGGAAGAACCAGTGATGACACGCCTTTGTTAGTTCACGTCGAACACGCTGATCTTTTACAATCAGTTCAAGTTTTTCATGTTCAATTTCTACATCATGATTGTGCATCTTTAGTATCTGTTACAGGCCGTATTCCCAACGCCTCACGTATGAGAGCCTCTTGGTCTGGAGTGAGCGGGTCTTCTTTCTCAATCGTTGCTTTTACCACGAGCTTGTTTCCATATTCAGGATGGTGCTGTCTAAGCCAGAGCTGTATGGCATGGAAGTTCTTGTCCTTGATTAGGGCGATGAGCTGACTTTCGCTCAAGTCATTGATCATTTCCTTGCCGTCTTTCATGGCTTCATTAGAGTCCTTCCTAAACTGCTCATCCTCATTTCTCCAGCGGTAGTATGTCGGCCTTGAGATATTGGTTCGCTCACATGCAAGCTGTATGATCGGAATCTTTTTCAAATGTTCAAGGAGGATTTTCTTTTCTGCGTCCTGTCTCTTTTGTATGGTTTCCTTTTTCATATCTCTACTGCCTTAATTCCCGTTAATTTCTCAAAACGCTGGATTACGGTATCCACATATTCAGGATCTAGTTCGATGCCAATGCATTTTCTTTTGGTCTGCTCGCATGCCAGAAGACAAGTACCAGATCCGAGAAACCCGTCATATACAACGTCACCGATTCGAGTACTATTGAGGATGAGATGCCGAATGAGAGGTATTGGCTTGGTTGTTGGATGCATTGGGCTTTTGTTTGGTTTCGGATATACGATTACCGACTTGTCCTTCGACTTCAGGAATTCATGCGTGCCGAACCACCCATATGCGATGAGTTCATGCATCGGGGCATAATCCATTCGTCCAATGACTGCATGTGTTTTTACCCACACAATTAGCTGTGCGAATTTGCATCCTGCCTCTAGCATCGCTTCACGTAGGGCAAATATCATCTTGTCGGAGTTGAAGATATACATTGTATTTTTCTTCTCAAGATGCGGAATGACCGCACTGAGCCAATCTTTGGTGAAAGTGATGTATTCTTCATCAGATTGGATGTGGTCGTTTTCTATGATTTTGTCTTTCTTTAGGCTTTGGAAGTTTCTTTTAGATTCAGTTACAGCTACACCGTATGGCGGATCAATTATCACTGCCTTGATTTTCTGCTTACCAACAACCTTAGCCACAAACTCTTTGTCTCTGCTATCACCACACCCAAGTATATGATCACCCAGTTTCCAAATCGTTCCTGTTTTAATTGAGCTTTGTGACTTTTTCATTGGGATTAAGTTGCTTAAATCTGTTAATGATGAGCTGGCAAAAAACTGGTTCCATCTCGCATAGATATGCAGTGCGTTTCAATTGCTCACACGCAGACATGATGCTCCCAGACCCCGCCGTTAAATCGAGAACGATATCTCCTGGTCTCGTGCATCTTCGCAGTGTCTTCTCATGGAGTGTTGGATTCTTTTGAGTAGGATGCTCATAGTCCTGTGACGGCAATCTCTTTACTAACCAGATATTGAGCATGTCGAGAATATCTTCGCTGAGGCGGTTACCGGTCGTCGCTTCTTTGTTCAGTATTTCATTCAAATTCTTTACCTTGTCAGAGAGGAATGGTGAACCGACGGTGCCATACACGCAGTATTCGGTCACCTTATTGAATGCAACATTCGGTGTCGGCGAGGCGTTATCCTTGATCCAAATGCATAGTCGCTTGGAATCAATGCCAAGCTCTTTGTATATTTCTTGGAGTAAATACACATACCGCTCATCACACCAAAACATGACGTGTGCATCTTTCTTGGAAACGGAGAGTGCGTTCTGGATCAGTGTCGTGAGGAATTTCCTGTATTCAGTTTCAGACTTGTTGTCGTTGGTCGTGCCACCATACTTTGCTTTGTTGCCGACACCTTTGTCGTAACTCAGATTGATGTTAAATGGAGGGTCATCATTTACCATATCTGCTTGTTTCCCATTCATCAGTTTCTTTGCGGTGTTTTGATCAAGAGAATTTCCACAAAGTAATCTGTGACGACCGAGAGCGAAGTGATCGCCAGTCTTGATGTCCGTATCCTTTGCTTTCTCCAGTTCTTTTTCCTCATCAAAATTGTCATCACTTACTTCAAGTGAATCATCGAAGATGTTGGTGAGATCGCTTGAATCGAAGCCCGATGTAAGCAGGGTATCGATATCGAAGTCGCTTGCGAGAATGTCAAAGTCCCATGAACCGCCTGAACGGTTTGAAGTGAGGAGATATTGCTTGAACTCGCTCGGCGTGAGCTTTCTGTTTGGCGTACGTACTTCGATCAGTTCTTCGCCTCGACCAAGGAGCTGAAGTGCTTTGATGCGTTGGTGTCCCGCGCAAATCTTTCCATCGAGATTGATGGCAGGAATCTCGGCAAGGTTGAACTTCGTGAGACTTACTTTTAAATCTTCCATTTGCTTGTCGGTGATCTTACGAGGATTCTTCTCGTATGGGAGGAGATCATTAACTCGGCGTTTTTCGGTACGCCAGACCAGTGATTTGTTCTTTTGCATGTGTTTGTTATTAATTTAGTAATATGAGATTCGGGATACTAAAATACCCACCATCTCTGGTGGGTATTACATCATGCTGTTTCATTTGTCTTGTGACAGCTTTTCGGCTGAGAAAGTGTCACATATCTGTTACGTTTTCAGTCGGTGCTTGTGCTGGCGGAGAAGTGAAGCTTTCTTCTTTTTATTCTTATTCTTCAACACTCCGTGGAGTTCTTCGGCTATGTCGCTATACGTCTTTTTCTTTCGCATCCTAAAAGGCTTAACCTTTACATTCGCAACATCACGCATTTTTCTCCTATATTCCATCGTTTTACGCTTGACTACTTCTGGATCGGTATCACGTCTGGTCGCTTGTCGCTCCATTTCACTCAAGTCTGGAAACATGAATTCATGAGTGAGATTGTTTTTTGCCTTTTCTACGGCAACTTCTTCCATGAGGTTCTTCTTGAGTCCATCTGCAAGATTGACCTTTTTGAAATGAGGCCAGCCGTCTGTTTTCATTTTCTGTATCTGTAGCTTCCACGCGAGTCGAAGTTCGTCGATTGAGGTTTCGGGGCTGAGTACCAATTTCACCAACTTCTTGTCTGATTTTCTGTCGCTCTTTGCACGTATCATTTCCACATGAAAGGTATATATCGGTGGGCAGAGTATGCCTGTAGTGATGAATGTCACGAGTGCATCTTTCCATTCTGGTCCGAAGTCGAGCTTATCCATCCAATGGGCCAATGTTTCTTCCATTTTCATGATATGCCCGATGCTCATTCGAGATTTAATTTTCTTGCCAATTTTTAGTATGATCTCATGGCTCTTAGAGTAGTATGCGAATGCCTCGATTATTGATATGTCGGTATTGATGAATGGAAGTTCCTCTCGAACATCTGCCAAATTTCCCTCATTTGCCAACTTTTCAAGATCACCGAAGAACCCTTTGTTATTCCACGCCTTGTGCCAGAAGAGCCACCAGTTTCGGGCTAGGGTTCGGAGAAGTGCTAAGTGGTCTTTGGTTGTCATTTTTGCCTCCATATATGCTTAGAATCATATTAGAAAATATGGGTGCGGTAAAGGCAAATGTTACAGTCATTTTTCCGTGTCTCGTTTTGTCTCATTCAAATCTGTCCTTATGGGGCTTGGTATTTTCTTCAGAACCTGCAAGTGAGACACGATTTCGAGACACCTCGTTTTGTGTCTCGTTTGTAACATTTACAAAACCAAGACCCCGACCTTCGTGCCTCATTTCTCATTTCCGAAATGTGCTAAAATACCCTTGTGGTGCCTCATGCGTGGGGTACTTAACTCACATACACCGCCAAGAAAACTTAGTATCGAGTAACCCACTTACCTATAGTTTGTGGGACGACCCGAATGCTATAATCATCAATTATGAACAGAACTTTTGAAGCCAGAGAATTCCTTTCAAAAGCAAAAACTGATTTGGCGAAAAATAGATTTCCTTCCAAGAAGGAATCGCTAGATTTCGTTGAGTACCTTTATGCCCTTGGAGCATCTCATATTATTGTTACAGGCATTCGTTCTTATGTGTCAGATGATGACATGTCATGTGATGAACTGATTGTTCATCTTCCTGAAGATGTAGAAAAGAGAAAAGCAATCTTCGATATTTACAACACGGAACTTGTGGGGGAGGGTCTTGAGTCCGAAAAAGACGCAGGTCAGAAAGAAATCAAATTTTGGTGGGATTAGCACTCTTACCCTAGCGACCCACATACCTCATTCCAACTCCCAAAATTCTGCTAAAATACCCTTACGGTTTCTCACCACCCTGGTACTGAACCCACGATGCCCGCCAAAATAATTAGCCGAACACGAAAGTGTTCGGCGACTGTATTGTTGCAGGAGAAGGGAGGATTCGAAAGGCGGAAGACAAAAGTCTGGAGGAACGAAGACTTTTGTCTGAGCTGGGGTTGCGAGTACTTATGAGCGAAGCGAATTAGTAACTCGTGTCCGAATCCCTCTTTGCTATATCTTTATCAATTTCATAAATATCCTATATAATATATAATTCCAACATATGATTGAAGAAAGACCACCTCAAGAATCACGATCAGAATTAATTGAAACAATTCTTAAATCAATAATGACCGCCGAGGAATACGGCAGGATCTGGCATGAAATACCATACAAATTTGTGTTGCGAGCAGGCGGAAAAGAGCTTCATTATTTTGGATCGGATCACATAAAAGATCAGAGCAGTCCGATATTCTCAGAAATAGAGGAATCTTTTTTGCGGGCAAATCCAGAAATTGTTTTTGTGGAAGGCATAGCTGGGGCTACGGCTGAATTTGAAGAAAGAATAAAAAAGATGAGTAGAAACGAGGTGATAGAAAAATTTGGAGAACCTTCGTTTACATTGAAATTAGCCGCCGAAAATGGAATTGATTGGTGGTGTCCAGAACCCGAATGGGAGACTTTCTTTGAAGAACTTCTCGGTCATGGATTTACTAAAGACGAAATATTTGTTTGGTATGTATTGCGTTCGCTCAATCAATATAATGCAAAAGTTCATCGTGAGGGATATGAGAAATACGCTTCGGGTTATATCGAGAGAATAAAAAGATATACAAATTGGCCAGATTTCAATTATACGTTCGAGCACGCGATGTGTTTAGGAGAGAAAATCATCGGTAACAAGATTGATGTTGAAAATATGGAATTTAATTATGTCAGCCCTGTACCACGGGCGGGGAGAGAAAAACACGAGACTGTATTAAATAGAGTTGCTACCGCCTCAACTCTAATTAGAGACAGAAAAATTGTGAGCGATATCATTAAGGTTTTCGAAAAATACAATAAAGTTTTTATTGTGTATGGCGCGAGTCACGCAGTTATGCAGGAACCTGCTTTGAGAAAGTTTTTTGAGTCAATTTCATAATTTAATTAAATAATACATATGAATAGAAATGAAGGTATCGAAAAAGATAATGGAACCTACGAGCTAATGAAAACTCCGGAGATTGTTATTCAGGACGAAAGAGGCGTGCGATTACTTTCTGTGTTATTGAAAATTGATAACCCTGAGTGGGGTAGTAGTGAGGCGCCGCTCGCAAAGGAAACTACGGAGTACTTTCGTGATAATCCTTTGCCAAATGAAATCACTTCGATAATTGAAGATTTAAAATCTATGACAATTGACGAGGAGACTTTATACAACTTGGCCCTAACCTATCGTCATCCAGAGCGGGCAGCATTAGTATTCGAGTTGGCACAAAAATATAAACCACGTGTTAAAAACCCCCAAGAGGTGTATAAAAAGTTTTTGATTTTAATCGAGTTGTTTGATGCGCATTTTTCTGCAACACCGCTAGATGCCAAGTTCGCGGATGAAACGGAAAAAGATATCGTCGAAAGGGAAAGACGTATTTCAGAAAACATTTATAGGGTGGAGAATATGATTAGTTATTTTAGACCAGATTCCAGAACCTTAGACATTAGACGAGTGGTCTTCATTCCAACAAGCCCGCTTCTTAGAAAAAATTCCGGAAGAGCTTTCCGTGTTTTTCCGGGCGAAGAAATTATAATGTCTCATATAGATAATATCGATAATCAAGATCATGAATTCTTGCATGGGATTATAAATCCAATTGTTGATAAACTTTCTGAAATATTATCAAGCAAGCAGAAAGAAAAAATATCTAAATTTGCTTCTGAGACTTTGAAGCAGGACTATGGCACTGGATACTATAGTTTATTGTGTGAGGAATTGATTAGAACGTATATTGATATCTACAGAAAAGGGGAGAAGGTCGAAACTTATGAAGAATTCGTACAGAAAATTGCTAAAATTGACGGTGAACAATTTACTCGTGGGCTGAAAAATAGCAAAAGTCTAAGAAAAAGATGTGAAGCTTTCGGGATAGATTCTATTGAGGCATTCATTGGTAGGAGTCGAGATTACTTTGATAAGTATAAGGAAAATCAGCTTCGTCATTTGATATATAAATTATATGTCGATTATTCCGAAAGAATAAAAAGCGAGGACATCAATTTTGAACAGTTTGTTTTGGAGGTTATTCCTACTATAATATAATCATGGAGAATATATATAAACACATTCAACAGTGTGTACGAGATGGACTAGGTTGGAAAGACGCAGTCGTTAAATCCATCGAACAAATTAAGGGAGGATATCTTTCGAATGCTTATATTGTAAATGTTAAAAACGAGGGTAAAGCCGTCAGAATTTTTGTGAAAGAACAAAACGGTAGTACTCAGGGAGTCGAAAGGCTTTCTGACGCCTATGCCACTTATCTTAGTAGTGACCTTGCTGCGCGCGAGAATACTTTATCACCAAAAGTTCTCGGAACTTTTGCATCATTTGATGGCCACGCCACAAACCTACAACATATAAGTGGCGGAAAGTTTTTTCAAATACAAGAGCATGTAATTGGAAATAATTTGTATGAATTATGTGAACCTGCTGTCACGAGTGAAATACAGAACCGTGAAATAGAGCTAGGAGAAAAAGTTGCTGAGATATTTGCTAACATTCATTCGCATAAGCATCCAATTGAGAAGGGAACAAAATTTAATGAATTTTCACGATCGCTTCGTGATGTTATTTCTCACCCAGATCTGACTCTTAATATTTTTCAGAATTTCTTGCATAATAGTGAAGTCCTAAAAGGAGACTTTAGGTATGCATATTTGGCTGAGATGATTAAGGTTGCTGAGCATTTTTCTCAATTTCCTGAACGAAATTCGCTTGTGCATGGTGATGCGTGGCACGCAAACTTTATTTTAAATGGCTCGGATTTGCATCTGATAGACTTCTCGCGTCTAGTACACGGAGAGCCTGGAATAGATATTGGTCATTTTTATGTTGTATGTTTGCGTCTCGCTGTGATGCAAAAGAATGATTATCACGTTCGCATGGCGCAGGCTTTTTTGTCAAAATATATAGAAATTACAAAGGATGAATTTATCCAAGAGAGCATGGTTGCTTCCATCGGTTTCACTGGAGCGATAGGTGTAGTTGAAGATTTTCATCCAAAACTTTCCAATGGGGACAGACAAAAAATCGTGTCTTATGTTTACAAATGCATGCAGAATAAGAAAATAATAAAGATAAAAACTTGGAAAGAGATTCAATAGAATGGTTTAAAACGAGGTCGCAGTGTTTGTCGGATTTAGCAATTTACTTAAAGTCAATTTCATAAATCCTCCAAATAATATATAATGCCAACATATGTTAATCACCAAACCTAGCGCAGATTACGAGCTAATTGATTCTGGAAACCTTCAGAAATTGGAGAGATATGGAAATATTGTGTTGTCGCGACCTGATCCGCAGGCGATTTGGTTGCCAAAGCTTCCTGCTGACGAGTGGGTGCGCCGAGCTGACGCACAGTTTGTGCGAGAGGGCAAAAAAACCGAATGGAAGACGAAGGGTGATTTTCCAAAGGAGTGGCCGATTGAATTTGGTGGGTTGAAGTTTTTCATTCGACCGAACCTTTTCAAACACACAGGACTTTTCCCTGAGCAACTTTCTAA
>CAYLNC010000016.1:0-5140 GCA_964385145.1 uncultured Candidatus Saccharibacteria bacterium | reverse complement strand
GTTCGACGCGAGATCAAGAGAGGAAATCGTTACGACGGAATTTTGCTCGACCCGCCAGCATTCGGAAATGGTCCGAGCGGTGAGAAATGGGAGATTGAACATGATTTACCGAAATTGATTGAAATTTTAAAGGAAGTTCTCTCTGATGATCCACTTTTCTTTTTAATTAATGGTTACGCGAGCGGATTTTCTTCTGTTGGTTATATGAATCTCGTTGCACCTGCTCTGCAGAAATTCGGCGGTAAGTTTGAAAATGGGGAATTGGGAATTGAGGAGGCAGGGGAGAATGCGCGCGTTTTGCCTTGTGGAATTTTTGCGCGGTGGAATCGTTAGACTTTAACCAACTTTTCTGGCACTATTATATTCATGCGATATCTCGGAATTGATTATGGAACAAAGCGGGTTGGAATTGCGATGTCTGATGAGGACGGCGCGATGGCTTTCCCAAAGGAAGTTTTAAAAAACGACAAAGACCTGATTGAAAATTTGCGAAAAATCATCGACAAGAATTTGATCAAACGCGTCGTGATTGGTGAGTCGAAAAATTACAAAATGAAGGACAACGAAATCATGAAAGAGATTTTGGACTTTCAATCCGTTATCGAAAAACTTTTTGAAGTTGATGCTGTGTTGCAACCAGAATTCATGACTTCGATGCAGGCAGAATATTTTCAAGGAAAAACAGACATGACGGATGCCGCTGCGGCGACAATTATCTTGCAGAGCTATTTAGATTCTAATAAAAACAAAAAATAAAATGACAGACGAAAACAAAACAACAGATGAAGTTAAAAATGTAGATCCGGCGAAAGTTGAAGAAGTTTCCGCACAAGTCGTAATGCCAAAAATTTCAATCGACGACCTGCACAAGGTTGAAATTTCAGTTGGTGAAATCAAAACAGCAGAGAAAGTCGAGAATGCTGACCGACTATTGCGACTAACTGTAGATTTTGGTGGGGAGGTCAGACAAATTGTTTCTGGGATCGCTGAATATTTTACACCCGAGTCTCTAATCGGGAAAAAATGTCCTTTCGTAACTAACTTGCAACCGAGAATGATCAAAGGACTGGAGAGTAACGGCATGATTCTCGCCGCCAAGGATGACGAAGGAAACTTCTCATTGCTTGATGTCGATAGTAAAATAAAGGCAGGAACAAAACTTTCATAATGTTCAAACTAACTGAAAAAATAAAAAACTGGTTGATTGAAAATTCAGACACGCGCATGGCTCGTGTCACGCTCGGTGTTATTTCATTCGCAGAAAGTTCGTTTTTTCCAATTCCGCCAGACATATTTCTCGCTCCAATGGTTGTGGCAAAGCCAACTAAATGGCTGAAATACGCCTCAATTGTAACGATTTTTTCAGTGGTCGGCGGATTGTTCGGATATCTGATCGGACTCGTTCTCTTCCACTCTGTTGCCGAGCCGCTCATAAATTTTTATCATTGGCAGGATGAAGTCGCGCGTGTTGGAGAAATGTTTGCAAATAATTCCTTCGTCGCGATTTTCGTCGCGGCGTTCACACCGATTCCATACAAAGTTTTCACAATCGCCGCCGGAATCTTTAGAATAAACATTTTCATTTTTATCGTAGCCTCAATTCTCGGCAGGGGAATCAGGTTTTTCATTCTCGCCGGTCTGATGAAATTTATCGGAGAAAAATACGGAAATCAAATTTTTAAATATTTCAATTACGCTCTCATTACCTTGATTATTCTCGTCGCAATTTATTTTATTGTTGTATAATAGTGTAAATGTTATATAAAGCCAAAAATTCTTTTCTTCGAAGAGCTTTTCCAACCCCCAACTATTTGTCGTTGAGACCAGTTGCTATTGATATCACGCCGTTTTCGATTCGTGCAATGAGATTGAATAATGATTCTGTTGGATTCGTTCCTGAATTCCATAAAGAAATTAAATTTGAAAAGCCTTGCGATTTAACCGATGAAATTTCAGACGAGGAGAAAGCAATTGTTAGCGATGCACTAAAGAAATTAAAGAAGGAAATCAACTTCAATTATGCGATTGCAGCGCTCCCTGAGGAGAGGAACTATATTTTCCAGACTTCGCTACCTGTTCAGGCAAAAAATGGCATTACTTCTGCTGTTAAGTTTTCGCTTGAAGAATACGTTCCGCTCGAGGCCAAGGATTTGAATTTTGACTTTCATATTATTAACGAGGAAGAGAATCGTTCTGAGATGGACGTCATTGTGAGTGTGTATCAAAAAAATCTGATCAGCGCATATACAGACATTTTTAAAAGCGCGGGTATCACACCGGTTTCGTTTCTATCTGAATCGACAGCGATGAGCAACTCTCTTATCGATTGTTGCGACAAAAATCCATTTCTGATTATTCGACTAATGCAAGACAGAATTAATATTGTTATTGTCGAAAATTCTGTTGTGCAATACACTTCAACAATGATGATGAATGTCTCAGAGTTCGTTGAAAATTTTGAGGGACAATCTGCAAATGAATTGAAGTCTTCGCTGAACAAACTTCTCATATATTGGTTCACGAACAAGCAGGGCGTGACTGAACACAAGAAAATCGAACACGTGTTGCTGACGGGGGAGTTTGCAAATAACAGGGGTGTAGCGGATTTCTTCGAGAAAAATCTGAAGATTCACTCGAGCGTTGGAAATGTTTGGAAGAATGCATTTTCGTTCGAAGAATATATTCCAGAAATTTCAAAGGAAGATTCGATGAAATGTGCAGTTGTCGTCGGACTCGCACTCGCGGCGATAGTAAATAAATAATATGTTAAAGTTTTTAATTAGCACAGAAAGACATACTTTGAGAAGGGAATATAAATTCCGATTATTGAATGTTTTGCTAACATATCTACTCATTTTATCTGGCGTGATCGCAGTAAGCTTGTTTGCGCCATACACTGTTGTATATCTCGAGAAAAATATTATTAAAACAGAAATTGAGACAATAAAAAACTCTGATGTTTCAAAGAGACGTACAGAGTTTGAAAGAGACTACAAACATTTGATGATTGAATATAAAATCTTTGCTCAAGATTTTTTGACTCCAACATGGTTCTATGAAATTTTATTAAAAAACAAATCTGCTGATGTGAATATTTCTAACTTTAATTTTTCTAGAATAGAAGGAGAAAAATTGCGTGTCAAAATTGATTTGAAGGGAACATCAAAAACTAGAAGCGCGCTAGTGGAGTATGTTAATTCGCTAAAACAAGAGAAAATATTTAGTAAAGTCGAAGTGCCAATTTCTTCACTGACGAGAGAATCAGACATTCCTTTCTCTATCAGTATCGAGACTGTCGATAATTTTAAAAATATATGAAACCTAAAATTAACACCACAATTCTAATTTCGATAATTCTTCTCATCGCGTTAGTTGCCAGTGCGATTGCTGTTGTTATGTGGCACAAGAAGATTTGGAATTTTGCTGAATATGTGAGAGAGCAGAGACAAGTGATGAAGAATGAGCAAGCAGCTGTTCAGTTTTTGAATAGCGCGGATAAAGACATCAAAAAAATTCAGGAATTCAGCAAAAACTTTGACGATATGTATATTGGCAAGGAGAACATTTTAATATTCATTGAGAAACTAGAACAAATTGCCAGAGCATCAAATTCAAAATTGCATATTCAAAACGTCACGCCTGGGGAAGTTGTGGCCGATAAATATAACTATGTGCATGTAACGATGCAGGCGAACGGATCATGGAATTCTGTAAAAAAGTTTGTCGAGCTAATCGAGCTTTTGCCACACTATGTATCAATCAAAGTTCTGAATCTATCTGCGGGCGGAGAGAATGGTCAGACGTGGACAGCATCTATGACAATCACAACTTTAACAAATTAAAATGAGTAACTTTAAAAAAATAAAAGAAAATTGGATTTATGACTGGAAACAGAGAAAATATAACTTGTCTTTGTTTGGTAAAAATGCGCAATCTGATTGGAATGTGTTTCTAATATTTGCTTTGGCTACCTTGTTAATCTCTGCGACGATGGGAACGATTAATTATTTTAGAATTGATGCAGAGATTAACAAGGAGAGTGAAGAAGTATTTTTCAAAAGCAGGAAAAAAGATGTCGAAAGGGTAGGGAATTTAATTTTAGAATTAAAACAGAAGGAAGAAAAATTTAATGCGTTGCTGCAGAATAAATAAAATCGGGCTTGATATTTTCATTATTTGCTTTAATGTATAGGAGGTATCCATCCTCTCGTAGTTCAATGGATAGAACAGGGGACTTCTAAGCCTCTGATGTAGGTTCGATTCCTGCCGAGAGGACCAGTATGTATAATTCTGAGAAAGCAATCACGCAGGAAAAAATTTCGTTTTTGCCCGAGGTTAGTATCCAGGTAGCAGACTCGGATTCCGAAGCGGAACTTTTTTATAGTTTCATAAAAGAAGAAAGAGGCACTAGATGGAGCGACGCATTCAACAAAGCATTTCCTGAATTATTTAAAAAACTCGCAGGTGTAGATGATAAAGAAGGAGCAATGAAAATCTGCAAAGAATTTTCTGAAGAACAACACAAAATACATCAGGAAGAGATTTTGAAAATGAAGTTGTTATTTGAGAAGGATTGGAAGCTAGTCGAGGCTAAATTTCTCTCAGAACTATCAAAACATTTTGAAACAGATTGGAATCCAGAGAGGGCAAAAATTGTGGGGAATGTGACTATTTTGCCGGTTTTTCCGCGCAATCTTGATGATTATTCCTTTTTTGTTGGGTATGAGGACGTTGCTTCGATGATTGAGACAGCAGCCCACGAAATCGTGCATTTCCTTTGGTTTAAAAAATGGAAAGAAGTTTTTCCTGAGAGCAAGCGAAGGGAATATGAAAGTCCTAACCTGGCGTGGCGCCTGAGCGAAATTATTGTGCAAATCATTTTGCAATGTAATCCAGAGATAAAGAAACTCATCAATCCAAAAAAATGGGGGTATGCTTCATTCAAAAAAATTAAAATTGGCGATGTTAGTATGACCGATCACTTCAAAAAGGTTTATGAGAGCAGTGTCACAGAGGGTAATGATTTTGCAACAACAATGAAGTTGCTATGGGAAGAATCAAAAAAGCACGAAAAAGAGATAAGCGAATTTTAGAGTATTGAGACAATATTAACAGTTGAAGTTTTCTCGCAAATAGTGTA
>CAYLNC010000015.1:2662-13543 GCA_964385145.1 uncultured Candidatus Saccharibacteria bacterium | reverse complement strand
ACTCTCCGGCCGAGGGTGCGGGACTTTTGATCGGCGATGTGATTCAGAAAATTTCAAATCAGAAGGAAAGTTTTTCTGGCAACGACCTCAGTCCTGACACGGTGAAGAAAATAATTTCAGAGAGCAGCGGCGTCGTCTCAATGGAATTGGCAGATCGTAAATTGGAAATTGATCCAAAGACTGGAATTCTTGGCGACACGCGTGCGATTGGAATTTCGATGGAAAAAATTGGTGTGCAGAACCTGACTTTCGGGCAAGCTATTCCTGAGTCGTTTCGAATGACACGAGACAGCTTCAAAACGGTTTTCACTGGCCTCATTTCGATGATTTCCGGTGAAGTTTCTCTCAAACAAGTTTCAGGACCAGTCGGTATCGTTGGTATGGTTGGAAGCGCTGCGAAATTCGGACTAGCAAACCTGCTCGCATTCACGGCGGTTCTTTCGATCAATCTCGCTGTTCTGAACATTATGCCTTTCCCAGCGCTCGATGGCGGACGATTGCTTTTCCTCGGAATTGAAGGGATAACTCGTCGCAGAATTAAACCCTTCGTCGCAAATTGGGTTAATGCGATTGGTTTTATGATACTTATTGGATTTATGATTCTGATTACGGTGAGTGACGTTATGAAGTTGTTCTAGTGTTATTTTTTTAACTTGACTTTTGGGTCTGATTTGCAATAATTATTAACGTATTCATACGAAAAAGGATCCGAAAAGTGTTGGTGCTTTAGGAGCCTTTTTCATTTACGTCGGGCGTATATTCTATGTTACTTTTTACGTTCTTTAGAAAGTCGAAATACTCGCTCCCAAGACAGTTGTACAAAGTAGAATAGAATTTTGTGTTTGGGAACAATATTTTTTTAAATTTATCTTTTGTAACTAAATATTTAACCGTTTTAATAAAGTCTCCATCACCAGAGATAATCACAGCTTTCTCAAATTCAAGATTTTCAATTATTTGTTTCATTATTTCAAACACAATATCAACATCTACGTTGCCTTTCTTAATTTTATTTATCTCATCACTATTTTCTCTATATACTAGTGAGTACTCGCTTCGAACTAGGTTTGAATATAAATCGGCGTATTTGCTGGAATAGTAACCAATAAAATAAAATGCAGTGCCAACATCGTACTTGTCTTTCAGGTAGATGCGTAATTTTTGGTGACTCACCTTCCAGCCGTCCTCCATAGTTCCAAGATTCAAATTTTGTCCATCGATAAAAGCAATGTTCATTCTTGTATTATCAACAAAGTTTTTGCAGTAGGAAACTAAAAACTTTATCAAAAATCCATAAATATTTTAGAATTTCTTTAGGACTTTACTTTCCCTTAAAACGGCGTAGAGTTAATTTGGGTTTCCGCGTGGAAAGCTCTTTAAACTCAAACTGATTCACAAACAAGGAGTATTCATGAAAACTCTCAAAGCTTGCCTTGAAAAGGGCGGTATTTATACAGTGCTTGCTTACTTGTGGATGATGTACTCTTGGCCACTGAATGGCCGGCGCGAGCACAGGCCCTCTAACTATCTCGAAGAGCTGAAAAGGCATGAAGGACAAATGCTCTGCTATGTCGCCGTGATAAACTCGATTTGGATAATCATGGGCTGTGTGGCAATCTGCACCCTCATCATTGCGTCTTGCACAGCCATTTTTGAAGCTCTTCAAGGTGCGAATCCGGGCTATATGTTTTACGTTCGAAACGCGCTAGGATTCATTCTGTGTCTTTTGTTTTCGGGATGGACCCTAGGGTTATCCTATGGTGCTTTGATCAACAAGGAGATTGAAAAGCACCAGAAAATAATGGGAGAATATGAAGTCGACTTCATATTCGAGAAGGATTTTGATGAACTTAAAAAACATCTCAGCCTTCCAAAAAATGGCTCACATTTTGATCGCAGATCTGCTGAGGAAATTGCGAGGCGACTTATTCATATATCATTGGTGACTCCGTGCGGATATATCATCAGGGCGACCGAGCAAAAGGAAATAGATGAGTGGAGGGAAGCTTGTATGGAGCAACTCGCAGAATCTCTCGCAGTCTATAAAAAATTTGGTATATGCATTGGCGAGAGCGCTGCAGCAATCCTTGATGCTGCGATTTGCGAAATCAGGGAAAGAATTGAAAAGCAAAAAAAAGAGGATGGAAAATAGCCGTCATTTGCCACCACACAACTTCAATCTCAACGAAGTTGTGTGGTGGGGAGGGCGGTTTTTTATTTGATTTCCCATTTCCTGCACATTTGATACAATTGGCGCATGAAACAAAGCGGGATTTTCACAAAGACGCGTCGCGAAGCTCCTTCGGACGAAGTCTCAAAGAGTGCACAATTATTAATTCGAGCAGGCTTTATCAACAAGGAAATGGCTGGTGTATATGATGTGTTGCCGCTAGGTTTGCGCATCATAAATAAAATCAAAAATATCATTCGCGAAGAAATGAATGCTGTCGGTGGTCAAGAATTGGAAATGACTGCACTTCAGGATCCAGCTGTGTGGAAGCTTTCAAATCGTTGGGATGACGCTGCAGTTGATGTTTGGTTTAAAACTGAACTTAGCAACGGAAGCGAACTTGGTCTCGGATTCACTCATGAGGAACCTATCACTCGCATGATGAAAAATCACATCAACTCGTACAAAGATTTGCCCGCTTGTGTTTATCAATTTCAAACAAAATTCCGAAACGAGTTGCGAGCGAAATCTGGAATCATGCGCGGTCGCGAATTTTTGATGAAGGACCTCTATTCTTTTTCTGCAACACAGACACAACACGACGCTGTCTATGAATCTCTCAAAAACGCATACGTGAAAATTTTCAGTCGAGTCGGACTTGGCGAAAAAACACACCTCACATTTGCTGCAGGAGGAAGCTTTAGTAAATATTCTCACGAATTCCAGACAGAAACGGATGCCGGTGAAGATATCGTGTATCTCTCACGAGCCAAGAAAATCGCTGTAAACAAAGAGGTTTTGAATGATGAAGTACTTGCTGATCTCGGTTTAGGGCGCGACGAATTGGAAGAAGTTAAAACAGTTGAAACAGGAAACATTTTCAATCTCGGTACAAAATTTTCAGAAGCGGTCGGTTTGGTAATTGATGGAGAGGACAAAACCAGAACACCTGTCATCATGGGTTCATACGGAATCGGAATCGGACGACTCATGGGAACAGTTGCCGAAGTTTTTTCTGATGACAAAGGTCTAGTCTGGCCAGAAAACATTGCACCTTTCAAATATCATTTGGTGAATTTGCTTTCAGACAATACTGAGGCGGACAAAATTTACGAGAAAATGCTTTCAAAAAATATGGAGGTGCTCTACGACAATCGCGACACTCGCGCCGGCACAAAATTAGCAGATAGTGATTTACTCGGTATTCCATTCCGCGTCATTGTTGGAAAAAACTTCGACTCAGGAAAATTAGAAATTGTAAATCGAAAAACAGGAGAGTCGGAATTGGTCAGTGTTGAGGACTTCATAAAATAATATGTCAGAAAAAAGAAGCTTAAAAAAATATTGGAGAACAAAAATCATGCCGTATTTGTCGAACGACATCGGAATTGATTTGGGTACTGCAAACTCGCTCGTGTATGTTCCTGGCAAGGGAGTTGTGATCAATGAGCCATCAGTCGTGGCGATTAATCAGAAAACAGGTCGTGTTGTTGCGGTTGGGCATGATGCTCGCAAAATGCTCGGCAGAACTCCACAACATCTCACCGCGGTTCGTCCGCTTGTCGACGGTGTCATTTCTGATTTTGAAGTTACCGAGGAAATGATTGCGTATTTCGTGCGAAAGTCTCAGGAGAATAACAAAAAATTGCTCGGTCCACGCGTCGTAATCGGTGTTCCTTCTGGAATTACTAACGTGGAAACTCGTGCAGTGCGCGACGCGACGCTCAATTCTGGCGCTCGTGAAGTACACATTGTCGAGGAACCGATGGCTGCTGCGATTGGAATTAGACTTCCAGTGAACGACCCAGTTGGAAGTATGGTAATTGATATTGGCGGAGGAACAACTGACATCGCCGTGATTTCACTCGGCGGTATTGTGCGTTCGAAAAATCTAAAAATTGCCGGCGACAAAATGAACAACGACATCATCGCTTATATCCGCAGCGAATTTAAAATTCTCATTGGCGAGAGAACGGCAGAGGAAGTTAAAAAGCAGGTTTGCAAAATTTTCCCCGACAAGGAACCGCTAGAGGCGGTGATTCGCGGACGTGATCTCATCACAGGTTTGCCACGCGAGGTTGTCATCACCGATTCTGACCTGCGCGAAGCTCTTCAATCATCATTCGACATTTTGGTCGATTCTGCAAAAGAGGTTCTCGAAACAACTCCACCCGAAATCGTGGCCGACATTATGCAGCGCGGTATTTACATGACCGGAGGTGGAGCGCTCATCAAAGGAATCGACGTCTTGCTTTCTGAAGCTCTCTCAATGCCCGTATACATTGCTCCAGAACCTCTCACTGCTGTAGCGCGAGGCACGGGAATCATTCTCGAGAATTTGGAAGTTTACAAAGACATATTAATTGCAAAAGAAGATGACTTACCTCCAAAGAAGTAGCGAAAAAAACAGTAGACGCAGACGAAACATTAAATTTGCTTCAATATTTTTAGCTATCATACTGTTTGGATTTTTACTTAGAACTTTCTCTGGAAATGTAGTGCATTCAGTTTTGTATCCAGTTAACAAAGCGACACAATTTGTATTTTCACCATTCAAAAATTTCGGCACATATTTGCATTCAAAAACAAAGTTAGTCGAAGAAAACAAAAATCTGGTTAATGACAAGAAATTTTTGCAAATCGAATTACTATCAGTTGAAAATTTGCGAGAGGAAAACGACGAGTTGAGAAAAATTTTGGAGCTGACAAAAAACAAAAAAGAAATTACTGCGGAAATTATTTTAACCCCACCATTTTCTCCATTCGATACTTTTGTAGTTCACACAGACAATATCGATGCAATTAAAATTGGCGACCGAGTTCTCGCGAACGGAATTCTAGTTGGTGAAATTACAGAAAAACACGCGAACAACGCAATCGTGAAATTATTTTCAACTTCCGGCACAAAAATGCCAGTTAAAATCGATGATGATATTATTGCGGAAGCTGTTGGTCAGGGAGGACTTTCGTTTTTAATTCAATTACCTAAAGACGTTGTGATTGAAAAAGGGTTTTTGGTATACGCCGAGGGCGCAGAGAAATCAATTTTGGGTACAGTGGAAAATATAGATATGCCAGAAAACAGTTCGTTTCAAACGATTTATTTCAAGTTCCCGTTCAGTTTTGCCGACTTGAACTTTGTGCAAATCAAAGGTGTTTAATTTATTCTAATAGTGTTAATATATGAGAATGAAAAGGGTATTTTACGGGATTTTTTTGATATTGTCCGCGTTCATTTTTCCGTGGTGGATTAGTGTTGCTCTAGTTTTTTTCGGCGCTTTGTATTTTGATAATTTATATGAAGCCATTGCCGTCGGTCTCATTATTGATTTAACATACGGTGCCGGGATTGAAATTTATGGATTCACTTTAATTTTCACTTTTGCATTAACGTTGATGTTGTATATTTTGTCAGTAGTTCGTAAAAGAATTTTAATATAATGTTGTTTAGAAAAAATTTTGACAAAAGAATCTATCACCATATCGATCCAGATGAAATTTTCATTGACTCAACAAACTTGCCAGGATTCGACACCTATCAATTTGAAGGACGAATCGAAAAACCAATCGCTACAAAAACTTTTCTTTTTGTCGGAATATTTTTTGCGGTTATTGCACTAATTTTTTTGGGAAAGAGTTGGAATATTCAAATTAGCAACGGTGAATCATACGCCGAGCGTAGCGCGAATAATCGCCTCAGACACTCGTTAATTTTTTCTGAGCGCGGGCTCATTTATGACAAAAATAATGTGCCATTGGCCTGGAATGAAACTGGTGAGCCAAATTCATTTAATCTCAGAAAATACATTGATAAATCTGGTTTTTCTAACTTGCTTGGTTATGTTTCATATCCCAAAAAAGATTCTGCCGGCTTCTATTATGACAAAACCATTTCGGGAGTTGATGGTATTGAAAAATTTTTCGAAAGTACTTTGCAGAAAGAAAATGGGCTACGAATTGTAGAAACGAACGCACTTAATGAAACTGTTTCTGAAAATACAATTCGTCCTCCGGAGAAGGGTGGAAATGTACATCTGACAATTGATTCTGAAGTTCAGGGTGCACTCTTTAATTCTGTTAAAACAATTGTTGATCAGGCAGGATTCGTTGGAGGTGGTGCTGTCATTATGGATGTTCACAATGGAGATTTGCTTGCGCTCGTGAACTATCCTGAATTTGATTCGAATATTATGACTGATGGTTCTAACACAAAAATGATTAATGAGATGTTGCGCGACAAGCGTAAACCTTTCTTGAATCGAATTACTCAGGGTTTATATACTCCAGGTTCTATTATCAAACCGTTCGTGGCTTTTGGAGCTTTGCAAGAGAAAATAATTAATCCGACTGATAATATAGTTTCAACTGGTTCAATTTCGATTCCTAATCCATATAATCCGGATGCGCCGTCGATTTTTAATGATTGGAAAGCTCACGGCCCTGTTGATGTTCGTAAAGCGATTGCGTATTCCTCGAACGTTTATTTTTATGAAGTTGGTGGTGGCTACAAAGACCTCGTTGGTTTGGGAATAAATCGTATTGAAAAATATTTACGTAAATTTGGTTTTGGCACCAGCGTTCAGGGGGAACTTTTTTCAGATTTAGCGGGTACAATTCCAAATCCAGAATGGAAAAAGAATGTTTTCAACGACGATTGGAGACTGGGCGATACCTACTTTATTTCAATTGGACAGTACGGAACTCAGGTGACGCCTTTGCAAGTTGTTCGTGCATATTCTGCTATTGCAAATCGCGGAACATTAATTGATCCGAAAATTATTGCAGACCCAGCGCAGCCGATTGTCTCGTCGAAAATTGAGGGGATTGACGGATGGGTTTGGGATACGATTCATCTAGCTATGCGTGACACGGTGCTGTTTGGAACTTCGAAAGGATTGAATTACCCAGATTTTGAAATCGCCGGAAAAACTGGAACTGCCGAGCTCGGTGTCTCGAAAGAAGACGTGAACTCGTGGGCAGTTGGTTTCTTTCCATACAAAAATCCACGCTTTGCCTACGTTTTCATGCTCGAGAGTGGAAAGCGAACTAACACTATTGGAGGTGTTGCGGCGGCGCGAAATTTCTTCGATTGGATGAAGATTTATCATCCTGAATATCTGACTTCGAACTAAGACTTTATCAACAATTGACTTACCTATATGTGCGTGTATAATGGCTCTTACTTAATATAAATACATGGCACAAAAACACTATCTTTCAAAGGATAAAATCAAGGAATTAGAAGCCGAATTAGACAATTTGAAAACTGTTCAGCGAATGGAAATCGCAGAAAAATTGGCGTATGCACGATCGCTTGGTGACCTATCTGAAAACGCAGAATATCACGAGGCACGAAATCAGCAGGGAGAAATGGAGGCTCGAATCACGACTCTCGAGGAAACTTTAAAAAATGCTGTTGTGCTATCAAATCACAAGGGCGACACTGTCGCTGTTGGATCAACTATTACAATCAAGAAAAAATCTGATGGAAGCAAAACAAAATATCAGATTGTTGGCGTAGAAGAGGCAGACATTCTCGCAGGAAAACTTTCATATGAATCACCATTGGGTCACGCTATGATGGGCAAGAAAAAGAAAGACGACTTTTCTTTTGAAACTCCAAACGGCGTGGTTGAATATACAATTGTTGATATAGAATAATAGTAGTATAATTTCTCAATATGACTTCATTACAGGACCTACAACAGGTTCGCTTGGAAAAGCTTAAAAAATTACAAGACGCAGGAAGAAATCCATTCACAGCCAGAACAAAACGAGATGCGACAGTTGCTGATGCTTTGAAAAATTTTACAGAAATTTCTGAAAGCCAGAAATCAATCACACTCGCAGGACGTGTGATGGTTATTCGTGGACAAGGAGCAATTTTGTTCATAGAAATTTATGATGGAACAGGAAAAATTCAGTTGGTTTTGAAGAAGGATGAAATGTCTGAGGAGATTTTCAATTTGTTCATCGAGACTATTGATATGGGTGACTTCATCGAGGCGACTGGTACATTGTTTGTAACACAGCGAGGTGCGCAGAGTCTCTTGATCAAGGATTGGAATATTTTGACCAAAGCAATTTCTCCATTGCCAGACAAATGGAGCGGATTGACTGATGATGATGAGCGATACCGCAAGCGATACTTGGATATTTTAATGAATCCCGAGTTGCGCGAAATTTTTGAGAAGAAAGCAAAATTCTTTAACACTGCCCGCCAGTTTATGATTGACGAGGGCTTTCTTGAAATTGAGACACCGACACTTGAATCAACAACTGGTGGAGCCGAGGCGCGACCATTCATCACACATCACAACGATTTCGACATCGATGTGTATTTGCGAATTTCAGTTGGTGAATTGTGGCAGAAACGAGCGCTCGCTGCAGGCTTCCCGAGAGTTTTCGAAATTGGACGTGTGTATCGAAACGAGGGTACTAGCCCAGAACATTTGCAGGAATTTACTAATATGGAGATGTATTGTGCCTACATGGATTTCGTTGAAGGTCGAAAATTCGTCGAGAGAATGATGAAACATGTGATTGAGAAAACTTTCAACACATTGAAGTTTGATATCAAGGAATTTAGCGTTGACCTTTCCGGTGAATGGCCAGTTATTGAATATGTGCCATATGTTTTGGAAAAGACGGGTATTAATGTTTTGACTGCAACCGAAAAAGAAATGGAAGCTAAATTGCAGGAACTCGGTGTTAAATACGAGGGGAATAATCGCGAGAGATTGACCGATACTCTCTGGAAATACTGCCGAAAAACTATCGCTGGTCCGGTGTGGCTAACTAAACATCCAAAATTGGTTTCTCCGCTCGCCAAGGCTTGTGAAGATAATCCTGAACTGACAGAAAGATTACAGTTGATTTTGGCTGGAAGCGAATTATGCAATTCATTCTCTGAATTGAACGATCCAATTGATCAACGAGCTCGTTTTGAAAATCAGCAAAAGCTAATTGAGAAAGGGGACGATGAGGCTATGATGCCAGATTGGGAATTCGTCGAAATGTTGGAGCATGGAATGCCGCCCGCCTTCGGAGCTTCAACCGTTGGCGACAGATTTTTCGCAATGCTTTGTGGAAAGCCAATTCGTGAAGTAACATTGTTTCCGTTGATGAGGCCGAAGAAGTAAAAAAGACGACTACTTGCATATACTACATAATTGTGTTATTGTTTTAGAGGTTAGTTCCAATTTCAAAACAAAAAGGAGGCTTTATGCCTTACTATGAAGACGAAAAGAATGATGGAGTTACGACCCGTGAGAAGCTCTACGAGCTCACAAATTGGATCGTGTGTTTCCTGATTGTGTTTGTGATAATGACGCATTTCGAACTGGGCTTCTACACGTTCCCGTATCTCATGGGGCCGTACTTGCCACTCGTGACCTCGATCGTCATTGTGGCGAGATTCCCATTGCGCCACTCGATTTTCCCGGAGCGTCGATTCGACTTCTCTCATCTCGGGCAAATGTTTCTTTCTGTCGCGATGCTGTATTTCGCGATCAGTTTGAAAAGTTGTTGAAGTGCCCGGCGCACCAGTGCGCCGGGCTTTTCTATTGCATAATTTTGTGGGTGGGGTATAATATTAGTGTTCTTAGATTCATTTGAATCTTCGAACAGTAAGCTAACCGACAACGTTAGCGCACTTAATGGGAATAGGTCTCGGCCAGCTCTCAGTCCTCGGTATGAACTAGAGCCATTTGGCCACCGGACTTTAACACCTCATTATTTGTTTGTTCTTTCGAGTCATTAGACTCAATCTTCCACGCGGAAGACGTCCAGTATGGACAACTTTTTCTTCCTTCGGGAAGATTTCATTCGGCAGGACCTTCGGGCCCTGTTTTATTTTATACCGTTGACTCTATGTCAATATAGTTGTAGTCTATAATTCATCTGTTACTGAATGTACTTTCTCAAACCAGTCACTAAATATAGGTGGCACAACCAGGAGATGTTGATGAAAACAATACCGATTGATGACCTTCTTGAACTCCTGAATCTTTTGAAAAGCGAGAAGGGAGTTAATCAAGTTGATGCTCATTCTTTGGCCGAGGAAATTAGTCTCTTTGACATTGACCCCACTTCTTGTGGGAGCGATAAATTGGCGGAGCTTATCGAAGGGTGTAATTATATTATTTCGACCGTAGACCCGAGAGTAAACTCTATTAATTTTCCAACACCAAGAATTCCAAAGTTTGGCAGGACCAAGATTTTTGAGTTTGAATACTCAGTCTCTGCCCGACAGGTCACCGCCGCTATGAAAAAAGAAGGCTTTCGTCGCCCAACAATCGGTGAAGGGTTGGTGTGGGTAAAGAGAAGCCCATATTTCAAAGGTCCAATCGCACTTCTTGGGCAGGTCGCTAAGATCGGAGGTTTTGGTTTTGTCGGTGTTCTTTTAGACCAAAATTCTGGAAGCGAACTCACTTTGAAGCATTTCACGTCGTGGCCCAATTACTACCGCTTTCTTGGGGTGAGTGTGCACAAATAGTTCCATGTCCCTTGTGCCTTGGACTTATCCTCGGCACTTGGACACTTTGAACTCCCGCGTTGGTCTCGTTGAAAGACGAGCCAGCGCGGTTTTTTTATTGCAAAAAATTGTCGAAATTTACTCACAGAAAGACTTCATCTTGAGCCGTTTTTTAATAATGGAGAAGTGTGGATAAGAATGTTTGATTGTGTGCAATTGTGGTGTAAAATGGTAG
>CAYLNC010000015.1:0-2562 GCA_964385145.1 uncultured Candidatus Saccharibacteria bacterium | reverse complement strand
GGAGAAGTGTGGATAAGAATGTTTGATTGTGTGCAATTGTGGTGTAAAATGGTAGACAAGTGGGAAGGGGTGGGAATCTGGGAAATTCCAAATAAACACAATGTTAATCGGAGAATTTAAACACACAGTTGATGACAAAAAAAGAATTTCTTTGCCGATTAAATTTCGAAAAGAAATTGGTAAAAATATTATTGTCACAAAAGGTCTTGATAACTGTTTGTTTCTTTATCCGCTCAAAGAATGGAAAAACATTTCAGAGAAGTTGGGTTCATTAGGAATGGGACAATCCGACACTCGTGGCTTCAACAGATTCATGTTGGCTGGAGCTTCAGAAATCAGTGTTGACTCAGTCGGACGAATCCTGATACCAGATCACCTTAAATCTTTTGCAGGAATAGAAAATAAAGTTGTCTTTGCCGGAGTTCACAACAGAGTAGAAATTTGGGACGACGCTCGATGGGAAACATACAAGACAAGTGTTCTCAAAGACGCAGACAAGATGGCAGAGAAACTTGGAGAGATTGGAGCAATTTAATTCAAAATCATGGAACACAAATCAGTTCTTTTAAACGAAACAGTAAATGGATTGAATATCAAAAACAATGATATTTTTGTGGACATGACTTTGGGTGGAGCAGGGCACAGTGAAGCAGTAGCCGCCGCAGGTGCAGAGAATCTAACAATCGTTGGAATCGACGCAGATGATCAGGCACTCGATCGAGCAAAGGAGAGACTTCAGAAATATAATTGCAAATTAATTTTGGTTACAGAATACTTTGACAAGCTCAAAGAAATTCTCGAGAAAAATAATTTGAATTACGTTGATAAAGTTTTGTTTGACCTCGGCTACAGCAGTTTCGAAATAGACAACCCAGCTCGCGGATTCTCTTTTCTTCACGATGGACCGCTCAAGATGACATATACAAACAATCCTGACTCGAAACAATTAACTGCGTATGATGTCGTCAATGACTTCCAAGAAGAAAATCTCGCTGACATTATCTACGGTTTTGGAGAGGAAACTTTCTCAAGAAGAATCGCCCGAGGAATCGTCGAGGCGCGAGAAAAGAAACCAATCGAAACAACCGCAGAGCTCGCCAAAATTATCACCGAATCAGTTCCATTTTTCTATCGCAAAGGCAAAACACATCCCGCAACAAAAACTTTCCAAGCAATTCGAATCGCAGTTAACAACGAATTAGACAAACTGAAAATAGCTCTCAATGATGCATTTGAAAAATTATCTCCACATGGACGCATCGCCGTCATTTCATTTCACAGCCTCGAAGATAGAATCGTAAAGAACTTCTTCAGAGACAAAATCAAAGAGGGAATCGCGAACTTTGTTAACAAGAAACCAATTGCCCCAAGTAGAGAAGAAATCATTAAAAACCCCCGATCAAGAAGCGCAAAATTAAGAATAATAGAAAAAATATGACAAAAATGATTAGCAAAACAGAGCAGACACAAGTAACATGCACAAGAATTTTGTTCGGTGCGGTTGTTGCGCTGATTCTCGCATATTTGTATACAGTAAATAGCACGGCATTCAGTGCTGCAGCTCAGGAGAGATTTGCAGACGAAATCGCCGAAACACAATCGACAATTGGTGAATTGGAATTGGATTACATTGAGAAAAACAACACAATTCATCCTGAATTGGCAACAGAATACGGATTAGTTAAAATGGAGAAGACCGAAGCCGTTTTCGTAGCTCGAAATTCAACAGAGAAATTGTCATTTAATGAATAGCAAAAATATTACAATACGATGGAGACTTTATCTCGTTGCAGCAATAATTTTTCTAATTGCTTTTGCAATTGAGGCGCGACTATATTTTTTGCAAGTAATCGAGCACGACGAGTATGTTAATTTGGCAGATAGGCAGTATTCATCTGGCGTGAGAAAGCTTTTTGATCGGGGCTCTATCTATTTCACATCAAAAAATGGTTCTGATATTGCGGCAGCGACTTTGAAAGTTGGTTACAATGTCGTCATTAATCCGAGTGTAATTGAAACCCCGGAGGATATTTACAATAACTTGTCATTCGATTTGGAATTAGATGTTGAAGATTTCCTCGCACGCGCAGGCAAGACGAATGATCCATACGAAGAGTTAGCAAAGAGAATTGAACCAGAGCTCGGTGAAAAAATTCGTGACAAAAAATTACCTGGAGTGAACGTAGAAAAGGAGAAGTGGCGTTTCTATCCAGGCAAAGAACTCGCAGCGCATACAATTGGATTCATGGCGTATGATCAGGAGAACAAATTCCGCGGACAATATGGCCTCGAGCGATATTACGAGGAGACTTTGGATAGAACTGACGTGCAGGTTTTCAAAAACTTTTTCGTGGAGATTTTTTCTAATTTAAAAAACATTTGGGTTAAAGATTCAACTACGAAAGGTTCATTGTATCTGACAATCGAGCCGGTGGTGCAGGGATACGTTGAGAAGGAGTTGGATGCACTGAATACTAAATACGGTCCGAAAAAAGTCGGAGCAATTGTCATGAATCCGATGAATGGAGAAATTATTTCAATGGCACTGAATCCAACTTTCGA
>CAYLNC010000014.1:0-13776 GCA_964385145.1 uncultured Candidatus Saccharibacteria bacterium | reverse complement strand
TCATCAACGGAGCGGTCACACAAATTTCTACTGGTGTCGCGAGTGTAAAGAGTGCACGTTTTATCAACAACGCGACGTGGAACGACGGTACATCGGTTACGGATGGGTTGGTGTGGACAAAATATAACAACACCATTCCTGCCGTATCAGATACAACATCTACAAACGGAAGGCTGCCATTGGGAAATGCAGGAAAAGGTGACACCACACACGTTTACCCAACAGCTGTTTTAAAAGACGGTTCAACATATAAGATGTGGTATCAGGGTGCTGACGCTACGTATAACAGAATTTTTTACGCTACTTCCCCAGATGGTTTGACATGGACAAAATATGACAACACCATTCCTGCCGTATCAGATACAACATCTACAAATGGACGTATTCCAATTGGCAACTCTGGCAAAGGAGATGCTGGTGGTATCGCAAGTGCGTGGGTTATTAAAGACGGAAGTATCTTTAAAATGTGGTATACAGGATTGGCGGCGGATGGAAAATATCGAGGGTATTACGCTACTTCCCCAGATGGTTTGACATGGACAAAATACAATAATACGACCCCTTTAGATTCTGATACCTCATCAACTGATGGGCGCATAGGTCTTGGAACTTCTGGAAAGGGAGATTCAGTATACGTACTAGTTAAGCAAGTTATGAAAGAGGGCGATACATATAAAATGTGGTATAGGGGTCATGATGGAACAAACATAAGAACCTACCTTGCTACCTCCCCAGATGGTTTGACATGGACAAAATATGACAACACCATTCCTGCCGTATCAGATACAACATCTACAAATGGACGTATTGCTCTTGGCTCCGCCGGAAAGGGTGATGACACCCACACACAACCCGCGCTCATTTACAAGGATGGACCAATGTACAAGATGTTTTATGGTGGTTATCACCCTGGAGTTATTGCTTCTCAAACATATTACGCTACTTCCCCAGATGGTTTGACATGGACAAAATATGACAACACCATTACTGTTGGATCTGATGGGTCATCAACGAATGGACGTATACCAGAAGGAAGTAATACGACCGCAGACAAGTACGGTACGTTGCCATTTGCTGGAATTATTGATGGGAACCTCTTTAAAATGTGGTATACAGGAAATGGAAACCCGGCATGGAGAGGTCTGTATGCAACCGCACCAAACTCATACCGCGCATTGAATTTATCAGTAGATTCCACCGGCTCGGTTTTATTTGAAGGAAATTCAAAATTCGGAAAAGGAACGATTTCAACTTCGGATAGTAATCCAATTGCGACTGTAAGTTTTTATGACACCTCGATTGCGACCGAAGCAATTATCCGCGCGAACACAGTGAATATTAACACCTCTACATCAACTGCGGGTATATTTGAGATTGAAAATAACAGCGCCGTCATTAATGTCAGCAATATTAATTCATCCACAAAGCTTAATATTATCGGATCGAATTGCTCTTTGAATGTAAATGGAAGTATCAACTTGCCGGTGATAATGGGGAATAGTCTCAATGTGACTCTGAATGGTTCTTCTAGATTTGATTCTATTAGATTAATGGGTAGTTCATCTATAGCTTTCAATACAACTTATTATCACGGATCGAATGTTCCTACTGGTGGGGTTTTGGTTTTAAATAGCAAAAATCTTTCTGGTTCTATTTCTAGCTCAACAGTTTTGCGTGATTCAACCGGAACTGCACTAAGTCGAATCGAGCTCAGGGGCAGTTCAAGTAATAGCTTGAATGGATTAAATGTTCCCGTAACCTTTTATGATTCCTCAACAAACACAGGTATCATCAATTCGAACATAATTGCAAATTCTCCGGTGACTAAACCAGTTGGTGGAACTATAACGGGAAGTTCGACCTATGTTGGTTATGGGGCATATTATTACAACAACGCAGCGGCCGACGGAAACTGGGCGAACATTTCAAACTGGACGACTTCTGCGCTACCTGCATTAGAGGATAATGTGTATGTGAGTGGAAATGTATCCGGCTTTACTGGTGGTAATGGATTAGTTTTGAATGGATCTGGTAACACATCAAGAACGGCTTACTCCATTGGAACTGCCTACAGTTTTGACTTCTGGTTTAAAACTTCAACGCAACAGGCCGATAAATATATAGTTGATAGCAATACCGGTTTTGCATATCCACTTATCATATATAACGGCACACAATTTTATGCGAGAACCGCGTTAGGTCAGTTTAAGATCTGGACCGTTAACTATGCAGACGGCAATTGGCACCATTATGTATTGTCTCGTAACGGTGCAACAATTGAGTTGTTCAAAGATGGAGTTTCACTTGGGTCACAAACGTTGGGAGGATCAGATACAAACAATTTCTATACTCTCGGAGATGGTAGAGATTTTACAAGAAAAGTAACTGGTCAGTTCGATGAGTTTGTTGTGTGGAGCAAGGCGCTGAACTCGTCAGAAGTTTCTGCAAGATACAATAGTGGACTCGGCGCTGTGCTTGCATCGTATACAAACGTCCTGGCCGAGTATAGATTTAATGATAACTATTTGGATAGCTCTCCAAATGCACGAAACTTAACTGCTGGAGGTTCCGGTAATACGTTCACGACTGGAGCACTCAGACCAGGTTCATATCCCATTCCTAGAATTCAAACATTGTACATGAGTTCTGGTACAAACAGCACGACAATTCAAACTTCAGCAGGAGCAATTTTTTCTGGAACTGCGGTCCACAATGGAACCGTTTATGGAAATGCAACATTCCTCGAAGATACGCCAACAATGGGTGCCTCAGCGAGGGCATCAGTCACATATCCGACTGATGATAATGCTGCTACACTGACTCGTATATATACGACAAATGCCACAACTACCAAGGACTTTACTCTCAATGGTGGTCGCTGGTTCATCGAATCAGATGGTGCCAAGATTAATTTGGCAGGAGCAACATATTCTGTTTCTCCGACAACGTATCAATCCAATAAAAACGTTTTTCGTGCAAAAAATGGTGCGACCTTCACTGAAAATTCAAGCATAAATGGTGGTGCGCATGTTGTACCAAAGGTTGTGATTAATTCTCCGGTCGCTGGAAACAATACAGTGTGGTCTCCAAATATTAGCTGGGATGGTGCAAATACCTGTGAATACAAGTGGGGATCAGGTGGTACATATACAGCCATCAATTGTGCATCTGCTGGATCTGATATTCCACGACCAGCCGCATTCGCCACAACGACTTTGTATGTGAAGGGAACATATGCCGATACTTCATACTCTGAACAATTGACCGAATTTGTATACGACAACATTTCTCCTGCGGGAGTGAATTGTTCTTCAACATTGGATGAAGCTTCTAGACAATATTACTACCTGACAGGTGATGTCGCTGGCAACTGTACTGCAACAACCAACATTATTTTGAAGGGTAATATAAATCCTTTGCTTCCCGGTTACACACTAAATGGTCAACTTATTGCAAATGCAACTTCTACAACAAATGGATTTAATTTGACTTTAGAAAATATTACAATTACTGGCACAACTACTGCAAATGGAACAGGTGCTGGCAATCGCGGTGGAAACATTACTGCGACAGATGTAACATTAGGAAATGTGGTGACAAACGGTGGAAGTGTCTCTCTGATTGATTCAAACGCTTCCGATATTACAACAAGTAGCGACACAACTGGAGTATATGCGGGCTCAATTACAGTCGACAATTCTACAACTTCAAATTTAACTTCCAACAGTCTCGATTCAGGTAAAGATGGTGGAGACATAACTATTACTGATTCGAATATAGGTAATGCAGTCACAAACGGAGGAATTATCTCTATTAATAATTCAATCGCCTCAATTATTGCCTCCAACTCTAACTCCGGCGGTATTCTCGGTGGCAACATCACAGTCGACGTTTCAACTACAACAGCAATATATGCAAATGGAGGAAATATTTCGATAGATAGTTCTGTAATTGGATTGCTTGATTCTACTTCACCAACCTCTGGAATCAGGGGCGGTAATATAACTGTAGTTGATTCCAACCCAACTTCAATTTCAACAAACGGTGGAAACATCTCTCTCACAAACGTCACATTGTCAGGCGACATCAACGCAACTGGAAACACAGGTCTCTCAACCGCCGCCACAATCAACATTACAAACTCAACGACCTCAAACATCACTGCAAGTGGTGGTACAGGTGGTTCAGGTGTAGGTGGAAATGGTGCTGCAATCACAATCACCAACTCAACTGTTGGATTAGTTGAAACAAACGGAGGCTCTTCCGGCAAACGTGGAGGTGCGGTCACAATCACAGACTCAACAGCTTCAAACATCACCACAAACGGTGGTGCCATCACAGTCGAGAACTCTGTCACATCACAACTTGCATCTAACTCAAACTCTGGTGGTATCCTTGGTGGCAACATCTCAGTCTCTGTCTCAACCACAACAGCAATATACGCAAATGGAGGGAACATCAATGTCAGTACTTCTTCTGTTGGTCTAGTGGATTCAACGTCAGCAACAGATGGTATCGCAGGAGGAGATGTTTCGATCGTAGATTCATCTGCTGATAGTGTGACAACTAATGGTGGTGATGTCACAATCACAGACTCAATAATCTCTGCAATTAATGCAGATGGAAATACAAACATAGCAAACGCAGGTGCAGTCTCTGTGACAAATTCCACTCTCACAAGTATCTCTGCAAATGGAACAGGTTCTGGTAGTCGAGGAGGTCATGTCACCATCACCGACTCTAACCCAACAAGTATCGCAACAAACGGAGGAAATGTTTCGATTACAAATGTGACGACTGGAGATATTAATGCGAGCGGAAACTCTGGCGGTGTATCAGCAGGTACAATTTTAATAGAATTTTCAACTACAACTGCAATATATGCGAACGGTGGAATAAACACTTCAGGAAACGGAGGAAATGGCGCAACAATAACAATTGCGACTTCTACAACTGGTTTAATTGAAGCAAGCGGTGCCGACGCACAGGAAGACGGAGGAGACGGCGGTATTATAACAATCAATTATTCAATCGGAACAAACGCATCTTCAACACCGATTACAGCGAACGGAGGAGACTCGACTTCTTGTGGAAACGGTGGTGATTCTGGAGTTATTACGATAATTGATACCACATACGGCACAATCACTGCTGAACCAGGGCTTGGAAAGAACAGCGGTTGTTCTTCGAGTACAAAAATTTCTGGAATTAAAACTGTCGTGACAACTATTGGTGCAGGACACCCTTCGACAATTCGACCACCGTCTCCACCGACACCGACATCATTAAACTCTGAAACAATCGGAGGCGGAATAAACAGATTCTTTAATCAGGGTCTAAATGGAATCAATTTTGCTCCAATTCAAAACTTTAATTTGTTCGGAGATGACTTCAACAAGACATTCAAACCAATCGACGTCGGTTTATCTAGATTCCCAAAGGTGTTTACTGACCTGCGAGCATTGGGTTCAATGTTGCTAGACAAAATGCCTGTCAATTTGTTGCCAAATCTCCAGAAATTCATTTTGGAGCCAGCTAACCCGGACAAATTAACTGGTCTAATGCCAAATGCCTCGAGATTGCTCGCTGCGGTCGGCGTGACTAGATCACAAGAATTGGCTAGCTTGATGAGAAGTCCAAAACTAATCACAGACATTGAAAATCCTGAAAAATACGGCCTATTTAAAGTGTATTCTGGCGATGTCCTAGTAAATACGTATGTTACATATGAGAAGGCTGTTGATAAGCTTGCACAGTTGATTAAGTCAGCTCCATCCCAGATTCTATACATAGGAACAACTGTCGCAGGTAACATTACAGATGAATCAAAGATGCCATATATAATGTATCAAGGACAAAAGAAAATATTGACTCCAACCTTTGATAAATATTATGCGACTTCAATTGTTACACCGACACTTGAAGGAAGATATTTGATTGAAACAAGTACAGACGTTCAAATAATTTTAGACGTCCTTCCTCAAAACAATTCAAACGAACAGAGTAAACCGTGGGGTATCTTCAACAAGTTGTGGAAGATATTCCACTAGCGCGGTGAGTAAACGAGTTTGAATATATTATATTTGCTATATAATATGAGTAATCGTCTAAACATCGAAATAGAGAAATTAAAAATAAATTTAATAATAAAATTATGAAATTAGGAATTGATAGAACAAGATTAAGCTCAAACGTTCTGATGATCTCATTGGTCATGATGAACATTTTCTTCGGTATTCAATACACACAAAATATTCGAAACGAAGATAAAATGATTGAGGAGCAAGCCCAGAGAACAGAGCAGAGAATTCAGGTCGCTAAATTTATGCGTCTTTTTATTGAGAAAGTTCTCAGCACAAACGGAACTGTTACATTCGAAGATCGTGTTCAGCTGGAGAACGATGTGCGAAAACTTGGTGATGAACAGATTGTGAAGCAGTGGCAGTCTTTCGTTGGTAGCAAGGACGGCGAACAGGCACAACAGCGCGCTATTCTCTTGATGTCATTGCTCAGCAATAAAATGGTCAACTAGGCCTTTTATATTATCTATTTTTGACTCTCTATTCAATTTGTGGACTCGAGGAGGAATTTATGCCTTTTGCTCTTGCATTTTAAAGTGTGATGTAGTAAAGTGTTTCCCTATATATGCCAACAATAAATCAATTGGTAAAAAAGAACAGATTCAAAGCAAACCGAAAATCTCGAACCGGTGCTCTTGATCGTGGCTTCAATACCGTTAAAAATAAACCCACATATTATCACTCACCATTCAAACGAGGTGTATGTACCAAAGTAACTACAAAAACTCCTAGAAAGCCTAACTCTGCTGTGCGAAAAATCGCCCGAGTTCGATTGTCAAACGGAATGGAGGTCACTGCCTACATCCCAGGAGAGGGACATAACTTGCAGGAACACTCAGTTGTTCTATTGCGAGGTGGACGTGTAAAGGACGTTAACCTTCGATACACAATCGTTCGAGGTGTTCTCGATGCCGAGGGTGTAAATGCTCGAAAAGTATCTCGATCACGATACGGTGTTAAGAAACCAAAGGCTTAATATAATTTTAATAACATATGCGAAAACCAGTAAAAAATAGAAATATCGTAAAACCAGACTTCAAATATAATTCGATGAAGGTTTCTAAATTCATCAATCACGTAATGTTGAACGGAAAGAAAAACATCGCTGAGAAAATTGTATATCAGGCTTTCGATATTATTAAGGAGAAAGAGAAAGTAGAAAATCCTTTGGAAATCTTTGACACAGCTTTGAAAAATGCAGCTCCTGCTGTCGAGGTTCGATCACGACGAGTTGGTGGTGCTAACTACCAGGTTCCACGAGAGGTTCGCCCAGAGAGACGAGCATATCTAGGAATGTCATGGATCAAGAATGCTGCCAAGGCTAAAAAGGGTCAGCCAATGCACATCAAACTAGCCGAGGAAATTATTCTCGCAAGCAAGAATGAAGGTGAGGCAGTCAAAAAGAAAGAAAACACTCACAAGATGGCAGAGGCCAACAAGGCATTCGCACACTTCACTTGGTAAACAAGCGGAGAAGGAGCCGCCGAAAGGCGGTTTTTTCTTTTAGTGCGGCCGAAAAACCTTGCACTTCAAATGAAAATGAGATAATCTAGTGGTACGAGTATACCTCGTTTTTTTCTTATTAATAAATAAACAATTAAAAATATATGTCACGTGATTATCCATTAAATAGAGTTCGTAACTTCGGTATTATTGCCCACATCGATGCTGGTAAAACAACAACATCAGAGCGCGTGCTTTTCTACACTGGTGTTTCTCATAAAATCGGTGAAGTACACGAGGGTGCGGCTATCATGGATTGGATGGAGCAGGAAAAAGAGCGAGGTATTACTATTACTGCTGCTGCGACTACATGTTTTTGGACTCCTACATATGTTGCAGACAAAACTAATCTCGAGACAAAATATCGATTCAATATTATCGATACTCCTGGACACGTGGACTTTACAGCCGAGGTGGAGCGATCTCTGAAAGTGCTCGACGGTGGAGTTGTGGTATTCGATGGTGTTGCTGGAGTAGAGCCACAGTCTGAAACTGTTTGGAGACAGGCAGATAAATATAAAGTTCCTCGAATTTGTTTCATCAACAAAATCGACCGAACTGGTGCTAGCTTCGAGAGATCTTTCAAATCAATTTTGAACAGATTGAACAAAAACGCTGTTCGAGTTCAGATTCCAATGGGTGAGGAAGAGAACATTTCAGGATTGGTTGACCTTCTAAAGATGAAGGCATACAAATTCGAAGGAGAAATGGGTAACAAGGTTGTTGAAATTGATATTCCAGAACAGTACATGGCCGACGCACAGAAATATCACGAGGAATTGGTTTCAAAAATTTCAGAGCACGATGACGCTTTGACTGAGAAATTCCTAAACGGTGAGACAGCGACAGTAGCAGAATTGAAGGCGGCGCTTCGAAAAGCAGTTCTAGAAATCAAAATTATCCCAGTATTTACGGGTTCAGCCCTAAAGAACATGGGTGTACAATTGGTTCTAGACGGCGTTGTTGATTATCTTCCAGCTCCTACAGACATTCCACCAATCACAGGAATTGATCCTAAAACTGGTGAAGAGGCTATTCGTGAAGCTTCAGATGAAGCCCCATTTGCGGCGCTCGCATTCAAACTGCAATCTGATCCATTCGTAGGACAGCTGACATATTTCCGAGTTTACTCAGGAACAATTTCATCAGGTACATATGTATACAACGCTACAAACGGCAAGAAAGAGCGACTAGGACGAATTCTCCGAATGCACGCTAACGAGCGAGAAGAGGTGCAGACAGTTTACGCTGGAGAAATCGCAGCTGCCGTAGGTTTGAAGGAAGCTAAAACTTCAGATACATTGTGTGATGAGAAAAACCCAATCGAATTGCACCGAATTCAATTCGCGGAGCCAGTTATTTCTATGCGAATCGAACCAAAGACAAAGGCCGACCAGGAAAAAATGGGTATGGCTCTAAAACGATTGTCAGACGAGGATCCAACTTTCCGAGTAACTTCAGATGAAGAAACACAGGAGACATTGATTTCAGGTATGGGAGAATTGCACCTCGAAATTATCGTCGACCGAATGAAGCGAGAATTCGGAGTTGAGGCAAACGTTGGTAAACCGCAGGTTGCTTATCGAGAAACTATTACAGGTGAAGCTGACGCAGAAGAGAAATACGTCAAACAATCTGGAGGTAAGGGGCAATACGGTCACGTCAAAATCAAGGTTCGACCATTGGATTACAGCGTCAAGGAGGAGGATCTTCCAAAGAACATCAAACGAGATGGAGGATTCCAATTCGTCAACAATATCAAGGGTGGTGCGATTCCAAACGAATTCATTCCTGCAGTTGAAAAGGGTTTGAAGGAAGCTCTCACAAGAGGAGTTTCAGCTGGTTACAAGATGACAGATATCGAAGTCGAATTGTACGACGGTTCATACCACGATGTCGACTCATCAGAAATCGCCTTCAAATTGGCCGCTTCATATGCCTTCCAGGACGGTGCCAAGAGAGCAAAACCTGTTGTTTTGGAACCTATTATGAAGGTTGAAGTTACAACTCCAGAGAAATTTACCGGAGATATTACAGGAAACCTTTCATCAAAACGAGCACAGATTGATGGTATGGATGATATCGGAAACGGAATCACTTGTATTCACGCCAAGGTGCCTCTATCAGAAATGTTTGGCTACACAACTAGCCTTCGTTCTATGACAGAAGGACGTGCACAGTCAACAATGGAATTCGATCACTACGCTATCGTTCCAGCAAACGTAGCAGAAGCAATCAAAGCAGGAAAGACAAAATAAATTTCCACAAAAATGCACCTCAGAAATGGGGTGCATTTTTGCTATGAGCAAATTTTTTTGTGATAGAATTATGAAAGGTATTAGCAATAAATTTAATAAAATGGACGAACAAATTAATATAAAATCGATGAGCGCGGAGAGCGCAAATGTCGTCAGTAATACTGGCGGTACTGGTAAAGTCAAAAAAGTACTTTACGTTTTGATGGCGATAATTGTTATCGCAATTGTTGCGGTAGCATATCTTTCATTTAACAAAAATAATGATGTCAAATATGAGTCGGTTGTTGTCGGATCAGGAGAAAAATTCGATTCTGGCGATATTGATGGAGCAATTGCTGATTTGGAAGCATTTCTAAAAACTAATTTGACTTCAGAGGTTCGAGCTAACGCTTTGGTTTCATTAGCTTCGGCATATGCTCAGAAGGGCAGCCTCGCATTCAAGGAGGCAGAATATAGCCAGAAAGCAATTTTGGCAGTTAATGAGGCGCTCAAAATTAACGAAAACAACGCGGAGGCATATCGTGTAATGGCTTATGCGTATGAAATCGCACAGGACTACAAAAATGCAATTCCAAATTATGAGAAAGCAATTAGTTTGGATGCAAACAGCGCATCAACGTATGCTGGTCTTGGTCACTCATACGATTTGATGGGTGATTTGGCGAAAGCTCGAATCAATTATGAAAAATCTCTTACGATTTCTCCTAATTTAGATTATGCCCAATTCAATTTGGCGAGAGTTTTGTATCGTGAAGGAAAGATTGCTGAAGCTCTACCTCTAGCAGAGAAAGTTGTGAAAAATTCGTCCAACAAAAGATTTATTGCAGAAGCTCATTTGATGATTGCTCTCTCACTTGCAGATGCTAAAAAATTTGATGAGGCAATTTCGGCGCTCGACAAAGCTATCAATGCAGACGCGAGTCTAGCAAATCTATATGTGGCATTGGCTGAAGTTAAAATTGCTTCAGTTTCTCCTAGTGTTGCGGGAATTGATGTTTTCTTGGTGAAAGGAGATGCTATCTTGGCAGAGGTTTTACCTTTAGTCGACAAGGCAATTTCAATTAATTCAAACCTCACATCTGCATATGTTTCGAAAGCTAAAATATTAATGTTGTCAGACAAAGGCGCGGAGGCGGTCAGTGTTTTGAAGATCGCAAAAAATGTTGTTGAAAAAGATATTACGTTGGGAGTAATTGAAAAGGCGAATGCGAGGGTCGAAATTGATAGAAATATTAATAGTTACACAGCACAATTAAAATAATTATATGAAAAATCTTACAAAAATATCATCAATAATTTTTCTGGTCGCGATGCTTTTGATTGTGTCTGCGCCGAAACGAGCTGAAGCCGGCGCGTGCCCGGTATTAACATGGGGAGGTCAATCATGGAATACAAATTGGAGCCCGACAACTAAAAAGCTTTCAGGAACAGCAGTGTTCAATAATTGGGCTGGAACTCAATACAACATTACTATTAATTGGGAAGGTCCAAAACCTGGATGTGTTACACAGGCAGAATTTACAAAATCAATGAATTGGCTTTATAACTCTGATGCACAAACGTTTTGGAACAAAAATGTCGATAATTGGACGCAGTATTTAACTTGCGGTAACACCCACACATATTCAAGAACACACGTTCCTGTTGCTGGTGTTTGTGGTGTAGCAGATGGCGCGACTTATTCTTCCACACCAGATAGTGGTTTATGTTCTGTTGGGGGTGCTTCTGCGGTAACGACAAATGCTTCAACATACACATGGAAATGTTCTGGACAATATGGAGGAACTAATGATGTATGTAGTGCTGATAAAAGCAATAATGGCGGCACTAACAATACTGGTGCAAATAACAATGGTGGAGGTAATAATACAGGCGCAACTCTTACTGATGCGCGATGTGACGTAAGTAACACATTACCAAATTTAGGCGAAACGGTTAGTGTACAGGCGATACCTGTTGGAGGAAGCACATATTCTTATGTTTGGACAAATGTGACTTCGGTAGAAGGATCAACTGCGATTGTTACTAAATCATCAGCATCTCTAGTAACCCCTAGCGTTAGCATAACGAGTGGTGGGATAACAAAAAATCCTACTTGTAGTTCAATAGAATTTTCTGCAAGACCAACGATTAGTATCGTTCCTCCAATCACTGATAATTTGTGTACTCTCAATTGGAATATTGGTAGTATTCCTGGAGCAACCTGTCAGGTGTTTGCTGATGGTGTGTTTCAAGCAGGAGTTAATAATGGGTCTACTGTCAATGCTGGGAAAAAGTACCAGATAAAGTGTACATACACGCCAGAAGGAACAACAATATCAACAACTACAGTTTCTGCAATTCGAGCCTGTGTAAAGAATCCAAGTTTGATTGAAATTTAAACAAAATTTAGGTCGGATTGTGTAAGTTGGTTGAACGTTAAAGCGCTCAAAGCCCCGGCGGGCAGGTGCCCGCCGGGGCTTTGACTTTCCTAATCGAATTTGTTACATTATTCCTCGTAAGGCTAAAGACAAGGGGCGGTTAGCAATAACCATAAGACCTCTCGAAGTCTCACTCAATTATATTGTGTGTTGATTTACGACCGTCACCTTACAGGTCGATTTTTATTTAAAACAAAAAATTCATGGCTCTTACAAAACAACAGAAAAAAGAAGTCCTAACAAAATTGAATGACGTCGCCGGAAAAACTTCCGTAGTATTCGTCAATTTCAAAGGATTGAAAGCAAATGACACAGTTGCAATGCGAAAGACTTTGCGTGATAACGCAGTTACTTTCCTAGTTGCAAAAAAATCTTTGCTAAAGAAAGCTTTTGCAGAGTCAAAGATCGAAGGAGAAATGCCAAAACTCGATGGGGAATTGGCTGTAGTATATGGAGACGATTCAATCGCTCCTGCTCGAGAAATCTTTGCTTTCCAGAAGAAAATGAAGGAAAACATCAGCATTATCGGTGGTGTATTCGAAAACAAATTCATGGACAAGGCTGGAATTCAGGCAATCGCCCTAATTCCTTCACACGATGTCTTGAAGGGAATGTTTGTAAACATTATAAACGCTCCAATTCAGGGATTCGTTATGTCTTTGAAGGCTATCGCAGACAAGAAAACTGCTTAATTACTAATTTAAATTAAAAATATGTCAGACGAAGTAAAAGTAGAAGTTGAAGTTCCTGCAAAATTCAAAACAATCGTTGAGGCAATCGAATCAATGAGCGTTCTAGATTTGAATGAACTTGTAAAATTATTGGAAAAGAAATTCGGTGTTAGCGCTGTTGCTGCTGCGGCTGCTCCAGTTGCTGCAGGTGAAGCTGCTGAAGAAAAGTCAGACTTCGTAATCCATCTTAAAGAGGCTGGTGCACAGAAAATTGCTGTCATCAAGGTAGTTAAAGAGGTTCTAGGTCTAGGTTTGAAAGAGGCCAAGGATCTAGTAGATGCTGCTCCTTCTGACTTGAAATCAGGTGTCAAGAAAGAGGACGCCGAGGCTATCAAGAAGAAGCTAGAAGAGGCTGGCGCAAAGGTAGAATTGAAATAACAATATTTCGCAAAAGGCCGTCCGAAAGGGCGGTTTTTTGTTTGCATATATATAAAACATTTGATACTATAAATTTCACGCACCTAAGCGCTTTTTTATATTGCGCAAATGTGTGGGGGAAACTTCGAAAGAGGCCACGTTCTCGCGCATTCTTTCGAGGAGACTCGGAATTTATTATTTAATTAATCACAAATTATTATGGCAGAATTTACACGAAATAAACCGCACGTAAACGTCGGTACAATCGGACACGTCGATCACGGAAAGACAACTCTTACTGCTGCTATTTTGAACGTCCTTACATTGGACGGAAAGGCTGCAAGCAAGAAGTCTGTTGACGAAATTGACAAGTCACCAGAAGAAAAAGCTCGAGGTATTACTATTTCATTGTCTCACCAGGAGTACG
>CAYLNC010000013.1:0-13882 GCA_964385145.1 uncultured Candidatus Saccharibacteria bacterium | reverse complement strand
AAAATTTCAAAACAAAATATGTTGTATAATATTTTGGTAGCTACTTTGAAAGCACTTCATCCTTTCATGCCATTCGTGACAGAAGAAATTTGGTCAGCGTTACCGGTAAAAGAAAGTGAAATGATTATGGTTGCAAAGTGGCCTAAAATCTAATGGAATTATTTGCAGCATCATTACTTGTTTTCTTTGGGGGCATATTCCCTACATTTATTTGGCTATATTTCTGGCTGAAAGAGGACGCAAAAAATCCTGAGCCACGCTGGGTGATCACTAAAACTTTTATTTACGGAATGCTCGCTGTGCCTGTTGCAGGGGCTCTTCAATATTTAATAAAGACAACTCTATTCCCCGATTCAGAGATTCAAATGTTGTTTTTTGAAAAGTATTTCTTCACCATTTCTATCCTCGTGGTGTGGGCGGCGATTGAGGAAGTTTTCAAATACATCGCAGGACTACGTGGAGGTCTGTCCAATAAATCAAATAACGAGCCGTTGGATGCTTTCGTGTACATGGTCACTGCCGGTCTCGGTTTTGCCGCGCTCGAAAATTCCCTTTTCCTTTTCGACTTGGTTAGAAATGGAGAATCATTGGTGAATATTATTGTGACAGGAAACATGAGATTCCTTGGAGCTTCAGTTCTACACATCATTTCATCTGGAATTGTCGGAATTTTCATCGCTCTCTCATACTACAAGAAAAACGAGATCAAAAAACGCTATTTGCTGAGTGGACTTATCCTAGCAATTACATTGCACTCTATTTTTAATTCTTTTATAATTAGATCTGACGGATTTACATTAGTTGCATTCGCAATGTCGTGGTTGGTTGCACTAGTTTTAATTCTTTACGTCGAGAAAATTAAAAACAAAAAATTACAAGCTTAATAAAAAATCATGTTAAAGAAAAAGAAATCATTATTTGAAAGACTCACGGGTTCAGTTAAAGTAGAAGATTTTGATGATGATGTCATACATGATGATTCAGACGAAGTTTCAAAAAATCCATCTGACGAGCTATCCGAAATCGACGAGCGACATGACATTGGACAGCTCTCAGTCGATGTAATTAATCAGCCAGATGAAATAATCATTCGGGCAATTGTTGCTGGTGTAAAGCCACACGAGCTCGATGTACAGATTTCTCGCGACATGGTTGTAATTACTGGTTCACGTGAAGAAGAAAAAGAAATCGAAGACCACGACTATTATCATCGCGAATTGCATTGGGGAAGTTTTTCTCGAAAGATTCTACTCCCAGAGGAAATTGATGTCGAGCTTTCTACGGCAAGCGAAAAACACGGCCTGCTCGAATTACATCTCACAAAGATAGACAAGAACAAAAAAACAAAGTTACAGGTTAAATCTATCTAACAAAAAACCGCCAGAATTTGGCGGTTTTTTGTTAATCTGGTGTCAGGACCCGGGCTCGAACCGGGGACCCTTCCCTCTTCAGGGGAATGCTCTACCAACTGAGCTATCCTGACAAGCCGCTACTTGCGACTGAATAAATCTAGCATACTTTTGAAATCAAGTGAAGTGGTCTTCTCCTTTATTTCACTGACTGTTTCTGTAGTGTCTTTGACCGAGGAATACAGGTCCAAAGCCTTCTGGACATTCATCATTGCGTAGTTGTATATGAAAGCAATAACTCCAAAATACACCAACCATTTAATTGCACCCACAACATTTTGAAGTCTCAACCGTGCATTGATTTTTTTAATCGCTCGATGATTTTCTTCAACTTTCTCTAAAATTTCTTTAAGTATTTCGTCGTTCATGTGGAATATTATATCACATCATTAAATTTTACTGTTTAGTACTGATATAAAAAACCATATTATCTGCTGGTCGAATGAGAATGATTCTATAGGCAGTAACCCGTGAGCCACTATAATGAACGCTCTCTGACCAAACATAAATACTCTCTGTTCGAATCTCTTCTTCGGCTGGAAACCAATTGATCTCTCTTTTCCACGTCCTGGTATCCGACACCGCATCAGCAATATGTTGAGGAAGTTTATCGCCTCTATACCATTGTGTACCAAAATCACTAGTTTTATTTAGTTCTTCTAAAGAAACACCGCTAATTTTTATTGCATAAGCCTCAAGATGATCACCTGTGAACGACATCAACGAAGAGTAGCTGTTGTTAACCTCTTGAATTCTATCGCTTCCTAAGCCCGTCCAATTTAGCACAAACTCCACATCTTCATTTGTTGCCTCATTAATTTTTTCTCTAGGTGTTAATTGAGCAGTCGTCTTCACAATTAGCAAAACTAAACCGATAGCACATATGATTCCCCAAACAAAAAACACTTTCTTAAAAAAAGTCTTTAATTTAGGTAATTTAATATTTTCTATCATATCGTGGTGCCCTCGGCGGGAATCGAACCTACAATTACCCCTTAGGACGGGGCAGTTATATCCATTTAACTACGAGGGCCGGGAATTAGTTCCCAATCATCTGACGAATTCGAGGCTCGTCAAATCCAACAATCACTTCATCGCCAATTGTGATAACAGGTACTCCCATTTGACCTGATTTCTGAACCATCTCCTGCAATTTGCTCTGATCAGCAGAAACATCGTATTCCTCATAAGCGACATTATTCAATTTGAAATATTGTTTAGCGAGTGTGCAATATGTACAAGTTGGTGTCGAGTAAACAGTGACTTTTGGCATTTTGTTATTTTAAATTAGTAATGCAATTATTCTACCAAAATTGTTCTTTTAAACCAAGTGGCGATTTTTTCGTGAATTTCCTGCTCCTCCTCCACCTTTTTTGAAGCTTTCTTCTCCTCTTCATCGACTATCACAATCATTTTCTCTCCTTCTTTGGAAAACGAATAACGATTTCGAAGTTCCTCCTCTAGACCGACGCGACTTTCCAATCGCTCAATCTCCTTTTTAAGCTGTTCCTCGCGAGCTGACAACTGACTCAGTCTTCCTGCAGACAAATTCCGCCTGTCCATACTTTCGCGAGCTTTATCGTGAACACCAACGAGACCCTTGGCGAGAAATACGCAAATTGCGAGCAAAAAGATGATTGAAATTTTAGAATAAAGCATCTTTCTGAATCGACGTTTTTGTTCTAATTGATCAAATACATTCATGTGGCAAAGATTATATATTTATGCTAATATCATAACACAAATATATGTCATTACTTTTCCACAAAAGAAGTCAGAAAATCTTTAAATGGATTTTCATCGTTATAGGATTACTAGTTATTATCAGTATGGTCATGTTGTACGGTAGAGGGCTGATGTATTTGGTGAAATAGAAGAAAGGCCGCGTTTATCACGCGGCCCTTGCGCTCGTCCTTACGGAAGAGCGATCAGTGTGGGCTGTGGTAGTAGCCCACGAATGCGATGAGTCCGCCGAACGCGACGTAGAGGGCAATAGTTTTCACCCCCTCGATCGAGAAGATGAACTTCACGAGCTTGCGAGGTCCTGCTTCGTGGAACCATCTCGGGACGAAGACATAGGCGGCAATAATTGCCGTCCCGAACATCATCGCGAGTCTCACAAAAATTGAGTCGGCACGAACACCTTCAATCTGATATTTCATTGGATTAAACCCCTCGGTTGATTGTTTTGTACACTTAAAGCCAAATCTAATTATAACACAACCAGCCACCATGTCAACTAGCACAGTCGAATTATCCCCACCCTACTCCCCATTCCTCATCATCTTCAAAAAGACGTCGTGAGATATGTTTACAGTACCGCGTTCCTTCATTTTCTTCTTTCCCTTCTTCTGTTTCTCGCGCAATTTCATTTTTCGAGTAATATCTCCACCGTAAAGGTGCGCCGTCACATTTTTGCGAATCGCCGACAGTGTTCGAGATGAAATAATTCTTCCCATCGCCTTGGATTGAATTTTTGTGGTGAACATTTGTCGAGGCAAAACATTGTAAAGTTTCTCCACCATTTTTTCTCCTTCCTCCTGCACGCGATGTGTGGCAACAATTCTCGAGAAAGCCGGAACTTCCTCCTCCGCAACTAAAATTTCCATTTTTGTAACATCTGCATCCATGAAATCTCCAACTTTGTATGAAAAAGAAGCATAACCCGAAGAAATACTTTTCAGCTCGTCAAAAAAGTTTCGCATCAACTCGCGCAATGGCATATCAGCCGAAATTGAACTTCGATCGCCAGCGAGATTTTCTGTAGCACCAACCATTGATTCGTGCGTGTAAAGCATTTGCAAAATAGCTCCTAGGTATTGATTCGGCGCGATTATTTTAATATTGACCCAAGGCTCCTCGACTTTCACAATGTCGCCGTAATCGGGGAAGGCGCTCGCGGAGTAGGCTTTCACAATTTCGCCACGTTTTGTGTGAACGAGATAATTAATGCTAGGTAAAGTTACAATCAAATCCAAATTGAATTCGCGCTTCAATCGCTCTGTAACAATTTCGAGATGCAACATTCCGAGCAATCCGCAACGATATCCGCGACCGAGGCTTCCTGAAGATTCCTCTTCGAAAACGAGAGATGAGTCTGACAATTTCAATCGAAACAGCGCAGTTCTCAATTCATCAAATTTGTCCTGACTCTCTGGGAAAATGCTGGCCCAAACAACTGGTTTTGGATCCTCGTAACCGTGCAATGCTTCTGCAGGATTTTTAAATTTCGTGATGGTGTCTCCAACTGAAACAATTCCAGGCTCCTTGATTCCTGTCACAACATATCCGATTTCGCCTGCAGACAAATTCTTCTCTGGTCTTTCTTTCGGTCTGAAAGTTCCCACTTCGGCAGCAAAAAATTTCCTATTTGCCACCGCAAAAGTCAGCTCGTTCGTACCCGCAAATTCACCATCGAACACTCGGACATACAAAATAATTCCTCGATGATTAGAGTATTGGAAATCGAAAATCAGGGCGCTGTCTTTGCCTTGTGTTGAAACCTCAGTTTTCTGTGGAGCGGGAATTTTCCTGATGATTTGTTGAAGCAGCGCCTCGACACCCTCGCCAGTCTTTCCAGAAGTCATCATAATTTCTTCGCGTTTGCAATTCAGAAGAGTCATAATTTCCTGACAAACTTCCTCAATCCGCGCAATCGGCGAATCTATTTTCGACAACACAGGTATGATTGTGAGCCCCAAATCACGTGCCATTTCAAGAGTTGTCAGCGTTTGTGCCTGAACCCCCTGCGTGCTATCTACGAGCAAAATAGAGCCTTCTACGGCGCGTAGAGCGCGGGAAACTTCATATGAAAAGTCGATATGCCCCGGTGTATCGATTAGATTCAAGACGTAATTCTGCCCCTCGAATTTATACTCCATTCGAACCGGTCGCATTTTGATAGTGATGCCTCGCTCGCGCTCCAATTCCATGTCATCGAGAATCTGATCCTTCATGTGGCGTGCATCCACAGTTTTCGTGATTTCAATCATTCGGTCAGCCATAGTAGATTTACCATGATCAATATGGGCAATAATTGAGAAATTTCTGATTAAGTTCATATCCTTCATATTTTGAATCCTAGCATATTAAAGCTCTTCTTGACCAGTGGTGATTGGCGTTGATTTCCAAATCTTATGATGAAGTGTTTTGGCGACCTCACGGATTTCCTGATTACCAATCAGCCACAAAATTGTACCAATGACGGCGAGACCAATGACGCCCGCGAAAAATCCTTGCGCGAAAATTCCATGCAATTTATTCAAGTTGAAAACATCGTCGAAAACTTGCAACATCACATATGCAACATAGCCACCGGCAAGAGAAGCAAAAAGAGACTGAAAGAAAGGCTTGAAGAGGTTTTTTGAAAATCCCCTAAAGTTTTTCTCAAATGAAATCCACAACATAATCACATTCAAAATTGTACCGAGGGTAAACGCGAGTGGCAACATTAAAATGCTCGTTTCGAATCCATCTTCGACACGCAGTAGCCTCTCAAAAAATGCACTCATTGCAGGTGTAGTATTGTACAAATCGACTAGCCAATAGGAGATCGCGATTGTGAAAACTGCAGAGAAAATATTTATGTAAAGCGGTTTTTTGGTCTGACCTGCTGAATAGTATCCGCGAACAAAAAGCAAAATGAGACTTTGTGCGAGAGCGGAGACAATGAAGATTGCGAGTGCGGCGGCAGTGAGCCTTGTGTCGCTCCAATTGAACTCGCCGGCACCCAAAACAGTTCGAACGATTTGTGCACGAAGCACGATGAACATTACCATCACGGGCAACGACCAGAAAATTATGTGGCGCGCGGAGTTTATGATGTGTGAGATGAACTTCTCTAAATTGCCGTCGCTAAATAGTCGTGACAATGTTGGGAAAGCTGCGAGCGAATAGCTAACTCCAATAATTGACATCGGTACTGACTGCAAATTGAATGATAGGTTGAAAATCGCGATTGATCCTGAAACCATTGTCGAAGCGATTCCAATTAGCACAATCAATGTTAATTGCGAAGAAGTCATAGCAATTGTTCTCGGCAATGATAATCGCGCGACATTTCTCACGAGCGCGAAATCTGGTCGGAAATTTATTGATGGAATCAAACCTTGGCCCGCAATTGTCGGCAACTGAACTACGAGATGCAAAACGAGTCCAAGACAAACTCCCAAAATTAGCCCGATGTTTCCGAAAATTGGATAAAACAAAACAACGCCGACGATAATTCCTGCGTTGTACAAAATTGGACTGATGGCATAAATGGCGAATTTTTTGTAACTCTGAACGATTCCTCCGAACAACTGAGAGACGCCGAGCAAAAGTGGTGAGACGAGCAAAATGCGCGTAAAGAGAATCAAATCTCCGACATTTTCTCCGCCAACGAGGCCTGGCGCGACGAACTTCAACAACCATGGCGTGAAAATCATCGCCAAAATTATCAAAGCCGAAACGGTCACGACGAAAATTGTTAACAAACTATCGATGTATTTTTTTAAAGTTTCTCGATTCGAAATGTTGCTTGAAAAAATCGGAACCAAAACTGATGCGGAGACAAATGCGGAAACGAGGACGAACAGCAAATCGGGAATTCGAAATGATGCGTAATATACATCCAGCACATGCGAGGTTCCGAACGTTCCTGCCAAAAATCGGTCACGAATCAGTCCGAGCAATTGCGATGAAAAAGCAAAAATAGCCAAAAGATATGCGGCCTCATGCAGACCGCTGATTTCCCTGTTGATCAGCCCAATGATTCGTCGTACCATAATTCTCTGATATTATACCGCAAAATTTGCGTCGCGCGAAACTTTATAAAGAAAAAAGCCCCGTTTAGCGGGACCTTTTCCATTAAGTGTATCGATAAGCCGAATTCTGTGTTATGCAATCATCTATCTGGACCGGCAATTTCTCGCCGGTTCTAGCGGCGCTCCGCTTGCGCGGCACGGCCTTGCACATAAGTAAGGATTTAGCCGTTTCACCCCGCGCGTTACCACGCGGATTCATCCGTTGCCGGATGCCGTCTGCTTTCGCTCGCGGCGTCACTGCTCGCACCTCGCATGTTGCCATGGATGGGTGTTACCCACTACTGTCCTGCCGACGAATCGGCATGTGTTCGGACTTTCCTCTCCTTCATTGCTGAAGGAGCGATTGCTTAATACACCTTGGCAGATTATATCATAAATTTGCAAAATTACAACTGGACGCGAAGTTGCACAACTCTCATTAAGTGATAACATATGTTTTAGGTCTAACCAAGAAAGGAGGCTAAACATATGTCGGTCAACACCGATGCGCGTCGTTCGACGCTCAACAACGCCACCAACACCTGAGCCAAAGCTGGCTTAGTACAGCAAGATTCATGTTGAAATGCTTAGTTAACTTCGTGGCACTCTGCACTTGAAGTTCCAACAAAAGCAAAGTTCGCATGAATTGTTGCTGCACCCACCCGGACTTGTCCGCGGTGGGTCCCTTTTTTATCTACTATTTATATTTCTTTTCTTAAAAACAAAACACCCTCGCGAGGGACTTTCGGAGGGCGATTCACAGAAAGATTTTATACCACATTATCTTTCATTCGCCCGAGAACGAGACGAATTTTCCCGAGAGGGAAAATTACGTCGTGCCCGAGTGAGGGTGTTTTTGTTTTATTTACTTACTCTTAACTTTCACATCATCCACCTCACAAACTCCACCAACACAAGCCAACTCCTTCTTCACATCTGTCTCGTCGGTTGCTTCATAAGCGAGAATCTTTGAAAAGTCGATGTCACCCATTCTCTCAACCATCTCATTGTATCTCTTCTCATCAATAGTTTCGTATGGAGCCAATTGATATACATGATTGTCACGAGGAAGGAATGAAAGTCCACCAACATAATCCCAGTTATTGTAGACCCAGTTACCTACCTGAATCCATTCATCATCACCGACCGAAATTGTTACTGAAGGGTTGTGCTCTGTGTAATTCTGTTTAACCAATTTCCAGTGCTCCAACTGATCGAGAGCAGTGATGTCATTCTTGAAAATTGAACCCTTTGGTGATTTAACTGGGAATTCCAAAACGAAAGTCGAAGCTGTGTCCTCTGTATATCCAACCTCTGGATGATATGGGACATTTTGGTCCTTCAACATTCGGAACAATGCGTCTGTTTTTGAAATTCTAATTCGTCGAATGTAATATTGTGCGTGTCGAGGATGCATTCCCGATGCACTATCTACAACTTGTGAAGCTGTTCCTGATGGTTTCGTTGTTGTGATACAAGTTGATTCTCCGATTCCAAATTTCTTTGCGTAAATTTTGTTTGTCTTGATTGCCTCGGCTCGTAGTTTCTGTAAATTTTTAGCGTCGCGAACCAATTTATTATCCCATTGTCCTGTTAGAGATACTCCGAGTAATCGCTCTGCTTCACAATTCTGCTTCCACTCTTTTGAAAGATATGGGAAGTATGTCAGTGTTGATTGGAAAGTTCCCATGATGGTCGCAATTCGAACCTTGTTCAACAATGTTTCCATTGTGTCTTCGGCGCGAACAATAACCTCAGTTAGGTTACAGAATTGCTTTGACTGCAAAATAATTTCTCCACATGGGTTTGTACCGAGACCGTTAATTTTGTCGCCCAAAAACTTCACACGTCGCTCTGGCAATTGTTTGCTGAGGGCGCCGCGATTAAAAATTCCTCGCTCACCTGAACGGCTTTCGATAAGGGCTAACCATTCTCGCATGAATTCCTCGTTTGAAGGTTTTGACTTGTAAACAGCAGAGTTATTTGCCATCACACGCTGTGGGGCTGTATTCCAGAATTGTCCCTGCTTTGCATCTCGTAACAGTACGTCTTCCAAATCAGAAAGCGAAATCATGGCAGAACGTCGAACACCTCCGGAAACAACGATCTGTCCAATCATACAGCAGACATCGTGCACATCTAGCGTAGAAAGTCGCTTGCCCTGCTTTGACATAATTTTTGCCCGAACGAAATCGTGCAGCTGTCTCAAAGGCGCAGGTCCAGATGATTTTCCTCCCATAGTCTTTAGTCGTGCTCCCTCTGGTCGAAGCAAAGAATAATCCATAACAACATCCTTGCCGGCATATAATTGTCGCAACTGATAAGTGAGAGAATCGGCCCATCCTTCTTTGCTGTCTGCGACGATGTATGTTTCTGGCTTCTCGCCGGTTTGTTTCAAAATTTGTGGAAGCTTCTGTACATTTTCTTCCTCGACAGAAAATCCAACTCCAGTTCCACACATAGAGATGTACATAATTTCTGCGAAGTCTTCAATTTTGCTCGGAGCGATGAATGAGCAGTTGTATGCGCAGACGTTTGTCGCTGCTGCAGGTTTGCCAGCAAATTGTAGGAGTCGCATTGAAGGCATTGATTCTTGTTTCAAAATTGCTTCTCGCATTTCTGCATATTCTTTCTCACTCAGTTTCTTGCCGGCATTATCACGGACGAATTTAATGTATCGATCAACAGTCTCGACATATGTTTCTCGACGATTTTCATCTTCCATCCATCTTGAATATGTTCGGTAATAAACCATTTCGGCCAATGGATTACGGAAACTCTTCTTGCTTTCTGCTGCAAGCTTGCGAACTTTCTCTGGAATAACAATTTGTTTTGCTGCTCTTAGTCGCGCTCTCTCTTCACGATACAAAATGTAATGTTTTGAAGCCTTGGTATAACCAGAAAGAATCAATTGCTGTTCAACAATGTCCTGAACACCCTCAACAGATGGCATAAAATTTTTGAAGCTCTTTGCGATGCGAGCAATATCAGCGTGCACCTTGTGCGCAACCATCTCTGCTTCTTCTAGTGTGCCGTCGGTACTAGAAACCATCGCTTTGTGAATTGCTCCGACAATTTTTTCTAGATCGAATGGGACAACTGTTCCATCTCGTTTCTGAATTTTCTTGATAACTGTGTTAAATTTCTTCGCAATTTTTTTGGCCATTATTTTAAAATTAATTTCTGATAGTGGACTATATTCTACTCCTATAAAAAACAAAAAAGTTGTGGATAACTCGGTTTTTTAACATCAAAGAACATTAAAAAAATCGTGTAAAGAAGGGCGCTAATCAAGGGTTATAAAATATAGATAAATTTTAGCTAAAATTTTGATAAAATCGTTTAAAAACTAAAATTGTGTCACTAGGTCTCCGAGTTTTATTCCGTTTCTCTTTACGAATCCTGACCCCACCTCTAGAACGTAGCGCGCAGGGGTTTTGGGTTCAAAAACTTTTGGAAATGTATCTGGCTTTATACCTTTCTCTATGTGTACAACCTCCTGATTTTCTGAAATCCAAATTATATCAATTGCAAATTTCATATCTTTCATCCAAATACCATGATAATCTGTGTTATCAAAAACAAAATATAGTCCGTGATCTGAATCTATATATTCCTGACCAGACAAACCCTTTTCGCGCTCCGACTTTGAATCCGCAACCTCTATTTTTACCGAAGTTTCAGCAATAACCAAATAATTTTCCTGACTGAAGTACTGCTTGAGAGTATCATTATTAGCAACAACTGTTTTAATAAATGGCACAGAGGCAAAAGCAAACCAAAACACAAAATACCCGAGTGTAGTTTTAAAACAAAGTTCAACAAATCGATCGAAAGTAATTAATTTCATGGACGATTTATTAATTCATTATGAATCGCCACTCTAATCCACTTTACTTCCGACTTCAAAAATGAATCGTCTCCGGAGATAAATCTTAAACCCCGTCTAAAAGTGTGATTAATTTCTCCTTTTTCACTTAATATTAATTCTGTAAATTTATCAGTCTCATTTAATTCAAATGTAAATATCGCATTGTGATGTTCTGAACTATTAACCAATTCAATTTCAAAATATTTTGGTGAATCAATAGATTTCAACACATATTCACGCCAGTGTCCGCCAATGTATATCTCCCTCCAATGTGTAATGTATTGACCCCGTCTTTCTAGAATTTCAAATTTCTCTATGTTGTGCTTTCTCTCTGCATATTTATCTATATTCGAAACAAACTCAAAAATATATTTCGCTGTGTAGTCAAAATCAGCAGAAAATGTTGCGTCAATTTGCGGTGTGGCCCGAAGTCCAAACAAAAACACCAATCCCATTACGGTTACTGCGACACCAAGTATGAATAGAAGTGTTTTCGGCATTTGTTAAATTATACTACAAACTTTTTTAATGTGCAGTTTTTAATATATAAATACCTTAAGAAGAGAAAATAGAGCGACCGCCGCCCAAATCAAATTCAATACCGCTGGTTGAATGTTTCTATCTTGCCAAGCATCAACCACTACTCCAATTGCGCCGGTTAGATTTAAAAACTGAAACCAAAAACTTCCCGAATTAAAATATCCAACACTAATTAATGTGTAAGCAGATAGAATTGCAATAATTCCATACCAACCCAAAAACTCTGTGATTTTCTCTTTCATTATTTGATTATAACATTCTCACCATCATAATATCCCTCGACGCAAACAATTCGCAATTTTTCTTTGAGGTATTCAGCTGTATTGTATTTTATTGCATTTTCTACTAGACCATTAGAGTAAAATGGTTTTATTCCATCTGCGCATGACAAAGTTAGGTGAAAATGCTTGTTTTCTAACAACGGACACTCAACAATGAGAGCGTCACCATTTTCATTTTGTGCTCTACCGATAATTTCAACAAAGTGTTCTCGGCCAACCACCAAATCGTCAATATTTTCTGGTCGAAACTTTATAGTGATGTGATCAGCATAAACATTATCGTGTGCGGGAGCAAAATATCGCAATAACTCTTCTTTATCTTTCACAAATAACGCAGTGTAAATTACAGGTCTCATCGGTTTAGCCAAGTTACTGTTAATTGAAGCACTGTCGCAAAACATACCCAAAGTAAATACGGAATTTGCATGTACGACAAAACTCTAGAATGAGGAAAGATTGCGATTATAGCCCAGATCAAAGTTGCTAGCACCAATAGTATATCGAGCGCCGCGAGATAATTGTTTTTCAATCCAAACTGTATTGGTGTGAAAATTAAGTTAAATATTATGTTTAGTAAAAAAGGTAAAGCGACCCAAAACGAAATTTGTTTTTGAAAAAACATCATGAAGACTCGGCCAAACGAAATTGCAATCAGCACGTAGAGAAAAGTCCAAACGGGCCCGAATAGCCAGGCTGGCGGTGACCAAGTCGGCTTAATTAATTGAGAATACCAGTTGTAGTTTTGCATAAGTTAATTATAGCAAACAAATTCTTGCACAAAACAAAAACCGCCCGAAGGCGATTAATGTTTCGCAAAATGTACGACGATTATTTTACTACTGCAGCTTTGAAATCAGCCTTTGCTTTTTCAATTGCTGTTTTGAAAGTTTCCTCTGCACTCTGAACAGCTGTCTTTCGTGCTTCGGCTAGTTTCTGAATGTCTTCCTTAACTGACTCATTTGTTCTGTCTGTCTTGAATTTTGCATGCGCTGCCTGTATGTCTGCCTTATATGAAGCCTGAACAGTTGCACTCGCAATTCCCGCTGCACAATCTGATTTTGCATCTGCGATTGCAGCGTCAATTGCTGATTTTAAAGTCGTAACATTTCCACCAACTGTTTCCAACTTTCCATTAACTAGAGCATCTACTCCGTCTCGGAAAGTCTTGATTGCAGAATCAACTGTTGTTCGTCTTGCTTCCATTGCAGCTTTCATCGCTGTCTGGAAATTTGTAACCGCAGTTTTCTTTGCATCTGTATCTGACTTGCCTGTTAATTTTGTTATTCTCTCATCCAATTTTGAATCTCGCTCTGATCGCATCTCCCCTTTCTTCTCGTCGCGACCAAGTCTCTTTTCTGACATCTTTGCAGTTTTCTCACTTTTTCTTGCATCAAATTTTTCTGTCTTTTTTCCAATTTCCTCTGACATTTTCAATCCGAGTTTCTCAACATTTGAGCAGAAGTTTGTTCCCTTTTCTCTTTTCATTTCGCCTCGCTCCTCGGCGAATCCAACAAGTGGAGCAACCAATAAACCAAACATCGCTAAACCTAAAATTGTTTTTCTAAATTGTGTTTTCATATGAGTAATTTTTTAATTCGTTATATGTTTGTAAAGTATTATTAATTTCGATTTCTTCTTCTGACTCGCTCGCAACGATTAGTGCCTCGGCAGAAACTTCCTCCATGAGGCTCGCAATTATTGTATCAATTGTTTCTTCTGTTGTCTGATTGTTGTTCTCGGTGATAACTGGCACGGGGTCATTCTTCGCAACAGTGATCATAAGAACTATAGCTACAATCGGAATTGCAAAAGCGAGAGTTTTTCTTATGAATGAGCTTCTGAAAAATTGAAGCGGTGAAAGCACAGGTGCCTTCATACTAGTATTACGATTCATCTGCATTTTTGTGACAGATTCCATCGTCTGTTCGAAAAGCGCTCGCGACGGTGCGATATGTTCGATGCGACTTTTTATTTCTTTTTCTATTTCATTTTCTGTTT
>CAYLNC010000012.1:10669-14631 GCA_964385145.1 uncultured Candidatus Saccharibacteria bacterium | reverse complement strand
ACATATTCGAAAGCTTTCAATAAAAGTGGATTGGCGATTACAAAAATTGAAGAGTGGATTTCTCACAAAAAAAGCGAATTAGGGAAGAGAGCTCTCGCCGAAGATCGCGCGCGCAAAGAATTTCCTATGTTTATGTGTCTTGAGTTGAAAAAGCTTGCGTAGAAAAGTATGTGCGGATTACTCAACTTCATCCCACGATATTAAATTCCACGAACCTGATGGGCCAGAACTAAACTCCATATTTGCGATTCCTGTTTCATATTCTATATCTGATCCTCCATCTAATATAATTTTATTTGCTGTAATTTGTTTTGCTACTGCACCACCAGTGAAATATAGTGAACCGTTTTGAGCATTAAGAATAACTGTATTAGTATTACCGGAAGCTTTAATAGCATAGTTTGAATTATTGTTTCCGCAATTTGCATCGTCTGGACATGCGCTAGTTGTAACTGCTGTGATGTAGCTGCCGGCAGTTCCTGAACCGCTCATAGATGCGCCTGCGCTAACTTCAATTTTGCCATCAGAGATAATAACACCGCTGTTTGCTCCGTAATTCGTTCCAAGCTTGATTTGCCCATTTTGTGAAATTGTAATTTTGCCTGTTACCCACACGGTGTCTAAAAGAGTTAAAACGGCGTTACCGGTGACTGTTAAATCACCAACAATCTTGATTGGACCGATTGAAACCGTGTCATCTTCATCGTAAACCTGGTTTCCATTTGCAACACCGCCTGTCTCAGCTACATTTTTCCATTCATTAATATTATTTTCAGAAATTGGCATTGGTTGAGTTGCTGGGTCTGTGCGTGATGTATCGCAACTTTTATTGTTGCCACTACCAACTTTACAATATAGAGAGCCGTCAATCACTGAGTTAACGACTTCGTGCGCCCAAGCAATGCCGCCAGAAACTCCCACGTTTATACCATCGATTTTACCCAGAGAATTCCCGTTTGGGGCAGAAATCGCACTACCCGTGATTGAAGGACCACCCGAACCGACAATGTCACCATTAGAGTAAACACTGCCATTAATTACGGCGTTTCCAGAGAGCTCAAAACCGCCTTGACCTGATTGAATACCATAGTGAAAACCAACACCTACGCCACGAGTGATTTTAATTTGCAAATTTCTTTGAAAGTCACCAAAAGTCGAATCAATGCTAATTGTTTTGTCGTTGCCAGAGTCGGCCGTATTTATGGTTGCGCTTCCTCCTGCGAGAGTTAATGTTTCAGTAGATGCGAGCGTCATGTTTTTCTTCAATTTATATAAAGCCTCCTCGCTCGCGCTGTTTGCCACGATGAAAGATTTTTTCGACTCGAGAAAACTTCGACCGATTTTGTAACTGCTCAACACGGGGCCAGAAATTCCATAGACAATGACCATTGAAATAATCAAAAAGAAAATGATGTTTGTGATGACGACGTATCCTTTTTTGTAATTCTTTTTATTCATATGAATGTCTCAAAATTGCAAAACCGTTAAAGCTTTTGGTTTTTGTTTCTTTGTCTGCGGTATAGGTGATGTCGAGTTCGACTTTCATTGCTTGCGAGACTGTTGAAGTTGATTGTGCAAAATACAAGCGAGTCACTCGCATATCGTCGGGCGTTAGGAAGTTTGCGGTGCCAGCATTCTCTGTATATGTCACGCGCTCCGAATCGTACGCGAATTTTTTGGCGATGGAAACTTCATTTTCAAAACTGCTCACCATCAAAGTCCCCGCGTCGGTGTCGAGCTCGCTGTTTGAGAGATCGATTGAGTCGCCGGTTCTAACATCGCGCACAATTCTGTCGATGATTGCAATTCCAACACGATCAACGCGCGGTTCAATTGTCAGTTTTTTGTACAGCCCATACATTTGCATCAGGAGATAAATTATCGCGCCGAGCACAATGACAAGCCCTGCCGTATAGAACAGCATTTCAATCAAACTGAAGCCTTTCTTGCGGTTAATTTTCATAGGTATTGTGAATTAAAGTGTCTGTGGTTCGCGATTCTGTGGTCTCTCCGTCTGGCCATGATACTGCGATTGTGGCTCGCAATGTGTTTGGGTCCACGCTTCCAGAGGTTGAGATTACATCACTTCCGTCGCGTTTGACCTCGTGTAATGTGAAGGTTCTTGAGTATAGATTTTGATGCAAAATTGCGGTTGTTGTTGAAACAAAACTATTTCCATTCCAAACTAGGTAATACGGAGTTTCTTTCGTGAGGGGTGCGATGTTTGCCGACCAACTTTGATCTCGCATGAATTGTAGCGCTTCGGCAGTTTCTTCGAATAGCAAGGCTGTCTGCACATTTCTGCTATTTTTCATCGAGATATTTATGTATGCCAAAAGGGAAGAAGTGATTGCAACACCGACGAGCGTAACAATTGCAGAAGCTATAATTATTTCAACGACACTGAATCCCTTTTTGTAATTCACAATTTTATTCTACCATTGAAACGTCTCCCAATTTTCCGATTTTCAACTGAATTGTGTTTTCGGAATTTGAAACTTCAGAAATTGTAATTGTGATTGGTCCGCTGTGATTTATGTCGCCCTTCATTTTTGAAAATACGATGACATCATCTGCGCCAGGGATATCATTCGTGATTACAAATTTGTCGCCGATGTCAGTTCGTTCGTTGATTTGATTGCTCGAGATATACGACGAGCCAGAAAAATATGTAAAGTAGCTTTCGCCAAATTTTACGCCATAATTTTGTCCATTCTTTCCGGTGATTGCGTTGCTTCTCGCGAGTTCAAGTTTAGCGACGATGTTGTCTGCAATTGATTGAAGTTCTTTTTCTGCAACTTCACCGCTAAACGATTTAACGGTTATCAAAAAAATAATTGCCAAAATTGCTATTGAAAAAAGAATTTCTAAAAGTGTGAATCCTCGCGTTGATCTCATGTGAATATTTTAACATAGAAAAAACCACGAGCAGAATATCTGTGCGTGGTTTTAACTTTGATACTAGTTAAATGAAGCTTCAACTACCGACTTCACTACCGCGCCGTCTGCTTTGCCTTTGAGGTCCTTCATGATTGCACCAGTCAAAACGCCTGCCTTTGTTTTGTCAGTGACTCCGAGTTCGGCCTTTTTAGCTTCGACGACTTTCTTTATTTCATCTTCGCCCATCATGGCTGGCAAATATTTCTCGACAATCGCCAACTCCGCCTTTTCTGAATCTGCCAATTCTGGTCGTCCTCCTGCGACGAATTGTTCGATTGAATCCTTTCGCTGTTTTGAAGCTCGCATCAACACACGCATCGCTAATTCGTCATCGACAACTTCCTGTGGAGTTTTTCCAGTTGCAACCAATTCATTTGTGAAAGCTGACAAAATTCCTCGAAGAACGTTCAATCTGTCGGTATCTTTAGCTTTCATTGCTTCCTTCAAATCTGTTTTTATTGTTTCAAAAATTGACATATGTAAATAATTATTTGTTTAATGGATTGATTTTAACATATTTTCGAAAGTCTTGGTATAATTGACACATATGGACATCGTTTTAATTATTTTGGCAATTCTGATCTTATTAATCAACGCGGCGTTGTTTTTTGTATTTTTGTCGGGTCGCAAGACCAAAGAGGCGAGCGATACAACGGGAATTAACCTCTTGATGCAACAGTTGAACAATCTCGGCAAAACCGTGGACGAAAAATTGGGTATGAGTGCTCGCGAAATGCAGGAGTCGCTGAAATATCAGGCCGGCGAGTCGTATAAAGTCATTCGTGACATCACTTCACAGCTAACAAAATTGGATGAAGCCAACAAGCAAGTCATCGGATTCACAGACCAACTGAAAAATCTCCAAGATATTTTGAAGAATCCAAAACAGCGTGGAGTGCTTGGTGAATACTTTCTCGAGACAGTTTTGAAAAATGTTTTGCCACCAGAGAGTTATGCGATGCAGTTCAATCTCGGCAAGGATGATGATTCGAGCGATTTGATTGTTGATGCGGCGGTTTTTG
>CAYLNC010000012.1:7826-10569 GCA_964385145.1 uncultured Candidatus Saccharibacteria bacterium | reverse complement strand
ACTTGCTAAAATAACGTTTTCGTGTAAAATAAGGGAACTTATAAAAAACATATATATGGCAACAAAAAAGACAGAAAAATTAGTAAAAAGCGAGTTCGCAGTCATCAAGACAGGCGGAAAACAATACCTTGTTCGAGTAGGTGATATTATTGACATCGAGAAGCTTTCAGAAGAGGCGATCAAGGACAACAAAATTTCATTTGATGAAGTGCTCCTAAAAAACGACGGTAGCGCAGTTGTCGTTGGCGCTCCAACAGTAAAGGGAAGTACTGTCTCAGCAGAATTGGTCAAATCTTTCCGAGAGAAGAAGGTTATCGTTATCAAATACAAACAGAAGAGCCGATATTTCAAGAAGAACGGCCACAGACAGCCAAAGATGAAGATTCAGATTACAGCGATTAAATAACAAAAGGCCCGCAGCAGTGCGGGTTTTTTGTTTGTATTAAAACCTATTCCTCAACGCATTCTTCAAAGTTTCCGAATCAGAATATTCAATCTCCGCACCCGTAGAAAGTCCTCGCCCTAGCAGTGAAATTTTAATCTTTCTTTCATCGGTCATTTTCTTTAAACTGTCACGCACAATATCTGCAGTGTGTTCACCCTCGGGATTCGCATTCAACGCCAAAACAATTTCAGTCAAGCCGGAATTTTCTTTGACTGTTTTAATTAATTCATTCAAACGAATTCGCTCAGAATAGTTTTTTGCCAAAATCGGCACAGTGCCACCAAGCACAAAATATTTTCCATTGTAGCTTCCACTTTTTTCAATTGCATCCAAATCGGTTTCGTTCGAGACAATCAACAAATAATTTTCGTCGCGATTTTTGCCAGAACAAACAGAGCATTCGGCCTCGCCATGACGCGCTTGGAAAAAACGAAAACATTTTTTGCAGGTGCTGACGCTATTTTTCAATTCACTAATCAAACGAGCGACTTGCTTCAAATACGTGCGATCTTGTTTAAGGAGAAAGTACACAAAACGAGTTGCTTGACGCGGACCAACACCCGGAAACTTCTTCAAATATTCTGCTAGCTCGTGAATCGCGTTCATGTTAGAAATTATCAACGTCTGTATTGCCGTAGTCGCTCTTGTCTATATCGCGGAAAGTAGATTTTGTATCATCGAAATACAATTGCACGACTCCAGTTGGACCATTTCTGTGCTTCTCGATGAGAATTTCGGCGATGTTTGTCTTGTCGGATTGTTCCTTGTAGCGATCTTCACGGTGAATGAAGGCCACAACATCGGCATCTTGCTCGATAGAACCGGAATCTCGAAGGTCAGATAGGCGAGGTTTACCTCCACGCTGTTCAACGGCACGAGAAAGTTGTGACAGAGCTAAAACGGGTACCTCCAATTCACGCGCGAGCGATTTCAGAGAGCGGGAAATTTCAGTAACTTGCTGAACCATGTTGTCGCTGTTACGGCTGGCAGTTGGAACCATCAATTGGAGATAGTCGACTACGATGAGACCCAGTCCATGTTCACTTTTTAATTTGCGAGCAGTTGAACGCATCGAAATGATGTTGTTGGCAGGCTTGTCGTCGATGTAAATTGGAGCTTCAGAAAGCACGCCGAGAGTGTCGCGAATCTTTTCGAAGTCAGACTCGAGCGTCAAATTACCAGTTCTCAAATTCCACGCATTAACCTGCGCCTCTGCAGCGAGCATTCTATCGATCAACTGCTGTGCTGACATTTCAAGAGAGAAAATACAGACGCCGACTTTGCCACGAACTCCGGCATTTCGTGCGATGTCTAGTGCAAGCGATGTCTTACCAACAGAAGGTCGTGCCGCGAGAATGATGAGGTCAGATTTCTGCAAACCTGCGAGCAAATTATCGAGACCCTTGAATCCGGTTTTCACTCCGCGAATCTGATCTTTGTTTTTGTGCAAGTGATCAATTCTTTCCCACGCACCGCCAAGGGTTTCTTTAATTGAAACCAAAGTTCGTGCGTCGTTTTTGTTTGTCACATTGAAAATCTTTTTCTCGGCTTCGTCCAAAATATTTTCAATAGCTTGATCCTCGTTGTATCCAAGCGCAGAAATTCTTTCTGAAGCCTCAATCAAACTTCGCAAAGTGTGTTTGCTTACAACAATGTCGGCATAATATTTAATGTTTGCAGAAGAAGGAACAGAATCGGTGAGCTCGGTCAAATATACACGTCCACCGGCTTGATCCAATTTGTTTGCGTTCTTTAATTTTTCTGAGACAGAAATCAAATCAATTGGTTGACCCTCGGAATATAGTTTCAAAACAGTTTCGTAAATAATTCGGTGTCGCTGAGAATAGAAGACGTCTGGATTGATCACGTCCATAACTTCGTTAATTGATTCAGGGCGCAACATGATTGAACCGAGCACAGCCTTCTCGGCCTCGATATTGTGTGGTGGAACTTTTAATGTGGTTTTTTTAGGTTGCTCGCTCATATTTTTATATCAATAGAATAGCATAAATTAATTATGAAGTTTTTCTAAAAAATCTCACAAAATGTGGATGAAAAGGGGATTAGTCCGGCTCTATTTTCTAGTCTTAATTTCAAAGCCATTTTGACCGTCCAAAATATCAAAACCGAGTGTCTTTGCTTCTTCACGTAATTTATCTGAAGTTGTAAAGTCTCGATTTTTGCGGGCGAGTTCGCGTTTATGTGCGATTTCAATTACTTCGGCAGGAATAACTGAATCTTTCAACTCACGAGCCAACTTTTCAAAGCCAACTCCAAGCACGCGATCCAACATGAGAA
>CAYLNC010000012.1:0-7726 GCA_964385145.1 uncultured Candidatus Saccharibacteria bacterium | reverse complement strand
CCATAGTTCGTCGTCAGCAACCAATATCGGAAAATCGCTGGGGAAATATTTTTTGAAATCAATTCGTCGACATACATAACATTGCCGTCTGACTTTGAAAGCTTTGATCCATTCAACATCAAATGATTAAAATGAATCCAATAATTTGCAAGTGGTTTTTTGAAAGCACCGACCGACTGCGCGATTTCATTGTTATGATGAATCGGAATATGCTCAATTCCGCCAATGTGAATATCGAAAGGTTGACCGAGCAGTTTGCGAGACATCGCAGAACATTCTATGTGCCATCCTGGAAAACCGACGCCCCAAGGAGACTGCCATTCTTGCTGTCTTTTCTCTAGTGGATTTGAAAATTTCCACAAAGCAAAATCTGTAACATTTTTCTTTTCACCATTTGATTCAACGCGCGCACCCTCCTTGAGTCCCTCAATATTTATATTTCCGAGCTTTCCATAATCTGAAAACTTGCTCGTATCAAAATATATTCCGTCGCTAATTTTGTATGTGAAGCCCTCCTTTTCAAGAGTTTTAATAATTTCAATTTGTTCCGGAATATTTTCTGTTGCTTTTGGGAATGAGATTGATGAGACGCCGACATTAACTAATTGTAAGTCGATCATGAATTGTTTCGTAACTTCGTCTGCAATTTCCCGGGCAGTTCTATTGGTTTTTTGCGAAGCCTTCTCCATTTTATCTTCTCCATCGTCTGCGTCACTGACGAGATGTCCAACGTCCGTAATGTTTACGACTAACTTTGTTTTATATCCAACACTATTCAAAAAACGCCTGAGGGTATCAGAGTATATGAAAGCGCTAATGTTTCCGAGATGCTGTTTTGAATACACGGTCGGACCACAGTGATATATTCCCGCACGACCCTTTTTAATTGATTTAAACTCCTCCTTTTCCCCCGAAAGCGTGTTTTTAAGAAAAATCGTCATATTATAGCCACTTATTATACCTGATCACACCATAGGTGAATAGAGAGAAGACGGCCATGATAATGATAATTATGCCAAAGTCGTTGCTCGAACCCAATATCGGCGTACTCGTTGTATTCATGTTGAAAATGTTTGCAATCAGAGTTAAGGGCAGAACAAGGAAAGTTATTACGGTGAGAGTTTTCATAATCTCGTTTTGTTTTGTTGATAGAAGAGAATTGTTAGTTTCTCGCAACTCATCGAGATAATCTTTTACCGAAACAATTTCATTTTTAACTTTCAAATACTCGCCAATAATTGTTTTTGCATAATATTTGAAATCGGGACCAAAAAAATCGTCGCTGGCCTGCAATAAATTTTTCAAAACATCATGATGCATAGAAAACGCAGACTTGAAATTAATTAACTGACGATTCAAATGAGAAAACTCCCAAACCATTCGGCGTTCATTTCCAGAAAAAATTTCATCCTCCGCTGTTTTAATTTTTTCTTTGAGTGCTTCGAGTTTGTTGTAAAGGTTCAAATATAGATGTTTCAACATGTAAAAGAAAATAAAACCACCGTTCATGGACATGTTAGATTTGTCTAGAATAGAGTCAACCTCAAAAACTTTACTAAATTCCAAAATTGAACTATATGGTTCGTATCGATTGGTGATGAGATAATCTTTGCCAATCACGAAGTCAATTTCGTGGAAACGATTTTCATTTGCCGAATTAATTTTGTCGCTAATAATTGGGAAGTGAAGAATTAAATATATGTTGTCTTTGTGAACATCAACGTAGGGACGATATGAAGGTGTGAGAAGATCGTTCGCAATGTTTGGATCCAGTGAATATTTTTCTGCAATCTGCCTAATTTCTTTTGCGGACGGACTCTCAAGGTCAATCCATACAGTATTTTTATGTTTGTATGTTGAAATCATTCTTAAATATTGTAACACATAAATTTTTTGCAAATATAAATTGACCCACACATTATTATCTGCGATAATTTACAAGATATGAAAACAAACTTCCGGAAAATTTCTTTTGCCGTGGCGAGTGTGGCGCTTGTCGTGATAATTTTCTTTGGTGGGTATTTTGCGGGCAATACAAATTCTCCAGTTGCGCGCGAAACTCTCTTCACAGGAACCGCGAACGCTTCGAGCGAGGCCGACCTTTCAAATTTTTGGAAAGTTTGGAGGCTGCTCGATGAGAAGTTTATCTCTGCTTCTAGCACTAAACAGGTGTCGAGCGATGAAAAAATTTTCGGTGCGATCTCAGGACTTGTAGATTCTCTCGGTGACCCTTACACAGTATTTTTCCCACCCAAAGAAAATAAGGCGTTCGAGGATAGTCTACAAGGAAATTTGGAGGGTGTAGGTATGGAAGTCGGTTTGGAGGAGGGAATTGTGACTGTTATTTCTCCACTCAAGGGCTCGCCTGCAGAGCGCGCCGGAGTGAAACCTGCGGACATTATTTCTGAAATCAATGGCGAGACAACTTTGAATATGACCGTCGAAACTGCAATTTCTAAAATTCGTGGCAAGGCCGGCTCGACTGTTGCTTTAACAATTATTCGAAAAGGGGAGAAAGCCCCACTCAAAATTAACATCGTTCGCGAATTAATTAAAATTCCAAATCTCAAAACTGAATTGCGTAGCGACGGTATCTTTGTTATCTCTCTATACAATTTTGGAAATGGAGCGTCTTCAGAATTTAGAAAAGCTCTGCGCGAATTTGTTCTTGCAAAGAAATCGCGATTGATTTTGGATCTCCGAGGAAATCCAGGAGGCTATCTCGAATCTGCAGTCGATATTGCTAGTTGGTTTTTGCCGTCAGGTAAAGTTGTAGTTCAGGAGGACTTTGGCAAAGAAGTCAAAAATTTCCGCGCAAACGGTCAGAATATTTTCAATGACAAACTAAAGATGGTAGTCCTTATCGACAAGGGTTCAGCTAGTGCTTCAGAAATTTTGGCTGGCGCATTACAGGAACATAAAATAGCGAAATTGGTCGGAACACAATCGTATGGCAAGGGTTCTGTGCAGGAACTAGTTGATATCGGCGGCGACTCGGCTCTAAAAGTAACGATCGCACGATGGCTCACTCCAACCGGCAAATCAATTTCTGCCGGCGGACTCACTCCAGACGTACTCGTAGACAAAGCTCCAGAGAAAGTGAAACTCGAAGACTTCCAAATGGATGAAGCTGTCCGCATTTTGAAATCTATGTAGATTTGTGTAGAATGGTGACATGAAAGTCATTTTATTGAAAAACGTATCGAAAATTGGGCAAAAGGGCGAAATCAAGGATTTGAAAGAGGGTTATGTTAGAAACATGCTTTTGCCTCGTGGCTTGGCAAAAATTGCTAGCCCGGCCGACGTCGCGAACGCCGTCAAAGCGGTGCAAATATCAAAGGAACACGAGGAGGCAAGAACTCGTGAAATTGGAAAAATGTTTTCTGATATTTCAGGGAAAATTGTCACAATTCGTGAAAAGGCTAGCGAGAAGGGACATCTATTCGCGCAAGTTGGTATTGATAAAATTGTTGACGCAATTAATTCGCAATTAAATATCAAAGTCGAAAGCGCCTGGGTCTCTGCTCCGGAACATTTAAAAGAAGTTGGTCAGCACAAGATTGGCTTACATTACAAAAACAAGAAAGGAGAGATTATTTTGGAGGTTGCTGGGTTGTAAATAAAATATATGAAAAAAATTATTTTTGCAGTGTTTGTATTTGGTTTATCCATTGTCGGAACGGCAAACGCTACAGTTGGTGGATCGGATTATATATATAATTTAAAATATAATCCTCAGAATGAATCTGTATATTACGTTAGGGTAAGCGAAAGTGGACGGGGTTGTCCTCCTGAAATAATGAAACTCTCACTTGCAACTGGTGAAGTTGTGACAGAATTTGATTGTAGTGAAATGGAGAAGCTTCTTCGTGAAGAGCTAAATAATAATTACAGCCTACTGAACACTGTCATCACGAACATTATTTCTGGCTATAAAGATCTTATCGAATTAAACTTAGCCGCAAATCAAATTAATTTCGATGTTAGTTATCTAAAAGATGAATTTTATGGTGATATTAATAACGTTGATAGAGTTTTATACAACAGAACATTTGATGTTGATGTTTACCAGAATGGTGTTAAGGTAGATAAATTCCAAGTAAGAAGTTGTTCTATCGATACTCCATTTGTTTTCGCGGGGTATATTATTCCGGGTTTTGAAAAGAAGATTGCAGTATTGATTTCTGGCGGTGGTGATTGTGTCGAGGGGCCATACACAAGCGAAGCGATGAGAATTGTCAGTGGTGTTCAGATAGATTTTAGACAGAGTGGCGTAGTATCAACAAAAGCTCGAGGCGCATTAGTTCCTAGTGAGAAAACTTTAACTGTCAAAGCGTCAGATGAATTTGTGATAAAGAAGGATATAAAGCCTAGCGATATCCAGGTTGCTACTTCTGTCACATCAACTACGGGCAATATGTCAATTGATGGCAAAGTACTCGAAGTTGTGTACCTATTAATTGCCGGAGCGATTGCGATATTTGTCGGGATTTTGATAGGTAGAAAGACAAAGAAAAACTCTAACTCTTTGTAAAAGTGGATCGCACGTAAAACAAAAAATCACCTCAGGAGTACGAGGTGATTTTTTAATGCCCGACTATTTAACTGAAACCTCAACAAATCTCTGAATCTTGCCATCAAAGTTTGTCTTTCTTCGGCTACCGAACTTTACAACGCCGTTTTTAACTGCGTAGATTGTGTGATCCTTTCCGATCGCTGTGTTTGTGCCTGGGAGAATTTTGCTACCTCGCTGTCGAATGATGATAGATCCAACCTGGGCTGTTTCTCCATCATGGAGTTTAGTACCCAAATACTTTGGATTTGAATCGGTGAGGTTTTTGGCTGTTCCGGCGGCTTTAACTGTTGACATAATTTTTGATTAAACTTTATCTAAATTTTAACTATTTATAATATAATACGTTAGGTATGAGTCTAGAACAAATTAAAGAAAAAATCAAGCCTTTTCTGCCCACTTTGAGTCGGGCCTTAAATTGGCTAATTGCCATTGCCTTTATTTCGCTTTTAATTGCGATTTTCAATGTCTGGAGCATCAACTCCCAAAAACAGGGAATAGAGGTTATTCACGGGCAATTTCAGCCCAAATTTGCCTTTCTGGAGAAGGGAAATGGCGCCGAAGTTGGCCAAATTGTAGCCTCGAAATCCGGAACCAAGTATTATTTCCCCAACTGTACCGGCCTGAAGGCTATCAAAGTGGAAAATTGGGTATTTTTTGGCACTGAGGAGGAGGCAAAATCGGCTGGGTACGAGCTTGCAAGAAATTGCAAAAAACCCTAAAAATGGGCTGAAATGGCTCAAAATATGGGTATTTTGTCTATTGACTCTGAAATAGGGGCTGTGCTATAATAGACCCAACTCGGACGTTAGAACGTTCGAGCTTTTTTGTTTCAGGCCTTCTAAAAAAGACAACCTGAAACCTGCGTACGAGTAATACGGATGCACGTGCAGATTAACATTAATCAATAGGCTTATTATTCAATTAGCGATGGGAATTGCCATGCTTGCAGCGACAATTACGAATCAAGTAAACGGCACAGAACAGACACAAGCGAATACAAACACTGAAACTACCGTAGTGACCTCAGTCGAAATGAAGACAGAACATTCAGTCAAAAAAGCTAAATCTACAAAAGAAACAGTCGAGGAATATTTCCAAGACATTCCAATTCTAGTTGATGTTGCTTCATGTGAGTCTCGATTCACACAATTTAATCCTGACGGAACCATCCTTCGTGGTGAGGCCAATCCGGATGATGTTGGTGTGATGCAGATTAATGAAAAGTATCACCTAGAAACTTCAAGAAAGCTCGGATTAGATATTCACACTCTCGAAGGAAACATGGCGTACGGACGATATCTCTATGAGAAATTCGGTACAGATCCATGGGAATATTCTTCAAAATGTTGGAAGAAACACCGTGAAGTAGCTTTGGCTAAATAACAGTGTGCGGAAGCCGCCCGAAAGGGCGGTTTTTGTTTTAGAAAACCCTCCGGGAGAGGGAGGGTTGGGGACGATGCGATTCGATCATCGCTTCTTATTACCGGACAAACTGAATCCGATAAGTGGTTCGCGGCTGCCGTCAACTGGGGTTGGGCTGCTATTGATTGTGTGACGACGGGCGAGTATCCTTTGCAGAGCCTTGAATCCTTCAGGATTCTTTTCCTGAACACCGCGAAGAGATTGTTCGAAACCTCCTTTTTGTTCCCCGGTGGGTTTTTTCTTCGGCGCGGATTTTTTGGATGCCTTGGATTTGCCGGTGGCTTTTTTGCGACTGGTTACTTTTGCCATTGGAGTGACTCTGGTTTGGGGTTTGTGCTGAAATTTCCTGTTAAAAATTTACCTTGTGCGGAAGTTAAAGTCAATAAAAAGCGCCCCGCAGAAAACTGCGGGGCTGGTTCGTCAGCTTGTAGCTCAAAGCACCTGGTCGGTGATGTCCACAATACGTGGCCCTTCGATCTTCAGGGGTTCGCCCATAAACTCCTCCGTGAAGAGCAGTTTGTAGGCATCAATGACGGGCATCTGGTCATATGGGCTACGTGGCATGTCGTAGACAGTTCTCCACAACTTGTTGTACAGCCCAGTAAAAGCGATGAGCCAGATCCAAGGAATGATTTCGGGGATGCGGTTACAGAAAGCGCGAACTGCACCTCTGTCCTCTGCGCGGAGTGAACTCGTCAAAACCAATCCGTGCTTTATGTCCATTGATTTCGCACCGCGCCTTGTGAATAGGTCCGGATCAGCTGCGATGCACATCATGTTGTGAATTTTGTTTCCCCAGACTCCGCCACCATAGAACGTCTTGTCTTTGTAGCCGTAGAACAAAGTACAAATCAATTCGTACTGTTGCCTGTTTAGCGTTGAGGGAATTCGTTTTCCGGAATAGGTCAGATGCACTGGCCAGTATTCCTCAGATTCCTTCGGGGTCGAAATGATTCCGTCATTAAAAAGTTTTCTTCGCAGAATCACATTAGCATCATTCATGGGTTTCATGATGGAGCCTTGGTTGATTGTTATACGTACGTCCGTGATTACTCTATACCCGCTGGTGGTTAGGGTCAATAGGGAAGAAGTCACCTCTTTTTAACGAATTTACAGATTTCCATTCGCGCCAAATTTCCACATAAATAAATATTTTGGACGTAAATAAATTTTAATCAAGAAATATTTGCAACAAAAATTAAATTAATGGTACAGAGAAGAAAAAATAAAAAATCGACTGTGGATAACTCAAATGCCCTTATTTATCGTATTCCTCTTTTGAAATGGGTTTATTTAACAACATAACATCAACAACAGAGTTAGATTTTGGGCTAACCTCTATTTCTTTACCATTTTCTTTAATCCAAGTTTGTTCTTTTCCACCAGAAACTTTTGCCTTAAGTTTTGTATTATTTTCTTTATCTATAAAGTAGTATTCCATAAGTTAATATTACCTAAATTTTTTGTAATATGCAACAGACATCTTTTTTATTTTTTCGCCAGCCGCCCCAAACCTTTCTTCTATTGGCAAGTTTCTGAACTGTTCGTAATATACGTGTCCTTGTCCTCCTTTAATTTTTAGTGCGTCAAATTTCTTTTTTAGTTCATTAAACCTCTTTTCACTAAGATAAACTTTTGCACTTGCGGCTGGCTCTTTTGCAAAAATCATTTCAGGAGAGTTTACTTGAATTTCTGCTATATGACCATTCGGTGCTTTTATTTTTATAT
>CAYLNC010000011.1:0-15490 GCA_964385145.1 uncultured Candidatus Saccharibacteria bacterium | reverse complement strand
ACATCATGGAGGAGATGGCTCAGCGTGCGATTTACGATATGCTTCCCCTTCTCGTAGAGCAGGAGAAAATTGAAGCTCTGACACAACCACGCATCGCAGTTACAAAAATTGCAAAGGATAATCCTCTCGTCTTCAAGGCAGAATTCATTTTGATGCCTGAAATTACTTTGGCTGACTACAAAAAAATCGCGAAATCAATTAAACGAGACGACGATATCAAACTTGACGACAAAGAAGTCACAGAATACATCGAATACCTGCGAAACGCTCGAGCAGAGGCGGAATACATGAAGAAGAAAACTTCAGCTGATCCAAAAAAACGCGAAGAGGCAGAGAAAGCCGGCAAAGCTATCGCGCCAGAATTCAATGACGAATTCGTGAAGACTCTCGGTGCTTTCAAAGACGTTGCCGATTTCAAAGCACAACTTTCTGAAAACATGTTGAAAGACAAGAAGGCAAAAGCAGCGCAGAAAGTTCGCCTCGAAATCATAGAGAAAATAATTTCAGAATCTAATTGTGACATCCCAGACATTTTGATCGACGAAGAAATTGCAAACATGTTGCACCAGTTCAAACACGATTTGGAAAATGCAAAAATTAATTTCGGGGACTACATGAAAGAAATTAAAAAGACAGAAGAAGAAATGAAAACTGCATGGAGACCAGACGCAGAGAAGCGTGTGAAAATGAATTTGATTATTCCAAAAATTGCGATCGCAGAAAAAATTGAGGCCGATCCAAAATTAATTGAGCACGAAGTGAAACATTTGAAAGAGCATTACAAAGACATTAGCGACGCACAGGCAACTTCATACGTTGCACACATGTTGCGAAACGATGCAGTATTCAAATTTTTAGAAGAGATTAAATAGTGTTAAAATACAAATATGTTAATACCAACAGTAATTGAGAAATCACAATTCGGAGAGCGAGCATATGACATTTATTCACGATTATTAAAAGATCATATTATTTTTCTTGGCGACGCAATTGATGATCACACAGCGAGCCTCATCATCGCGCAGTTGTTGCATTTGCAATCAGTTGATCCAAAGAAAGACATTTACCTTTACATCAACTCACCAGGAGGATCCGTGACATCAGGTCTCGCAATCGTGGATACAATGAATCATATAAAAAATGACGTGGCGACTGTTTGTGTTGGAATGGCAGCTTCAATGGGCGCAACAATTCTTGCGGCTGGTGCAAAAGGAAAAAGATTTGCACTTCCAAATTCAGAAATCATGATTCATCAGCCACACGGCGGAATGGAAGGTCAAGTTTCCGACATTGAAATTCGAACAAAGCTCTACGTTCGACACAAGGAGAATCTGATCAAGATGATGGCAAAAAATACTGGCCAGGATGCGAAGAAAGTTGAAAAGGATATGGATCGAGACTACTTCATGACAGCAGACGAGGCGAAGAAGTACGGAATTATTGATAAGGTGATTTAATTTGAGAAAGTAAATTAAACAAAAGAAAACCCCTGCGTCGCACACGCGGGGGTTTTCTTCAAAGAGTAAAGTCTCTGCGATTACTCAGCAATCTGAACTTTCTCCATAAGATCCATTCTTGGGGCCTTAGCACCAGCTTCATATATATAAATTTGCTCGGGATTTGAAACAGGATCATTTCCAGAAACCATTTTGGCATATTTCGCAACCGCCTCATCCTCACTACTTGCAGTGTCATATACTTCAAAATCACCTGATCCAAGGGGGTTTCTTCCAATCTGGAATTTCGCCACTTCTTTACTTTCAAAATTCATATGTTTACATTTAAATTATTAACAACAAAATAATTATACCACTTGCGTGAAATTTGCAAAACCTCCCCTCATAGCATAGTATAGGGTTTGTTATCAATTAAATTTAAGTTTGCTCTAAAAATCACTCCGCGAGCCTGCCGATCTATACTGCCGAAACTCAGAAAAACAGCTTGATATAAGGGACAAAATTAGTACATGCAATTATTAATAGTGTTATTGATCGCGGCCGCTTCGGCGCTCGCGGGTATTGCCGTAGGTTGGTTTTTGCGCTTCATTATTGCCCTCGGAAAGCGAGGCTCAATGGAGCTTGAAATAAAGGAAATGATGCTCTCTGCTCGTGAGAAGGCCGAGAAAATCACAAAGGAAGCCGAACGCAAGGCCGAGGAGATTTTGAATGAGTCTAAAGATTCAATCAAAAAGGAGGAAGAAAGACTTCAAAAAACAGAGGATCGCCTCATCGCAAAGGAGGGGCTTTTGGATAATAGACAAATAGATTTGGATGCTGAGGCAGAATCACAGAAGGAAAAATATGCCGAAATTGAGAAAATCCGTGCGGAACTAGAAAACAAAAACGAGGAAATGATTGAGGAACTTCAAAAGGTTTCAGGAATGTCGCGAAACGAGGCCAAAGACATCATTTTGAAGCAACTTGAGAAAGATTACGCCGAGGATTTGATCGTTCGTCTCCAGAAATTGGAGATGTCTAACAAAGAGAAATTGGAGGCCAAAGCAAAAGAGATTTTGGCTACAGCAATTCAGCGACTCGGTACAACAACGCCAGCCGATCTGTTTTCTTCTGTCGTAGATTTGCCTAGCGACGAGGTTAAAGGAAAAATCATTGGAAAAGAAGGTCGAAACATCAAAACATTTGAGCGCCTAACCGGTGTCGAGGTGATAGTGGATGATACTCCTGCCGTGATTACACTGTCTTCATTCGATCCTGTTCGACGAGAAATTGCGAAAATTGCATTGCAAAGCCTGATCGCAGATGGTCGAATTCAGCCAGCCAAAATCGAACAGTCTATTCAAAAGGCCAAGGACGAAATTACGCAAACAATTAAAAAACAGGGTGAGAAAGCTGCCTACGAATGCGGAGTATTCAATCTCGATCCAAAACTACTCATGATTCTCGGTCGTTTGCACTATCGAACTAGCTACGGTCAAAACGTTTTGCAACACTCTGTTGAGATGTCCCACCTTTCAGGAATGATCGCAGAGGAGATTGGGGCTGATGTCAAAATTGCCAAGGCCGGTGCACTTCTGCACGATATTGGTAAAGCAGTTGATCACGAAATCGCAGGTTCACACCTAGAAATCGGCCGTAGAATTCTACAGAAATTCGGAGTCGACGAGCGAGTTATTAAAGCAATGCAGGCTCATCACGAAGATTATCCATTCGAAACTTTGGAATCTGTCATCGTATATGTTACAGACTCAATTTCTGGAGGTCGCCCAGGTGCACGTCGCGATAACGCAGAAAACTACATTAAACGATTAGAGGATTTGGAAGCAATTGCTGACTCATTCGACGGTGTAAACAAATCATATGCTCTCCAGGCGGGCCGAGAAATAAGGGTTTTTGTGAAACCAGACGAAATTAGCGATTTTGAAGCTTCAAAATTAGCCAAAGAAATCGCCAAGAAAATCGAAAACGAGTTGAAATACCCAGGCGAGATTAAAATAACGGTTATTCGAGAAAACAAAATTACCGAATACGCAAGATAACATCTTTCTTGCCTAAAAAACCCTTATTTTATATAATAGACCAGTGCTAAATTAGTAGCTTACGTAAGCACTTTTATCAAAAATAAGAAGCGAATAAAAAATATGAACAAAGCAAATCTAGTTGAAACAATTCACGGCGTTCTAGGCGGAACAAAAGTTCAGGCAGAACAGGTCGTAGATACTCTTTTCGACACAATTACGGCATCTTTGAAGAAAGGTGACGAAGTATCAGTTGCAGGATTCGGAATTTTCACTGTTAAAGCTCGCGCAGCTCGAACAGCTCGAAACCCACGAACAGGTGAAACTGTTAATGTTCCAGCAATGAAAGTACCAAAATTCAAGGCTGCTAAAGCTTTGAAAGACTCAGTAAAATAATTTATTGAGGTTGGTAGTGAAAAACACCCGCGAGGGTGTTTTTCTTTTGACTATTAAAAAAGACTGCTGGTTAGGCAGTCAGTAGTATCCCATTGCACGGCGACGAGCCAGCTCGTCAAAAAACAATTCAACAGCAGGACCGATAACCTTCTCCAGCTTGTCGGACTCCTCAAGGCCGAGCTCTGGACCAAGTTTGGTGATGACAACAATTTTGACAGCCTTCATCACATCCTTGGCCAGATCGGCGCTTTGCCCATAATTGTTCCGGAGATACTCGATAGTTTTGCGCCCAACATTTCGATACCTCATCAACTCGCTATCGCTCTTTGCGAGTGCCTGCGCGATGGTAAGATTGCCGTTCTGCAACATATTTACTAGTTGCTTATGGATTCGACTCGTGGTGCTCATGATGACTCCATATGTGTTTTTAAGAATGAACTTCTGTTTCGTCCTTTTGGACTCCTCAGTCGGAATACACATTCCGAGACAGTGAGAGGATTTGGACAGCACCTCTCGTTTTTGCTGTATCTACCCTTTTGAAGCGGGCGGATTCGCTCAATGGCGCGCGCACCATTTCATGTTTGAAAGTATTCGGATGGGTCTTTCTTCCCATGAGGGTTTTAAACGGTCTTCCCACAACGTTAGCGCTCATCGTTCGTAGTTGTGCACCACCCTAAATCCGGAGAATAGAAAAACGTTTTCCTTCTTCACAGAACCATCGGGTTGCGGAAAATCTTTCGAAATCCGCGGGGTAACACTCTCGAGAAGTTGAGCGCCGAATCGTCGTGCCAGAGCCGAAACCGCAGACGCCAACTGTTGTTGACCCATGACGTGAACAATGTCGCCGAGCTTTACTCCACCAACAGCAGCCAAGATTTCGGTGGATCGGTTGTAAAACCAATCGAAACCAAGATTCGGGTCTTCGGGCACAGTGAGCAACTTTTTCTGCTCGCTGGTCAATTCGATGACCTTGTGTCCATCCTTTTCAGCGGCCTCAACTTGGGCGGTGTTAGCGGGGTGGTTCATAATGAAAATGAATTTTTTCATGGTAAATACTCCTTGCTTGTTTGAAAGAACAGTTTCTGTTTCGTCCTTTTGGACTCATCAGCGTAGAAAAGATATCTACGGACAGTGTGGAGTTGGAACATATCACATCAATTGCTTTGTTTATCACCTACCCTCACTTTCGTTTGGCGGCGCACTCAAAAGCACAGAGATGATCAATGTTCCTAACGTCGACCCACAACGACGTCTGTATGAGACTCTCCGAGTACACCATACAAATAGTTTTTGGCTATTAGAGATAAGTATTGAGTCCTCTTGAAAGGCTCGCAACATATTCAAACAGCAGGGCTAACTAACAACCCGACAATTAAAATTTAACCTTTTTAAATTCAGGAAGGAAATAACCTGACAAATATATTTGAGCGCATATATTTAATGGCGCTTGCTGTTCTGTTCACAGGTTGCAATGACCCGGTCAACCCACCTCGCGGTGTTTGACGGCCTAGAACAGTCTAGCGACCGTTCCGGACGTACTCGAGAAACTCTTCGCGAGTCATCACGAGTCCGCCCACTACGTAGTAGGCCATGTAAATAACAATTTTAATTCCACGATGTCTTGTGCCCAGATATTAAATAATTTCGAAGTATTATTTTAATGTGAGAACGAGATGTCGTGAAACTAAAACATATTTCAATGTACTAAACTCTTAAAATTCTTAGCTATCCTGCTGATAGTATAGCTAGTTTGATATATTTGTCAAGCTTTATTGACATTATCTTTATATGAGAGGTAAATAATGGCTCAAAATAAAGGTTAATTTGTGCTAATATAGTAAACTAATGATGACAAATCATACAAATTAATTGACATAATATTCAGAAATTGTTTTGTAATAAAATAATGTTATCTATGCTGAACAAATGAGATTATGAATGTACTTTTTATTATATAGGCAATTCTTAATGTGTGATTAATCGATTCTAAGTTAAGTCAATCAGTCTTGACAGATTTCACATAATTGCTATACTGTATTAACACCATAAACCATGGAGGTCATATGATGGACTGAGCCGAGGGACTCAACCTCTTTCTTGCCGAAGGACTCAACTCGACAAGAAAGAGGTTGAGGTAAACCAAAACTCACAATCCATTTAAGCCAACAAGGTTATGTGGTCAAAAAAACAAGGAGGGACAACCCCTCAGAAAGGAGTCGGCCAACATGGTCGACTAGTACAAAAGCAAAAGCAAGTAGTAGGCGTTAGGTTGGCACAATCAAACTAACGCACCAATGTGGGATGTATTACGGCGAAGGCCCAATGCAAACCACAAGGGACCGGCATCGCAAGATGCCGGTCCCTATTTACTTAAATTTAATCATTCTTTGCTATTTGATCAAAATATAGATTGAGCAAACTTCTCATTGTATCTGCAAAATCTTTGCTCACAATAAAAATTCCAGAAAGTGAGCTATCGAGCGTACTAATTCTAACCCGATCTTTAAAAATACTTATGTCACAACTAATTGGATATTTATTCCCATCAATCCTAAACCTATCGCCCGTTCTATCGGAAGGCCTTTCAATTTCGCTGGATGTATAAATAGTTTTTGACTTTATATTTCTATCAATTCTCAACTTTCTATATTTCTCTCTTTCACTTTCTGTAAATAAACTTCTGACTAGATCGTATGGGTAAATCAAATATACAGTATCATTTCCCTCACTATTCCTAAAAAACTCATCGAACGAGCTGATGATTCCCTCTCTACCTTCAAAATATTTTACAATCGGTCGCTCTCCAGCTTCGCGCTGAACACTTTTTAGTTGTGGAATAATGTCTTTCAAGCGTTTCGACTGCTCGTCTAAAACCACTTTTTGTCTCTCAACATATGTTTCTAATCTCTCTGGTGGTTCAGCCTGATAACGAACTTTCTTATCAATTTTTACTTCGCTAATTAAACCCTTCTTTGCTAGTGACTCTAATACAGGATAAATTGTCGTTCGATTAATTTTTGTCTTCTTGGAAAGATCCAAGACTGAATCATTATCTACATGTAAAAGCGCTGTATAAACCAAGGATTCTTTATCAGATAAACCAATCTCTTGTAAATATTTTTCGAGCATAGTTATATTAATAATACACTAAAATAAACCGGCTCTCAAACTTTACTAGAACATTTGGTGCGGGCAGGGAGAATCGAACTCCCGTCTACTGCTTGGAAGGCAGTCATTCTACCACTAAACCATGCCCGCGAACTTCACAAAATATACCAAGAATTCATTTTTAATTCAACTATTTTATCTGGTATAATATTTCAATGCCATTCATCATCAGAATAATCCTGCAACGAGCAATTGTTGGAATGACTACTGTTTTAACTTTCCTCGGCCTCTCTCCATCGACTCACATCCCAACCCAGAACGAAGCCATAGTCCAAATCGAACAGCGCCAGGAGGACATTCAAAAAATGGTTGAAGTTAAAAGCGACACAGTCACACCTGATGACATTATTGCGAAAATTGACTCCGCGAAAAATACTTTAGAAAAGAAAGTTGATTCGCAGGTACAAAAAATTCGCGAACAAGAGCCAAAAAATACAACGCCAGTTGAAACTTCAAAAAACAAAAGCTCACAAACAACAAAGGAAATTTCTGTACCTAAACAAATAACAATACCCCAAACTAGTGTTACTCCAGAGATCAAAATCGACACTGAGCAGAAAAAAATTACAATTCCCGATGTCAAAAAGTTCGTTGAAGAAAAAATCACCACCCCGCTTGCCACCGAGAAAAGCGACTTCAGCAAAATTGAAGACGTCGTCGTAAATATAATTTGCACCAGCAAGCAAGGTAATTTCACATCTGCACTAACAGGAAGCGGTGTGTTAATTTCATCAACGGGCGTCGTGCTAACAAATGCGCACGTAGCACACCCTTTCCTTTTGCAAAATCAAAACTGCGCATTGTATCAAAAAAATAATCCATATTTCGGATATAAAGCTTCCCTTCTCTACATTCAAGAAGAGTGGGTCAAGAAAAACAAGGACATTGTGACGAGCCCAAATCCGCGCGGAACGGGAGAAGACGATTACGCTTTTCTTTTGATCACTTCAAACTCTAATCCTGGAGGATATTTGCCAAGCCGTTTTCCATACGCACAGCTTTCGCTTGATCAGAAATTCTATGAAGTCGGGCATCCGATTTCAGTTGGTGGCTTCCCAGGAGCGCCCGCAACACTGCTAGATTTAGCACGTGCCGGCACCCTGAAAACAGACGATACTGAAATTTATGACGTCTTCACTTTCTCAAATGGTCCAATTGACGTCATTAGTACAGACAAGACTCCTGTTGCTGCTAGGGGCGCTTCTGGCGGAGGAATTTTTCACAACAACAATCTAGTCGCACTGACAGTTACAACGTCAGGTAGTGGCGATAATGCGCGAATTAATGGCATTACAACGACGTACATAGACAGAGATATGCGAGCCGACATTGGAGTTGGAATTTCTACTTTCATCACGGGCGATTTGCAGACTCGCGCAAGCAATTTCATGCAAAATGAATTCGCAAAATTGGCTGGGATGTTGAATGGATAAGGCCCCAGTCGCGCCACCCACCGACTACTTCCCCTTCTGTGAAATCCTCACCAACTCGTTGAAGTTGTCTCCTGTCACCGCTTTGTTTCTCTTCTCATGTCCGCATTTCAAGCATTTGTGTACGATATGGAAAACGTCGCTTTTGTTTTCAAGCGCAATCGGTTCCATCATTCCTCCGCAATTCGCAGCCCGATCTCCAGGATTAACATCCACGTGTTTCGACCAAATGCATTTTGGGCAATGATTCGTGTATCCATCCCCTATCACCGCTACACCACATTTTTCACAGACGAAATCCTCTTTTGTTTTAGTGAATTTTTTCGAGTCCATATTAAATCAATGTCGGAGCACCGGGATTCGAACCCGGAGTCATTCGCTCCCAAAGCGAACATGTTAGCCGTTACACCATGCTCCGATAACATTGCTTACATACTATCAGAAAAACGGCGTGGGGCAAGTTTATTCGTGTTTATGCTTTCTCTAGTGCAACATACCATTTTGACTCGCCACCAACAGCAGATTCGAAATATCGAGTAAGCACAAACCCATCCATAATCATTTTTCCAAAATCAAATTCGTTATTATCCTTCGCAGAAAATATTTTCACTTTTTCATCCTCACTTTGGAAGAACTCCTGACCTGCCATTTTGCTTCTTACAACACTCTCAGCAATTTCACCATCGGTCATTCTCTTTGTCTCAAAATTCTGATTCATTTCATCTCTTTCAATTATCAAAGTCTTCACTTCCTCGGCAGAAGAAGCTTCTGTTGCATAAAAACCTCGCTCAATATAGTTAGCGCCGATACGCGCATAAGCAGCACACTCGGCATGAATCTTTTTCTCTTTCGCAACTTGATCAATTTTTTCTAACATAACAGCTTCACCCAAACCAGATCCGTGAAATTCTTTGTCGATGTTAAATGATGCAAAATATACAGAACCATCTTCTCGAGGGTCAAATCTATAGAAACCGGTTAAATTGTCTTCGTAGCGAAGCATTGTGAATTCGGAATCATTAGATTTCAACGCCACCTCTAAACCTTCCAATAATTTCTTTGAAAGTCTCGGATATTTTGTATAGTTTTCAGCATAAATTCTTTTCATTTCTTGTTGATCATCATTTGAAACTTCTTCCGCCCTCAGCCCACCATCTATTTGAAGTTTTTTGATATCAGAAAGACGAATCTGCTCGCCACGACCTTTCATCATTCGCAAAGCGCTCGACAGCAAGATGTTGTCCGCCTTTATCTTCGCGAGTTTTTCTATAATTTCTTTCGTTGAAAGTTCAATCCCGGCATCCTTGGCCATTTCAAATGCATCGATGAAATCAACTAGAACGTCTTTGGCTCGACTCATTAGATGTTTCCTCATTTCTTGCGTATCAATATCACTGAACTTTCCTGAGTTAATTTCGGCAACTAAGGTACTTTCAATTTGATGTGCCGAATCAACAATTTCTGAGTATTTTTCGAAAACACCCTCAACAATTTCTTGGTCGTTCTCGATACTGAAACCAATAATTCTGTTCCCAAGAGTTGGATCCTGATCAAGCGACAAGAAAGTCTTAAAGCCTCCAGCACGATGTTTATATGAAAAGCTGCTAATCTTGCCGATATCTTTTACATTTTTTCTTTTTACAAACTCCAAAAATAAATTCCTTGCTGTCTCATCGACTTCAAAAAGGTCAGCTCCAAAAACATATGCTAACTCATCACCACAAGTCTCTACTAGGTACTCCCAATCTGTCGCTCTGTTATCCATATCATAATAGTAGTCACCTTCTCGTATTGAACTTAAAACCAAACTCCTATATGAAGTCAGGTCGAAACCGCTGCTCGTAATATCATGATCAGATAATCTTTGCGACATATCATCCGAAATTTCCTCCGGAACATAAAACTGATTCAATAAATTTTCGCGATATTCTTCATATCCAGACTCTCCGCCATATTTTGAAAGACTCTGAATTACTTTTTTGAGTTTCTGAATTTTTATTCCTAGAAAATACGATATTGAATCCATTTTTTGTATCTTCAGCACTATATCGAATATTTTATCGATTTGTTTCCAATCAAAATGCGCTCTAAAAACCAAGCCCGTTAGCATGTCAATAAACAAGCCCAACTCTCGAATTGAATATTGTGAGTTATCAAGTTCCAAAATCATCTGCTCTGCTAACTCATCTTGTAAAAAGGTTTTGTCATATATTTCCACAATAACTGGCCAAGCTTTTTCGTTTCCGATATTCTTCAAAATTAATCGGGAATATTCTTCAGGAGTAAAGATCGGAGAACTAACAGATATATCAGCAACAAACTCGGAAACTAAATTACGAGAAAAAGAGTCTTCTCGATCTGTACTCAATGCCTTCTGAATAAAATAAAAAGCATTTTTTGAAGTAGTAATACGACTAATCAATGACGGTAATATGCCCTCAACATCATATTGATAAAAATCCTTGTCATTTTTTATCAAATCCAGATTACTAATCAATCCATTTGCACACAAGAATACTTTGTCTATTTCCTGTGGGTTTAGTTCGTCAACAGATCTTCTACCCATAGACAGGTTGTGCAAGAATTCAATTTCGCTAACTAAATACTCTCTGTTCAAGTCGGATTCAGCAATGTTTTCTTTTTTATTTTGAAAATCTTTCACAAATTTTATTTAATTATATTCTATTCCACACAAAATCATAGGTCCAACAAACATAAAACGATACCAGGGCTTAGAGGAGAGAGATTTTTAGTCGCTCACCCTAGTATCCCTGAACATTGTATTAGACACTATGATTCTATGTGCAATTTACTTTTTCGACTCTGCCATGAGTCATCATCAGGCAACCGGCATTAGGCTGCAAAAGTGGAGCGCTTTAACCAGGGCGCGCTCCAGGACCCTAAATTAATCATGCCCCAAATATTTTAGGTCATGGGACACAATGAGGTCCGAAGGTCCGTAAAGAACCCTGCGTCCTCGGGGGGTTCCCACCCATTTCCCCACTTTCCTCACGGGCACATCACACTTTGCCCTTTTGAGTACTTTCTCGTGGGAATCTGTCCATCCCATTTTACCCACGTATTTGATTGGTTCTCCAATTATTTCCCCCTCCCACATTCCGCAGGGGGCCTTGCAAATCCATTCACGCGGGCGGACAAGTGCCGCAATACTCTCTTCAGAGTATTGCCCGGACGCCCGCATCGCACGAAAGGCACTTTCATACCTTTCTTTTTCTATCTTCGCCATTTCAACAGCGAAGATCTCAATTGCCTCTGCAGCGTGAGCCGCTTCGACTTCGACCCATTCGGTCGAGTCTTCTGTCGATATATTCAAAACGAACTTCATTTAGTCACGTCACCTTTCGGCAACGCTCCTCTGATGCTTTCTCGGGTGCACCTGTATAAAACCCGCTCACACTTGATACGGCAGTGAGTGCCAGTTCTTCAGACCAACGACACGATGTCGCAGGTCTGATAGAAAGGCCAACATTATCGCAGTTTGCCTAGTTGCGCCGAGCACCACACTCGGAACCAATCTGACAATTTATTTTGCTTTCGCAAAAATCGTGGTCAGCGCACGAACAATAATTGTAGTCTCAGCACAGGTGGACCTGTGCCTCCCTACTCTAGCCATATTGTTATGGCAAACGTCGGGCATTTCTGCCGCGGTCGCTGTCCCAGAATTACCGCTGGTTCGGTGACGCCGTTGGCGACCATCAGGAAGCCCGACGACTCACGAGGTGTTTGTGCACCTCGTACGCAACCGCGCTGTCATACAGCGGGTTGTGAGTGGCGCCGAAATCCGGCACCACGAGCCCCCACTTGCCGACGTACTTGTCGACAGAGGTGGGATCCTCTCCGGCCTGCGCGAGTTCACCCGCGACATCCATGAGAGGATACGGACCATCCCAGTCCCCGATGCACCCTTGCGAGTGCATGTCCCGGAGGAGATTACTCTCCACAGGAACGCCCACATGAACGATCACCTCGGCGTCCGTCTTGTGAGTCTTGTAGAACTCAGCGAAGTCGGACAGGAGGCTCTCGTAATCCACATGGGATACGGGAAGGCCGCTGAGTGTGGGCAGCACGTTCGTGCGAACCCATTCATCGGTCACTGCCGAATCTGGCAAGCGACCGACGAACCGCGCGATTTCGTTACCGGACTCGTCATAGACGAGCGCTCCGATCGCGAATGCGCGGCCCCAGAGACCGTTGGTCTCAGCGTCGAATGAAAGAATCTTCTTCATTCGATTTACTCTCGATTTTTATTCCCCAGTCTCCTGGTTTTTATAATCGAGAGCCCTTTCTCACTTTTATAATGGGTAGTGATGACCCGGTCTATTTTTAGAAAAGTGCGACCAGCACTTTAATCGGTGACGGTGGCGGTCAGAACCGAATTCTGACCGACCGCGCGGCCACGGTTGTCCCAGGTGGATCCGCAGGACCCACTCGTATACTCTATTTCCTCGGTACGGAGATCGAGGGTCATGTGCTTGCCCATAGCAAGCACAATGCAGGCCAACCTGGCCAGCTCTTCCTGGTGTTTTTTCACCAGGACCTCCGAGGTCACGACCTCTGGGAAGTGACCTCGCATTCTGAATTCAAATTTCATTTAGTCACGTCACCTTTCGGCAACGCTCCTCTGATGCTTTCTCGGGTGCACCTGTATAAAACCCGCTCACACTTGATACGGCAGTGAGTGCCAGTTCTTCAGACCAACGACACGATGTCGCAGGTCTGATAGAAAGGAGAAATTTCGCACCCAACGAAAACGCCGAGTCAAAACTTCTCCAGACTTTGTATTAAATTGTCAACGAACTCCTTACTCTCTCCCCTAATTTCGTCGCAACTCTCTCCTCTCTGAGCGAATCGTGCGATTTTGAGGTCATAAGGATATTTGTTTAGACAAAGAGTGGTTAATTCTTGTCTAAACTCGATATCATTACGATACGGGCGATATGTCAGGCCTTGCAGACATAGTTCCAATTCATATCGGGTGTTTGAGGCCCTCAATTTCACAGAACGACATATCTTCAAACATAGTAGTTATAAATCTGTTTTCCATTCACTCTCTCCTCTTTCTACACTTGCCGGCTGTAGGCACCGTCTAGATTCGGCCCGAATATCTGTGGCCCAATCTAGATCAGAAAGTGAACTTCAAATTTATGACTGCTACCTTTCAATGAACTTCGATGATTCCGGTTTTCCCTTCCTCATCTTCTGCAATAATGATAGCAGTTTCTTGACTAAATGTCAATAGTATTGTGACAAATATTGAGCAAATGTCACGGCACCTTGTTTTATATAGTCAGAGTTATTGATAAATATGTGTATAAGTGTCACAGGGTTGTGACAGAGATGCTATAATACAGGCAGATTATTAGCTAAAACACACAAAATGTACGAGGAAATATTAAAATCAGCAGGCATAACCAAGGAACAATCAACAATATATAGTGCCCTATTAAACCTGGGCACAACTACTGCCAGAAAGGTGGTTTTGGCCACCGGCATTAAAAGAGGGCTAGTTTACAAGGCTTTAGATCAACTGATTGCCCTGAATCTCGTGACAAAAGAGGATTCTCCAGGAAAAATCACCACTTTCACTCCCTGTCATCCATCGAACCTTCAGAAAATTATTGAGGAAAAGCGAAAAAATCTAGAAAATGCTGCAGACTCAATTAAATCTGCCGTAAATCAAATGACCTCCTCTTTCAATTTACTCGTCGGCAAACCGAATGTTCAGTTTTTCGAAGGAGAGCGCGGATTAAAGGAAGTTTTAGACGATTCTCTTTACGCAAAGAGTGAAGTTCTCTCATTCGCGGATCTGGAGTCAATTGAAAAATATATTCCGGAGGTAAACAAAAAACACGTTTCAGATAGAAAGAAATTTTCCATTAAAAAACGTGCCCTCGTCCTAGATACGGCTTTTAACAGAAACGCGCTGATCGGTTACGACACCGAGGTAACAAATGTGAAATATATTGATGTAAATGAAGCAAAACCATACAAATCACTGATGAACATATATGACAACAAAGTTTCCTACCTCACATTGGACGAAGACAGAATGATTGGTGTCATTATTGAAGATGAGCACATAGCGGAAATGCAAAGATACATTTTCGAGTTTGCCTGGAAGAATGCAAAAGACTAGCAAAATCAATCTAAAATCACATTCTCAATCATCCCCACCATCCACACTCGCCTTCTCGTATCAAAAACGACCGTCGCTACATTAATCTGAATTTCCCTGTTATAAATTCTCTTCTCAGACAAAAAGACATTTATCACACGTTTCATGCGTAACATCTTGCAACGATCAATATTTTCCTCTGGGCGGTGACCGAAAGTTTCATGTGTAACACAATTCCCTGTTTCACGTGAGACAGTTTTCACCTCGGTAAAGTGAAAAACGTTATTCTTCAATGAAACAATGTCGATTTCACCCACGCGTCTCAAATAGTTTTGGCAAACAACGCGATGTCCATGTTTCATGAGAAACATACACACCAAATCCTCGCCTTTGTTTCCAAATCGACGTTTTGCACTGTATTTCCCCTTTTGCATGTTTCATGTGTAACACAAAGCACATGAAATTCCATTAAAGAAGTTCTAAAGAATAGATAAATTAAGCTGCATACTTCTCAACCCATTTGCTTCTAAGCCGGTCAGCCATATCTTCAGCAACCTTTGAGGTGTCTATCGGTATCACTGGATCATTAGTATAACCATTAATAAGCAAATATGTCTCAAAGTGGTCACGAAACCAACCAGAATACTTCGCAATCCAATCCAACATTTTAGGATCACAATCAAATTTCAGCAATTCCATTGTCTTCCTTTGAATCTCAAGATAGTTGTAATTATTTAAAAGATCTGAAACTTCCTTACTTTCAGTATATGGAGACTCCACTATTGTTCTCTTACCTTCATTTTGCTCAGTATTTTGAACTTTCTCAAAGATATTCATACCTACATAATGTTCCACATGAAACATGCTGTCAAACAGGTTTTGCAC
>CAYLNC010000010.1:10727-17666 GCA_964385145.1 uncultured Candidatus Saccharibacteria bacterium | reverse complement strand
GAAGCTGTCCGATTTGACGCTTCTCAGCTCAAACATGGTTCCTCCTAGGCCAGCTCTAAGCTGGCCTAGGGCCTATTCCAGGCCCTCTGCTTGGTGCAGTTTACCAAGGGACTCATACTCGGCAGAGGCTTAGGACGACACCGTCCTTCTCTTCCCCTACCGTGAATACGTCTGCCCTTTCCGCCAACTTGAATGGCAGGACGAACTCCCCAGGGATGATGTAAATACGCCCCGGGGTCCGGGGCGTATTAGGGAATAGGGAGTACCTGGGACACTTTACAATGTCCAGGCCTGTCTCCGACAGGAGTGCATACTCCTTATCGAAGCTGGTCCCAAGGGCCTTCATCTCCCCGTTGGTGGGAACCTCAATGATTTCGCCTCCCTTAAGGAGGCGAATGGGCCTCCCAAGAAGATTGACGATCTGGAGGTCTCTCCCCTCATATCCAATGAGGGAAGCTCTGCCCCACTTGATCGTCCACTTCTCTGCCACACCATCTTTGTGGCAGAGCCAAGTGGCTCCTTCAGGAGCCTCTACAAATGAGGCCCCTTCATTTCTCTTGTAGCTGTGGACGCCAAAGACTTGGCGTCCACAGCTGAAAGACGAGACGTCCCAGCTTGTGTGGAAGGCGTAGTAGTCGCCGCCTTCCACAAGCTGGACTTGATCCTCGTTGTACAGCTGGGTCACTTGCCAGTGACCCTTAGTCAGGACCACATCCTGAGCAAGGTGCGTGGTGACCCCATCAGGGGTCACCACGCTCACGTTCACGACTTGGAACTTCATGGTTTCCTCCTAGGCCAGCTTAGAGCTGGCCTCCCTCACAAATCTCGTCGTGGACGAGAGTGACTGTACGACGAGTACGGGATTTATACCCGTACTCGATCCACATTGCACCCTCAACGAGGTTCAGCAAGGCAACGTTGCCATTGCCTTGCAGATCCTCGTCTGCCATACGTATGGCAGACGAGTTGAGAGGCTTTACGCCATCCTCACAGCGAGTGAGGTAAGCGTAACTTCCCTCACAGCGCACCGCCACGAACTGACGGATGCAGCCCGGCAGCGTGGGAGCCTCTTCCCAGGCTGCATCCTTCAGCAGGATGACAGTCTTTCCGTAAACCGGAAGACTGTCAAATCCCTCCCAGTTGGCACTCAGCCCCCACCGCCCATTCTGAGAGCGGTAAGTGGCCCTCGTGTAGTTCATCTTTCCTCCTAAGCTAGCCCTACGCGGACCAGAAGCAGTCCTTCTGGTCCCGGTGACGTCGGGCCTTCAGGCCATTTCGATGGCCCTTCCGGCCCGCTCCGGACGAGGCCTTGTCGGCCTGGTCATAGTAACCAGCCCGAACGAAGGCCCAAACGCCCAGGTCGCTGACCTGGGCGACCTCATCGTCCCCCGGCAAAGGGGACGAGTCGGTCGCCAACCACTCCTGAGCCTGACGCTCAGCCGCCCGGAAGCAGCGGAACGCCAGGCTGTCGAACAGCTCCTCGAGGGAGCTGATTCCCTCGAGGATGAGATTAGGCACGTATACCTTCATTGTCTTCCTCCTAGGCCGACTGAGAGTCGGCCTAGTTCATCTCAATAACGGTGCCCAAACCCACTTTCTTCGTGTGGGTCCAGGCAACCGTCGCCCCCGTTCCGGGCTGGAACAGGGCTACGGCCGCCACGTTGCCATGGTAGGCCATGGCAACCGAGGCCATGCCCCAGTTGGGCATACGCCCACTGAGGATGACCTTCGAATGCATTGGCAATTGGGGCGGGGCCCAGTTGCCGAGGTCCTCTGGATCGAGCGGGATGCTCGGATCCCGCTGCTGGACGGTAACTACCGTCCAGCCCTGAGGGCCCTCCTCGACCTTCCAGTCGAGGTTCTCCCCCGTCGGAACGGGGGAGGGCTTCCCGCACCCGATGGGCACAGGCCCATCGGGCGAGGGAACCGAGCAGTGTCGAGGGTGCAACTCGTGCACCAGTCCGGCCACCAGCCACGCTGGTGCCGGACCATCAATCAACACGTGCTCAGCGTATTCCGCCGAGTGGTTGTGGAGCAGCTGAGACAGCTCCACAAGGTCCGATCCGACCCAGACCAGCTGGGTCACAATGCTCCCGTTCGGGAGCGTCCGCTCCACGGGAGTCTTGCCGAGCAACTGAGCAAGTGCCGAGATTTTGAGGGTTTGCATTTCCCCTTCCTCCTTGGCAGGCTGTTTTCCTGCCCTGTCATCGAGCATGTCCACCAACATGCTCGCTACCCTTTGAATTGTAGGACGGGTGGAGACGTCCTCTCCTCGCTCGAGGTGGTGAACCACCATTGGCGAGGAGCTCACATCGTCCTGGCCTGCATGGTAATCACTGTGGATTACCTGCAGCACCGGGATGTGGCAGGCCTCAAGAAAGGCCTGCCACTCAGGCACCGCTGCCAGATCTCCTGCCAGGATGATGGCACCGGTGACCCCGCCTTCGACGAGAATCCTTCGATTCTCTTCGGAGCAACGGCCACCGATGTCCACCAACACCAGCTCGGCCAGCTGGCTGACCCCGCCCTTCAGGCTCTGGATGTACCAGTTCACCTGCTGGGCGGTAAAGCTGCCCTTCCGGCGATGCTTTTCAGCACCGTTGCCCTTCCAGGTCCAGCTTCCCTCCCCGTCCGGGCAAGCCCGAAAGAGGAAGTAGCGATCTCTGGGCAGGTTATCGCACAACCCTCCCAGAAACACGCTCTTCCCGCTGTGGGGAGGACCTGCAACGACGATTTTCATCGTTTCCTCCTAGGCCAGCTTAGAGCTGGCCCTCCTCTAAAGTGATCTCCACGGCTGCCTTCACGGCGAAGCCGAGGCCGATCACTATGACCATGAAAATGGCCACCAGCCAACCAGGTGCCTGGTTGGAGACTAGCAGCCACAAAACGTAGCTAAATAGTCCCAAACCAGTAGTGCCTAGAAGAGCTAGGACCAGGTAGATGGACTGGTCAAAGATCCAGTCCACCTTCCACTCCTTCATTGCGACCTTTCCCTCCTCAGCCTTATAGGCCTCATACTTGGAGGTTAATTTCTTAACCTCCAAGATGGGTCCTCCAGCCTCAATGAGGGTCTGAGCGAGATCTTTTGAGCTCAACTGCTCAATCTCGCTCAGTGCCTTAAAATTATGCATCATTTCCTCCTAGAGTGAGGGGCTTCCGCAAAGGCTTTTGGCCCCTACGATCTTCCCCTCGCTGTCCCGGATCGGATCTCCGGGACAGAAGACGTCTGGTCGCCCATCGGCCCACGCCTTCTGGGCGACCAAGGCAGAGACCACATAAATGGTCCCTACCTCAGGTTCGGGGAGGTTACGAACCTCCCCGAACGTCTTCTTGACGAAGAGGATCCCAGACCCCTCGTGGATTGGAATCCTCTCGACCTGCTCGGTCACACGAGCAGGCAGTGCTTCAGGCATGAACGCCTGAAGCACCCCATCAACCTCCAGGTTGATGGGGTGCGGAGTCAGGTTGACGATTTTCATCTTCTTACCTCCTAGGCTAGCTTAGAGCTAGCCTTACGCAAGCTCCCAGCAGACCGTCCAGGCAGTCTTCGGCTCACGCCTAAAGATCTGCCCGGTGTAGCCAGGAGCCGTAAACGTTCCGGGATTGAGGTCCAAGATGCTCTGCATCAGAGACTCAATCTCCTCCCGAGTCCCGTTGTTGCTGAGGCCCACAGCGTCCTCAGTCTGGCACACGATGTACCAGTACAGGACTGGTACATCAACCTCGGGCATGATGAACTTCATTAGTTCACCTTTTCCAGGCCCACGTGATTGCTCAACCACCAGATGGAGTGGTAGAACTTCACGCTCTTGACGAGTCGGGGCATGCCCTCGTCAACATTGGGCTCCAGAAGCCCCGGATAGGCCAGAGCCTCCAGGATCTCCTCAGAGCCAAGGTTGAGCTTGCGGGCAGACCGAACTGCCCAGAGAAGAACGAGGTCCGAGACCTCGTCCTCCTTCTGGTACTGGCCAAGCGACCCGATGACCTCCATCACCCTCGGGTAGAACTCGAGAGTGCTGCCATTGGAGTGGAATGCCCTCTCCTGAACGAGCTCGATCAGGTAGGTGCTTTCTCCCCCAACGGTGTAGGGAGGCTCGGCTACCAGGTGACAAACCCAGTGAGGGTCCACCACCGAGTCGTCGTACCAGTTCGGTACGAACATCGTAGAAGAGACCACAATACTGGTCTTCTTCTGGATGTATACCGCCTCCACAATCTCTTCCCGAAGGAAGAAGTTGACGAGGCGGCAGAAGATGTTGAACAACATCTTCTGCTTAGAGGCCCACAACCTGGGCCAGCAGAACGCCGACCCACTCCTTGTGGGCCTTCACCCACATGATGGCCTTCTCAACGGACATGCCGTTGAGCACCATCTCCTCTGCCTTGTTCAGGCAGAGGGTAAGAGACAGACGAGCCTTCCAGCTCGTCTTGGAGACTCTGCGGTCCCAGACGAGCTGGAGGCTCTTCAAGAAGGCCTCTCGGCGGGCCTTGCGGGCCGCCTTGATGCCCTCTTCTTTGGCAATGGCGGCATAGGCGGCCTCAGCCGCCTCCTTGGCAAGGAGGGCCTTGTGGGCCGCCTCCTTGCTGTCGTTGACAGCAACCACCCCGCCATTGCTGGGGGCGAGAGCCAAAAAGGACTCCTGGCGGATCAGCGCCAGGTGCTGCCGGATGGCTTTCGCCACCCGGAGCTGGTCCTTCCGGTTCAGGTGGACCAGTGCCGCTGCGGCGGCACTGGCCTTCTGGACCGGGGTCGTGGCCTTCTCGGCCGCACTCAAGGCAGCCGAGAAGGCTCTGTCAAGAAGCCGCCGTCGGGCGGCTCGATTTTCGAAGCTGGACATTAGGTGTCCTCCTTGGCACCGTAGGCTGTACGGTCCATATAGGCAAACTTAAAAGGGGGAGGAGGCAGAAGATTAATCTGCCTCCCTCCCGTAAACTTGATAGAATCCCGTCTCCATTAGACCGATAGGAGTCGAGATCAGATCAGAGGCATATGCATAGACATGGTAGCTGTCTACGAACATGCTCACTGGCTTGAGCTTCTTGAAGGGAAGCTCTTGGAGAAGCGTTAGGGCATTCCTAAAGCTCTCTAGCCTGCTCTTCTGCAGGCACAGGTCTGCCTGGTCAAAGAACAGGTTGTGGGCCCGACCGCGACTCTTACTTACAGTCTTATTAATCTTCTTGAGCAGCCAATCCATGGTCTCCGACTGCTCGAGCTCCATAAAGTAGAACTCGCCAATCTGAATGGCAAACCATTGCCCAGAAATCTGGACCCACAGATCCGTAGCCTGGTGAAGGTCCTCAACCTCAGTTGCCTTCCTCACAGGCACACCGTTAACCTGGAGGAAGTTCAGGAACTCGGCTTCCAGCTGGAAGCCGTTGAGACCCTTATTTAGGAAGTCTCCCATCATCTCCTCCTTGGCCAACTTGACCACATAGGCAAACTTAAAAGGGGGAGCAGCCAAAGCCATAAGCTAAGGCTGCCCCCTTTCGGTACTACCTAACGACCCCTTGCGGGGTTGTCGAAGTAGTACCGATCCAGCCTAGTCTGCTTGTATTGCAGCCAGGCATTGGCTCCCTGCCAAAGCAGGGAACCAACGAAATAAAGTCCTACCAGCGCCAAGGCTAGCAGGATACCTGTTTCTCTCCTAGAGAATCTCATGTATCACCTCCTGTGATACGTTTGATGGGCACTATTGCCCACATACGCAAGTGTAAAAGGGGGAGCAGACGGTCCACCCCTAACTATGGGTACGTGGATCGTCTGCTCCAGGAGACTAGGCGGTCTTCATCCAAGACCGCCGCTTGGCGGTCTTGGCCCGGCTGTGCGACCGGGAGCGGTCGTTCCGCTCCCGGCTCATCCCGAATCGCTTTTCGACTTTGCCCTTGGTGATGTATTCAAATTCCTGCTCCTTAAAGGAGCAGTAGTCCTCCCAATCGTCCTCTTCCTCCAACGGTTCGAGCCAAGGCTCGCGGTCGAGGGCGGCCTCGGCCTTCTCCCAAATGGAATCCCATTCGTCCTGCCAGGCGGAATCCCATTCCGCCTGAGTGGCGGGGTCGAGGGGAGTCTCCATTTTGGCGGTCAGCTTGGCCTGGGCAAAGACCGGGAACAGGATGACGATGGTGAGCAGGATAGCGATTAGGAACAACATTGTTGTCCTCCTTGGACTGCAGGCTGTGCAGTCCACAAAGGCAGATACAAAAGGGGGAGTAGCGTCTGCACCCCTAAATATGGGTACGTGCAGACGCTGCTCCTAGAGGCCTAGAACGGTCGGGTCTCCGTGTCCAACCTGGACAGGTGTCCACCCAGGTCCACGGCATTGCCACTGCAGAACCGTTGGTAGAGATAGTCTCCCCACTCATTCTGAGTGAGAACACCGTTGAGAGTCTGCACTCTCAACGTATTCCGATCCACGCTGATCAGCGTGGATCCCCACACTCGTTGGTGGACAATGTGGGGCAGCAGTTTCCACCCCCATTTGATGACCGATGCACTCATGGCATCGGTGGGCCGGTCGATGGTGATCCGGAACCACCCACCCCGAAGGGTGGTGATGGTTACATCGATGGTGTCCGAGGTTTCGACCTCGGACACCAAGGCCAGAGATCGACCGACGACGTCCAAAACGTCGTCGGTATGGCAGAGAACCGTGCCATGCACGTAGGACGATCCGTCGTCCCGAACGACGACTCGAAGGGTGTCGGTGCTCACGTTGAGGACGTGAGCGATGGCAGAAGCGCTGTTGCCGTAGGACATTGTGTCCTCCTTGGACTGTAGGCTGTACAGTCCACAAGCGGAAATTAGAGGGTGGGGGTGGATATTGAAGTATACCCCCGGTTTATATGCGTATATGATTAAAAGCAGATATCTTCTTCTAGCTAAATTTTAGAAGAAATCCTAGAAGAAATTTTAGAAGAAACTCTAAATTTTTCTTTTTCAAA
>CAYLNC010000010.1:5055-10627 GCA_964385145.1 uncultured Candidatus Saccharibacteria bacterium | reverse complement strand
TAGAAGAAATCCTAGAAGAAATTTTAGAAGAAACTCTAAATTTTTCTTTTTCAAAAAAGGGGGTGGGGGTCTAGTTATGAAAAAGCCCTGTAGAGTTCTCTACAGGGCCTAAAAATTTTTGTAAATTTTTTCTAATATGCTATTAGGTAATTAGGTAATTAGCTTAACTAAGCTATCAAGGGCTGCAAGTGCTGATTCACCTGAGATGGCTGCATCAAAGCCCATTGTTTTTGCTTTTGCTATGAGGGCCCCTACATTAGTATCTGCCATCCCTGCTGCTGATGCTGCTCTTTTTAGAGATGTATCGCTAAAGAAGTTTATATGGTCTGCGTCTACTCCTTCTTGCTCTAATATTCTTTTTATGATTGACAGGGCTCCCCTTTCATTTTCTGTTAGTTCCATTTGGCCTACTATTCCCAGTTTGGCATCTCCAGTAAGGCCTTTAACAACTGCACCCATTACTTCTTCATCTGTTATACTGGATGTTCTTCCTGCTCTTTTGGCTAACTCTCTTATTGAGTCTGCTAGGCCCATGGCAAATTCTGCTGTTTGCTCTTGGGGGGCTCTTCCTCCTAGATAAAAGGTTTTATCTAGGCCCTGCTCTTGTGCCCATGCTATTACGTTGCCTACTCTATCTGTATCTGTGTCACGGGCTGATATTCCTAGCCTCATGATGGCCATGCCTCCTACTCTTTTATCCATGATGCCGCCTGCACCATCTGCCACCTTATACCCTACTGTACTTAGCGGTAATGATGCAAAGAAAGCTTTTTTAGCTCCTTCTTCCCAGTTATTAGCGACTGCTTCATGGAATAGCTTTTCTGATGCTTCTCCAGCTTCTACTGCTACTCTTCTTAGGGCTTCTAGGCCTGGACCTTTAGAGAGAAACTCATCTAGGGCAACTATAGCTCCAATTTCTCTTCTACTTCCATCGGCCATTATTTCTTCTATCATATCTGCATGGGGCATTACCCATGGTACAATTCTAGTCATACCTGTTTCATCTGTTAGTACTCTAAAATTGTTACGGCCCTCTTTGACGTAGCCTTTTACCGTTTCACCGGCCCTATTTTTATAGGTATGCTCTACAACGTAACCTTTTTTCTTATCCATTACTGGGCTAATATCTCCTGCAGTTGCATCTATGGCCTCTGATATTCTTCTTTCAGTATTCCTAGATACCCAAAATTGACCTTCACCTGGACCTATTGGCTTAAAGTCTTTATTGCCCCTATCGTAGAGGTGCTTCATATCTGCCATCTCTTCTGGGGTAAGCTCTATATCTCCTACTGCTACTAGCATATCTATTGGTTCTGTTAGAGTATGTGAATAGCCTAGATTTTTTAGTTGTCTTTTTACTGACCAATATGCATCATCTGATTGATGGATAGGTACATAGCCCTTAGAGCCTAACCTAGTTCGCTTGGTTAGATAGCTAAATTCACTTTCTGTTGGTTTAACACCATATACAAAAGGCTCTATATGAGCTAGCCGAGCCAGATCTTTTCCTGCTTCCTCGGTGCTTTCGTAGGTACGTTCAGTCCTAATAAACATTAGTTCGGCTAGAGCTCTTATTTCTTGGGCACTATAGGGTCGAAGCTTGCCTGATCCATCCCTTATAAATCTACCTTCTACACCATAGTTATTAGTGGCTTTTACTAAGATTCTTCTAAGGTCTACTTCAAAGCCAGAGATTTGGCCTTCTACACCCTGAAGATCTATCATAAACTTCATAGACTCTAAGAGTTTTATATCCTCTGGTCTAGCTCGTTGAGCTAGTCCTAGGATATAGTCTGAACTTTTCCCTGAATGGGCTGCTAGTTCTGCTCTTACTGACGGATTCATTTTTATATTTTGTAAGCTATATCTATCTGTTAGCTTACCTATATTATACATGCTAGTTTTTAGTCTATGGCCTGCTGGAAGTTTTGCTACCTCAACTTCTAGAGAATCTTTTAGGGCTGTTATTGGATCTATAACCCCTTCTGGGCCCATGCCATAGGGGATAAAGATTGCGCTCTCTACTCTTGTTGGAGAGTCTATTTCTCCAACAATAGGTCTTGGAATATGCTCTAGTTGCCCAGATGGACCTATCCCTAATCTCCTAGTTGTAACAACTATACCTTTTCCAGCATTACGGGATGCTCCAGTACCTTTAATACTGCCACTATAGTCTACTTCTTGGATTTCTAACCATGGCACATATCTAGCTTCATCTTTACTCCATACTTCAACCTCTCTTAGTTGATTATACAGAAAATCTTTTCCATCGGGGTATTTTATATCACCTACGGCTACTATTTTAGCTTTTCCATCCATTACTTCAGTTACTATTTGAGGTCGTTTTTTTGGTTCCCTTGAAGCAAAAGCTCCTCCCTTTCTAAAGAGCTTAAAATTAAGTCCCAGCACTAGTTGAACCCGCTGTTCTGGGGACATTGATAAGTAACTATAAGTAAAATTAAGCTTATCTGATTCTCCTAGCTCTGCTAGCTTACTAGGAAACATCATAACGAGTTCTTCTGTAGATAGAGACGCATTAAATAGTAAATCTTCTAGGTCTGTTCCTGCTAGATTTTTTAGATCTGCTTCTTTCATTTTTTGAATAGTTTCAACAGCTCTTTTATTCTTACCCTCTAGGCTAGTATTTGCTCTAGACTTAAACATAGCAACCTTGGCCATATCTTCTTTTTTGGTTGAAAGCAATACGGCATTTAGTCTTTTTATAATGGCTTCTTTATCTTTAGTTCCTAGAGATTTATTTGTATCAAGCAAAGCTTTTGCATTTCTAAGAATAGCTTGGGTACTAAATTCTTGAGCTTGCCATGATCTAGAGGTTATAACACCTGTTAGGTTTTCTTTAAAAGAATCTGCAATGTAGCTAGCAACCTTTACGTGGTTCCAAAGTGTTTGTTCTGATTTAAGAGCCAAAAACTTTTCTGAGTCTGCAGCTAACTCAGCTATTCTACCTTCTATACCTTTTAGTCTTCTAAACTTAAGATTAGGATCATATCTATAAGCATCTCCAGCCTCTCCTAGAACTTCTGATCCTTTTTGATAAGTAGTTTTAGGAGTTTTTAGGTCCCAAGATCGCCTTATAACTTTTCCAGAACTTTTATCTAGTATATCAAAAACAAGTTGACGTAATGCGTCTGCGTCAACGTCTTGAATTCTCATATAGGAAACAGCAGTATTACCAACAAATCCAAAAAGATCTTCCCTATCGGTTCGTAGCTTAACTCTTCCACTATAGACAGTTATATCTCTATAGTTGCCACCTCTCCAATCTTCTTTTTTGGCGGCTTGATCTACCTTCATGAAGGGATCTACAAGGTTTATATTATAGCCAACGCCGTAGCGTAGTATTTTATAGTTTTCACTAAATTCTGGGTTCGCCTGGAGAGCTTGAATAGTTGCTTCAAACATTTTTGTAACATCTACTCGCATTTTTTCTTCAGTTATTTTTCCTGCCATAGTAATGCTATAGGCTCTTCTAAATCTTATAAGTTCTACAGCATTTGCTTTGGCATTAGAGATACCAGGTCTTAGGTTTAGAAGTTCTAGAGAAGCCCTAGCTCCAGTTCTTATAATTTCATCATCATTATCTAAAACTTCTCTTATAGGAACTAGACCATTAGAGATTTTTAGATAGTCCCTAAGTGTTACAGGCTCACCTGTAACTGGATCAAGAACATATACATCTGGTCTAATGAAGAATTTAGACCAACGTACGCTTCCCCTAGTTTCAACCTCTGTTACATTATCATAAGGTTGACTTCCTTTATAGCTCTCTTTCCTCATATAAAAATAGAGTACCTCTATTTGATTACAAATCTTTTAAGGAGGTGCCCAATGGCTAAGAAAGGTGGAAAAGGCGGCGGAAAGAAGGGTGGCGGAAAAGGCTGCTAATGGACTTAGGAATAGGTCTACTTCTAATTGTCATTTTGGCAATACTTGGTATTGCCTATTTAGTTAATAGGGATATATTAAGCTAAAAACTTAGGTATCTAGCTTCAACAGTAAGTAATAGCTTACTTAGGAGAAAGTAATGCAAAATATAGATATTCCTTTCCCAGAAACAGATTATGAAGTTGTAGGACAACTAGATAGATTTAAACTTATATATCCCTACGATCACAGCTTTGCTCAAGCTGTTAAAATTGATACGGTTATAAGAGTACTATCCTTTAGTGATGGAGATTATGGAGAGCTCCTTAGTAGTTCTTTTAAGGATACTAACTATAAGCCCATAGACACTCGAATAATGAATATTGACTATATTAGGGATTGCTCTCTCTATGGTGTAACCTCTAAAGAGTGGTCAGAAAACTATGGTCCCAAAAACCCTAAACAATTTCTTAAATATATAAAAGGATCAACTAGGGATGGATTTGTTAGAATAGTAAGTCTCTCTAGCCCCCATTATAGTCTCAAACTATTTAATACACTTTACCAGGATGAAATTTAATGCCTAGTTGGATTAAAAGACATATTGTTGACCCACTAGTAGATGGATGGCATGCTTCAAATCAAACGGGCCTTGGCTATAATGTAGCTACCTCTAGATTTGAAAGTGGAATGGACCGATTTCTAACAAATCGATTCTGGAATACAGCTAAGGCTTGGGGATTAGCTGTAACTCCTAGTATTGGTCTACTAGGTCTTTCAGCTTATATAGATAATGGAGGTGGAATGCTTCCAGGGATGCACGGAGCAGTTGCTGGAGCTGCTTTGGCTGGGGCTGGTGCATCTTTAGGTATGACAGCGTTTAACTATAGTGCTGTTAAAGCCTTTAATACGCTTAATGAAGCAAAACTACCTATAAAAGGCCTTAAGGCAAACTGGGGCCGAATGGCTGCTCAGCCTGGTGTAGGTTTAGCCACAGTTTGGGGAGCTGGAGCGGTGGCAGGTGGAATTGGTGCTGCTGTTGGTGGAGCAGGATTGTATTCTGTTGGAATTCCTGTAGGGGTTGGGCTTGGAGCCTTAGCAGCAAAGTCCGTAATAGGAGGAGTCGCTAGAGCTCTAGGATCACCTGGAGATCTAATTGGTGCTGCAGGATCTCTACTAAGCACTGCAGGACGTGCAGCAGTGGGCGGCCTTAGAGGTATTGAATGGGCAACAAGAGCTTTCCTGACTGGAGGAGTACATGGAGTAGCTAGTCCACTAGATGCCTATATGCCTTGGTATAGGTTAGCTAAGCCAAAGATTGATATAACCAATGCAGAGACTGGTGCAGTTACTCAAATTCCTAATTTACAGAAGTACGCTCCCAATCCAAGAATTATTAGGAGAATGACTGCTGCAATGGCAGCTGCCTCTATTTTCTCTGGAATACACGAGGCAGCTAATATAAACGTTGCCCCGCCTACTGCATTTTTTGATGGGAGATATATGAGACACATAAATGATATGGGGGCCAATGCCCACTATGCTAGGGGAATTTTGGGTAGCAACAGCTCCCTAAATGCAACCTACAATGATGCAGCAAGAGTTGCTGCGATGATGTTATAAGGAGAATTAAATGAGAGACTTTACGCCTCGTATACCGCCCTTTCAAACAATTATAGGAAATGGG
>CAYLNC010000010.1:2300-4955 GCA_964385145.1 uncultured Candidatus Saccharibacteria bacterium | reverse complement strand
AGGAAATGGGGCTTCTATAGGAGCTAAACCATTCCAAACGATTACAGGAAGAGTAGCTCCTATAGGAGCTAAACCATTTAAACCAGTCTACCCATTCGATCCTAAGCATCTGGGCGGGTGGAGGGGCTGGGCAATGGGCCATCTAAATGGCGGTACTGGAGAATTCCTATCTAGAAGATTTAATCTTTTTGGGCACAATACAAGTTATGGTAGGGCTGGCCTTACTGCTGGATTAGGACTTTTGGCCCTTCGAAACGCTGGAAATATGATGGATCGGATGCGCTATGGCGACTATGGAGGAGCTATGCTCTCTGGTGCCATGACTGCAGCAGCAGGATATGGTGCTTATAGAGCATGGATGTTTAAGGGCTCTATGATGGCAGCTGTTAAGAATAACATTGCTAGAGCTGTTAAATAAGACTAACTTAGGGTAAGTATAATGAATTGGCTAATAGGGATCCTAAAACCTGGACTTAAAGCAACAGCAGCTGCTATAGGTAGAGCAAATGAAATAGAAACTGCTAAGACTATTTGGGCAGGTATGCGGCTCCAGCTCGTAGCTGGAGCCGTTGTAGGTACTATAGGTCCTGGCTCTCCTAAAGAAAAGATTCATAATATGGCGTTTAACTTAGGGGCTGCTTACCTTACTATGGGGATGGGCAGCCCATTTCGCCAGCTATTTTGGTCTATGGCTCTTGGAATGGCTCCACAGTTTGGAAATATGATTAGGGGGGTAGTTAAAGGGTATCGTGGCGTTCTTGAATCTAGAACCGCAGCGGCAGTACCTTTTAGTTATTCATCTATTGGAATGGACCAAGCCTTTGCAACACTTCAATACTCTAAACAAAGATTAGCAGATGCGTATCAAAATACAGGTAGTGAGGCAGCGTTTTTTGCTGCTCGATATACTAGCAGAAGTTAACTGTTATGGATTTTAATAAAGAACTAGACCCCGACATTGTTAATAAGTTTAATGAAGCTAGAACTAGTGCTCTAAAGTTTGCTGAAAACTTTCTTATCGACCCAGTTCAAGATGCCCCATTTAGGGCTACATACCCTCAAAAATTTATTTTATCTTCTAAGAAAAGAGATGTATGGATCTGTGTGCACCGCCGCGCAGGTAAGGCACTTCCATTAACTGCCCAAATTAGTACTCCCGAGGGTAATGTTAGTATGAAGGATATTAGTGTTGGTAGCTTGGTACTAACTCCTAATGGTCATACTAGTACAGTAACTAATGTTTTTCCTCAAGGTACTAAGGAAGTTTATAGGCTTTATTTAGATGATGGCTCTTATGTAGATAGCTGTAGCGAGCATGAGTGGGAAGTTTATACAAAAACATGTTGGAAGGGGGGTAGAGGAAACTCTAGACAGCAGTATGGTAATGTTATAAGGACTACTAAAGAGCTGATGGACTCTTTAACTTACTGCTACTCTGATCGATGTGAATTTAATTATAAACTTAATCCAATAGTACCTATTCCCTTTAGTGAAAAAAGCTTACCAATAGATCCTTATTTATTTGGAGTTTTACTTGGAGATGGCCACTTTAAAACTAGATCAATAGTTTCTGTAGATCCAGAAATAATTGAAACTATTGTATGTAGAACTAAGTATTCTTATAGAGAGGCTTTAGTTTCTCAATCTAGTAAGGCCAAAAGGTATTTTATTATAAGTAATGAGCTTTTTCAAAATATTAAATTACTAAATTTTAAAGACATTGTAGGCCACCAAAAACACATTCCAAAAGACTACTTATATGGGTCTATAGATCAAAGAATTTGGCTATTGAGGGGCCTAATGGATACAGATGGCTCTAGTAATAAAAGAAAAGGGCAAGCGGAGTACTGTACAGTTAGCGAGCAGCTGGCAGAAGATGTAGCAGCCTTAGCTCGATCTTTAGGTTGTAAGGTTAGAATTAAGAAAAGTGAAGCAGCCTATACAAAGAATGGAATAAGAAAAGTAACTGGATTTAGGTATAGACTGGCCATAACAATACCAGAAAATCTAGAGATTTTTAATCTAGAGCGTAAAAAGTGTGGAGGGCTTCCAGAGAGATACTTAAGAAGAACTATTATTAAGGTCGAAAAATTAGGTACTCAAGTTGAGATGCAGTGTATCTCTATTGATGATCCCAGTCATTTATTTATAACTGATAACTATACTCCTACACATAATTGTATTGCGGAGGGTGCCTTAATTATAAATCCTGATACCCTAAAGCCTACTCCTATAGAGCTTCTAAGTGAGGCTAAAAAGACACTAACTTTTAGTTTTGATTCTAATACTCTCATCTGGTCTGACTGTGATTGGGTTAATTCTGGGATAAAGAAGTGTCTAAAACTAAATTTTGCTTCTGGTGAGGAGCTTATTCTTAGTGACGATCATGAACTATTTTGTTCAAAACGAGGCTGGATTAGAGCTGAACAGCTAAAAGTAGGAGATAAAATTCTTGCTCCATCTAGTATTCCTATTTTTGGTGACTTAGAGGCATCTCTTGTAGATATAGAACAAGAAATTGAGTTTATAAATTTAGCCAAGAGAGTTGGAGATTCTGTTTATAAGTACTCTAAGCCAAGCTTAGAGCTTTTTATTAGAGAGTTTTTTCTTCTCCATGGTAGGATAAACCATCGTGATAGGGTGGTTGTATTTATG
>CAYLNC010000010.1:0-2200 GCA_964385145.1 uncultured Candidatus Saccharibacteria bacterium | reverse complement strand
CATGAAGATCATAATTTCATAGCTAATAACTTGGTGGTGCATAACTCATATGCCCTTAGCATTTTGGCTCTTTGGCATGCCATTATAAAAGACAATCAAAAAATAGTTATATATGCTCCTGCAGGCGGTCAAATAGATGAATTTTTTGATGTTCTTGATAAGTGGTTTGATAAAAATGAATTTCTTGAAGCCCTAAGAAGTACAAATGGCAATCACAAAAACCCACAGAAACGAACCTTTATTAATGGTTCAACAATTAGTGGAAAGCTTATGGGTCTATCTTCTAAGATAGAGGGTGGTCGAAGAGGTACAACTGCAGATGTTATAATTCTAGATGAGGCTCAAGAATTTACTGAGGCCCACTGGAAGGTTGTGCTTCCTATTATGGAAGGAGATAAGTTTAGGACTGAAAGTATTAGGTGCTATATAGCAGGCACTATAACAAAGCCTATAGATTATTACTATGAAAAGATTTATAAAATTAAGCCTTCTAGTAGTGAAGATAGAATATTTATACCCATAACCCAAAATAAAGAGTATACTCCAGAGCAAATTGAAAGAATAAGAAAAACAAAACCTATAAATACTTGGACTACAGAATATCTTTTAGAGGTTGGAGAGACCGAAGATTCTGTATTTAGAAAGTCAGATATTGAAAGAGCTTCTAGGTATGATTGGAGCTATGGTCCCGAAATGATCGACCATAACAAGGTTAGATTTATAGGAGTAGATTGGGATAAAGTGCAAGCTGGAACAAATGTAGCCGTATTTCAATATACTCCTCATACTAGGGACTTAGACATAATCTATAGAGAAGAAGTAGCTCGAGATGACTATACCTATACAAATGCATGTAACCTTATTATAGACCTATTTTTAGCTTATACTCCTGAGCTAGTAATTACAGACCAGGGCCAAGGTGAAATGCAATGGGAGTACTTATCTCTAGAAAGCCAACGGCGTGGAATTCCCCTTAGTGAGCGTCTAGAAAAGAAAGCGTTTAACCAGAAAATTGAGGTACCTAATCCACAAACCATGGAAGTAGAAAAGAAGCTTATTAAGCCTTTTCTAGTTGGCTTACTTAATAAGAAACTACAAGAAAATAAGTTTCATATTCCTTCTAGTGATGAGCATCTAATAAACCAGCTTCTAATGTATAAAATTAAAGCTCAAACAGAAAAAACAACTAAGTTTACAACCCATAATGAGCACGTCATAGATTGTTGTCTTTTTGCAATGTATGGTATTTGGTCTCTATACGAAAATGAGCTAGATGCAAAGTATGCCGAACATAACGTTTTTACATCCTTTGATGATACTAAAATGCCAGTACAGCAATTCCAAGAAGATCTCTTTTGGAGAAATGCAGAAGGCGATAGAGTTATAGGTCCAGGAGTTCAGTTACCCAGAACATCTATAGATGACGTTTTTAAGAATCCAAGTTATCGAGACAGATATAATACATTTAATATTGATTAGGAGTTACTCTCATGGCCTTTGATAAATACCTAAAACTAAAAGAGATTAAGAAAGTAGTTGATCCTGGATCGGGGCCTGAACTAGTTATTCCAGAATTTAAGCTTATTAAAGAGTCTAAGGATGCTGAGAGGCTGATTGATAAGCCCCTAAAAGAAGACCTATCTCCTCTTACTACAGTTGTTGAAGATCTTATCATTTATTCAGACAAAGTAGAAGAAGAAATTCAAGAAGCAATTAATGAGATTGATAATTACAACAATATATCTGATACCTTTAATAAATATCATCTAGCTATTAAAGAAAACTATATTCCTATTACCGAAGTTATTAAAGGAACTAGAACAGTTCCTAACTCTCCAATAAAGATTAAAACTCTAGAACGAGATGTATATAGAAATATAAACGATCCTAGGGGACCATTTATACATGATCTATATAATATAAAAAGTGAAGTAGAGGCCTCTAAATATCTTCTAAAGAACTATTGGGAAAAAATTGCTTCATCTGCTATATCTGAGGCAGAATCTGATGCTAACTTGGTTAGATTTGCTTTAGCAAAAGAAAGACAGTATCTAGATTCTATTAGAGTTGCAAATAAAAGAATAAAAAACAATAAAATAACAAATATAAGCAGAAATTTTGTTAAAGCTTTTGCTTATAGGTTATTTAGTAGAGCTATTTCTGGCTTCTCCTCGGATATTAGGAGAGTACGAGAGGGAAT
>CAYLNC010000009.1:16444-18157 GCA_964385145.1 uncultured Candidatus Saccharibacteria bacterium | reverse complement strand
AGTCCGATGATTTCCATATTAGTCGAAGAAGTCAGTTAAATATTTATCAATTGCACGCTGATCTAGGTCGTAGAAGAATTTTCCATCGCCCGCCAAATCTTCTGCCAAATCTCGACTGACGAATCTCCAGTGCCAAGGTTCATAAACATAATAAGAATTTCCTTTTGGATACGACATTGTGAATCCATATTGCGCAGCATTTTCTTGAAGCCATTTGAATTCTGGGGTTTGTTCAAAAGCTAAATCAGTACCAACAATAGTTGGAGTTGAAAAATCTACAGTGGTTCCGAGTTGGTGCTCAGAATATCCTTGGTCAGCAGAAAATGTATTAGCAGTTCCTGCACCGTAAGTAACAGAATATGTTGTTTTTAAATTCTGTTGCTCATCGAATGAACGATATGCGGAAGCGACTCTCAATGAAAGCTTGTCTTTATCTGCTGCAGCCAGCAAATTCTTCAGATGCTTCGCCATCTTTGAGTGAATCTTCAAACTTTTTCCGTTAATTGTATATTTTGTGTCTATTTCAGATAATGAAGGAGGAGCGTAATGCTCGTTTAGGAAAAAGACTTTAGAATATTTTTGTAGAAGTTCCGGATCGGTTTGTGCAAGTTTTGTTAGATCGCCGACGGTGCTGTTAACTCTCTTTAGGCGGCTCTCAACCGCTGAGGCAGTTTCTTGTGCTCGTTGTAGTGCATCAGAAAGATTCAAATTTTCATCGCGCAGAACCGTAAACTCGTCTTCCAAAACCTGAACACGACTATTTAGCGTGTTGATTTTCTCGATTGCTTTCGAGCTGTTAATTTTTGACGAAAGAATGGTGTATCCTAAAGAACCAATTACGATAATGGCCAAAATAACTCTAATAATAAACGTTTTGTGCATTTTTATTGTTTCTAACATATTACGAGTAATTATATCACTTTTCGATTTGTAAAACATATGATTTTTCTGATATGATAGTTACTTATTAATTAATTTTGTAAGTATGAAAATAAAATCAGTATTAGCAAGGGAAATTCTCGATTCACGCGGAAATCCAACAGTCGAGGTTGACCTAACTTTATCAAATGGTGCATTTGGACGCGCAGCAGTTCCATCTGGAGCTTCAACAGGAAAATACGAAGCTATCGAATTGCGTGACGGAGACAAATCACGATATGGAGGTAAAGGAGTACTGAAAGCAGTTAAAAACGTCGCATTCATTGCTGGAAAAATTAAAGGCAAAGATTTTGATCAGAGAAAGTTGGACAAGTTCTTGATCGAATTGGACGGAACAGAGAACAAAGGCAAGCTCGGAGCCAATGCAATTCTCGGCGTGTCACTTGCTTTTGCGCATGCAGCAGCCAAGGCAAACAAGAAACCGCTTTATACATACTTTAATAAAATTTCTAAAACAAAAAATAAAGTTCAGTTGCCAGTGCCAATGATGAACATTTTAAACGGAGGAAAACACGCCGAGAAATCGACAGACTTCCAGGAGTTCATGATTGTGCCGCACGGATTCAAGAAATTCAGCGAGGCGTTGCGAGCAGGTGCTGAAGTTTTTGCTGCTTTGAAGAAAATTTTGCACGAACAGAATCAACCAACAACAGTTGGAGATGAAGGAGGTTTCGCTCCGAGCTTGCCAAACAACGAAGCGGCAGTTGCTTTGACTATTGAGGCGATTACAAAGGCTGGATACAAGCCAGGAGAGCAGATTTCAGTTGCGCTCGA
>CAYLNC010000009.1:0-16344 GCA_964385145.1 uncultured Candidatus Saccharibacteria bacterium | reverse complement strand
AGGCGATTACAAAGGCTGGATACAAGCCAGGAGAGCAGATTTCAGTTGCGCTCGACGTTGCGGCTTCAGAATTGCACGAAGATGGCGCATACGTTTTGAAAACAGAAAATAAAAAATTGTCTAGCGCAGAAATGGTCGACTACTACGTCGCTCTTTGCGAAAAATATCCAATTGTTTCTATCGAAGATGCTCTTGGCGAAGACGACTGGGCGGGTTACGAATTGCTAACTCAGAAATTGGGAAAGAAAATTCAAATCGTTGGAGATGACTTGTTTGTAACAAACGTTTCAAAATTACAAAAGGGAATCGACACAAATGTTGCGAACTCAATTTTGATCAAGGTTAATCAAATCGGAACAGTTTCAGAGACAATCGACGCAATCAATTTGGCGAACTCGAACAAATACACTGCAGTTATGTCACATCGTTCAGGTGAGACAGAGGATGCTACTATCGCGGACTTTGCGGTTGGTTCAGGTGTAGGACAAATTAAAACTGGTTCACTCTCACGTTCAGACAGAACAGCGAAATATAATCAGTTGCTTCGAATCGAACAGGAGCTCGGCAAGAAGGCGGTTTACATGGGAAAGAAAGTTTTCAAAGCGTAGGTTTTGAAAGGGAAAGGTCATCGAGAGGTGGTTTTTCTTTAATTACTTACTTTTTATTTAGGGTGGATTTCAATATTTTGGGATTTTGATATAATATGGAGTAATAAATATATGGAAAACCTTGGAAGCTTTCTCGATAATAAATACCCAGAATTGGCTGGATCAAAGCCTGTTGAGCGGGCCGTTCAAAAGAAAAAACAGAGCGGAGAAAAAGCACCTCATCTACGAGATGAGAGAGTGGACACCTACATTGATCGTCTGGAGGAAATCATAAACAATAAACGAGGTTTTGAATTGCTTAAATTTAAAGTTCTAGAAAAATATACAACAAAACCAGAAGATGTTTCTGAGAAATATTGGGAGAATCAGGAGGCAGAGGAACGCAAGATGGGGAAGGGCGCCGATTGGGATAGTGCAAAAAGCAACATGGAAATGTTGAAGAAATTGAAATCTGACCATCTCGAAACCGTTTTGAACGATCAGCGATCATCCCTCGAACAGTGGGTAGATTATTTTGCTTCTTCCGAATCTGATTATTTGCCAAGCGAGCTCAAATATTGGGTTTTCAGAAGTGTAATTGGCATGCAGGAATTAGTAAAGAAAAAAGATGGAGAAAGAGAGTTTATTGAATTTCCAAAACGATCTCGGGGGACAGTCAAACCATTTCCAGATATAAATCACGAGGCATTGGCTTATGTAATTGATGCAATTAAAACTAAATTTAGTGGTAAAGAAATAGAATTCGAACATGATATTCAGCCCGATGAAAGAGAAGAATTCAAAAACTTTTTAGAAAAAGAGGATTTCTCAAAACTGTATGCGTGGGCAAACGAGCTGATGTCCACTGTTCCAGAACACTTGCTACCAGTCACAGAGGGTGAGTGGGTGAAATATGAACAGGGGTCAGATCCTGCAGAACTTGTTAAAACAATACGAGGCAAGGGAACGGGTTGGTGTACTGCAGGTAAAAATACCGCAGCAAAACAACTACAAGGTGGTGATTTCTATGTTTACTATACACTAGACGATGATGGGAAACCAACCATTCCGCGAATTGCAATCCGCATGGAGGGTCATGATAAAATTGCCGAGCCACCGCGCGGAATTGCATACAAACAAAATCTAGACCCATATATGCCGGAGGTTTTGAAGACAAAATTAGCTGAATTTGGCGTTGTAGGAGAAACATATATAAAGAGAGCACAAAATATGGAGTTGCTCACCTCTATTGAGCAAAAAACACAAAAACAGGAAACTCTAACCAGAGAGGATCTTATGTTTCTATATGAAATGAATTCTCCAATAAAGGGGTTCGGTTATAAAACCGATCCTAGAATTGCCGAGATTCGGGGAAATAGAAATGTGAAAGAAGACACGCCCATAATTTTTGAATGTAGTTCAGAAAAGATTGCAACAAATATTTCCGAGCTGAATGAAAATTCTATTGCCTACATTGGAAAATGGAATGCTGAAGTAATGAGAGAAATTGAAAAATGCGAAAATATTAAATATTTGTATGAAGAATTTCCTAACAAATCAATTTTGTATAAAACGATTGAAACAAATCCAGATATTAAAAATGGAGCAGATGCAAAGAGGATACTAGAGAGTAATGATGTTAAATTTGGTGGTGTATCAACAGAAATTCTCCGCAAGGTAGAATTTAGCAACGAAATTAAAAAATTCGACCTAGTTTCTTTTTCTGTTGAGCAACTGGGTTTTCCTGGTAGCGCCACAACAGCAGAAATATATCAAAGGGCAGATGAGCTGGGATTAAAATTATGTCCTGCAGAGGTTGGCCCATTACTGAGATTAGCTTATAAAGACCAGAAAGAAGGTGAATATTTGTTGGTTGCGATGAAACCAATTTTGACGACGGACGGCTACCCTCATCTGTTCTACCTGTATCGGAATTCGGGCGTTGTGTGGCTCGATACGAACTGGGACTACCCCGACCTTCGGTGGGGTCCACAGGGCCGCTTCGTTTTCTCTCGCAAGTAATTAGTACTTGGTACTCGGCAACTTTACCCTAGAGAACTTGGTCACTTTGAACTTTGACCACCGTTTAATTTTCCACATATCAATCAATTTGAAAAAAAAGCTGTGATATGATGATGGAGGTAGTAGGTGAATACGCCGGCGATTACGGTTTCCGGCTACCGAATCCAGTATCTATACATCGAGAATATCTGTGATCATGGTTTCAGGTAGAGTGGTGTATATAGAAACTTCAAAAAATGAAGATACTTGGTATATAACACTATGGCATTATGATGCCGAATAATATTCAATCCCAAACATTTTCTACATAGGTCCAATGTAAGGGGTGGTGTTACGGGCGGTGTTTTATACAATTTGACGACGGACGGCAACCCTCATCTGTTCAACCTGAATCGGAATTCGGACGATGTGTGGCTCGATACGAACTGGGACAACCCCGACAATCGGTGGAATCCACAGAACCGCTTCGTTTTCTCGCGCAAATCTCTTCTTAACTTCTTGCTTATGTCTATGATTTGAAACATATTGCGAGAAGTTTTGTTTTTAATTAATTTTCAAAACACCTGAAAATTTGTTAAAATATTTACTTATGAAAAAGAAACAAATCGCATTAGTAATTTTAGATGGTTTTGGATATAGAGAAGACAAGACACACAACGCGGTCGCAGACTCAAAAAAGGATTTTTTTGACTATTTGTGGGCAAAATATCCGCACTGTCTGCTTCAAGCTGGTGAGGAAAATGTCGGTTTGCCTGCGGGCCAGGTTGGAAATAGTGAGATTGGTCATACAACAATCGGCGCCGGTAAAGTCATCGACACTGATCTCGTGCGAATTTCTAAATCTGTGCGAAATGGTGAGTTTGATTCTAATCCTACTTTTACGAAAGCTTTCTCACATGCAGAAAAAAATAATTCAACCCTACACATTATGGGTCTCGTTGGTAATGGTGGAGTTCACGCACACCAAGAACATTTTCTCGCGCTTTTGAATCTCGCGAAAAAGCAAAACATTTCAAAAATTGCTTTGCATCTATTTACGGACGGTCGCGATTCTGGTCCGTACGATTCAATTTCTGCGATTGAGGAAATTGCACGTGCATGTGATGATAAAATGTTCGTCTCAACAATTTCTGGACGATACTATGCGATGGATCGAGACAATAATTGGGACAGAATGGATCGTTTCATGAAATTAATTTCGACTGGCGACGAAACAGAAATCACTGCTGATGCGATCGTTGAAATTAAAAGACAGCATACTGCAGGAAAAAGCGACGAGCATATTGAACCTTTCGTTTTGAAGCGAAGTTCAATTGAAAAGGGCGACGCAATCATTGTGATGAATTTCCGAGCAGACAGAGCGCGAATGTTGCTTTCAAAATTGTTAGAAATGAAGGTTGATAAAAATCTTTTCATTGCCACTCTGACCGAGTACGACAAGAAATTTGATGTTGAAATTGTTTTTGAGCCAAATAAAATTGTTACAACGCTTGCAAACGAGATTTCTCTCGCTGGATTAACACAAGCCCATATCGCCGAAACAGAAAAATTCCCACACGCAACATACTTTTTGAATGGTGGAAAAGAAGAACCACACAAGGGTGAGGAGCATGTTTTGCTCGCTAGTCGCAAAGATGTCAAAACTCATGATGAGGCTCCTGAAATGCGCGCAGAGGCAATCACCGACGAGGCAATTAAGCGAGTGGAAAGCGGCGCCAACTTTATTTTCATAAACTATGCTAACCCTGATATGGTTGGACATACCGCAAACGTACCAGCAATTAAAATTGCAATTGAAACGGTTGATAAAAATCTAAAGCGTTTTGTTGAAGCTCTTCAATTAAAAGGTGGTGTTGCTGTGATTACTGCTGATCATGGAAATGCGGAGTTAAATATTGATCCAGTAACTGACGACAAACATACTGCACACACACTCAGCCCAGTACCTTGTGTTGTGACGGACGAATCAGTGACCCTTCATGATGGAAGCCTTGCGGATTTGGCACCGACTATTTTAGAAATGATGAATCTCGATGTACCACAATCAATGACTGGAAAAAGTCTGTTCAATTAGAAAAATATTTCAAGAGTAATAAAGGCGACATAGACAGAGAGAAGTACCAAACTTTCTTTCCATGAAACTTTCTTCTCTGAAAACATAAAATAGATAAAAAGGAAAACCGAAACAAACAGCGCTAATCTTCCGATAAAGTATGAAAACAGCGTGATGTTAGTGATTGGGGAGATAATCGAAACTACACCCAGAACCAAACTTGTAGAAACTACTGTTGAACCAAGTAAATTTCCAGCCATTAATTCTGAATTTGAATTGCGGGCAGAAAACGCAGAGAAGAAAACTTCCGGTAAAGCAGTTCCCAAACCAACTATTAATACTCCAATAATTACTAGCGGAATGTTTAACTCACTAGCAAAGAAAATAGCTGACTTTACGATTCCTTGCGATGCAATAATTAAAAGCAATATCCCTATCGCGAAATTTTTAATCGCAAATACGAAAGTTTTAAAACGATCCCAAATCATTTTTGGTCCTGGGTTGTGTACTAATTCTAGCGGCTCATCATATCTGTGACTTTTTTTAATCATCCAAAAACTGTAAGCGCAGAATAATAGAATCAGAGTCACACCATCAGACCTTGAAAGGGTTCCGTCTAAAATTAAAATAAGTGGAAATAGTGCCATGAATCCAGAAAACATGGCACTAATGCGCGTGGTTTTGTTTCTAACTGAAAAACTTCCTTTTATTAGTACACATAGAAAAACTGCGACAGTGAAGTGTATTATGTTTTGTCCAAGAATATTACCGAGTGAAAGTTCCGGCACCCCTCGTATTGCCGAGCTGATTCCGATGAACATTTCTGGTGAGGCTGTGGCGAGCGACATTAGTAGGAAAGCAACAGTAAATTTTTTTAACCCAAAGAAATGAGCAATATCGTCGAGCGATTTAATTAGCCAGTTACCTGATACAATCAAAATTAAACATGATAAAACAAAAATAGAGATGTAAGTTAGCATTGTCACATTTTATCACGCCCCAGCTACATTCCTCCGATATTTTCTACATTAGTAAAACCACGAAATTCCAAAATCATTTTGGCCATTTCGGCGCGACCGCCAGAGTGACAATAAACTTGAATTGGTGTGTCTTTATGTAATTCTTGAATGAAGCTGGAATTATCTAAATCTTGCACAGGAATATTAATCGCGTCTTCCTTGTGTTTTGTTTCGTATTCTTTTGAACCACGCACATCGATTAAAAGTTTCTTTGACATGCAGAAATTTTAACAGATTTTAATATTAAAAAAGCCGGTTACACATAGGCGACCGGCGGGAAAATACTAGCGTATGACAGGACTTGAACCTGCGACCTTGCCCATGCAATGGGCATGCTCTCCCAACTGAGCTACATACGCATAGTCTGCCGGGTTTATCACCGACGACCTCTTCCTGTCAGGGAAGCGCTCTCATTTGTGCCGAGACCTCATATACTCTCCTCGAGATATTGAAGCTCTGCACTTTCTGAGCTAAGACTCTGACGATCAGACTACCAATTTATGGATTTTTGTCAACAATTGTGTTGTGATATTATGTGAGCATGTACGACCAAATTGTTAAAACCTTGAATACACTCAAAAGCAAAGAGAAAAGCACCATACTTCAACGTTTTTTCAAAACCGGTAAAGGTGAATACGGTGAGGGTGATATTTTTATTGGTCTCACTGTGCCGGAACAAAGAAGAATTGCTAAACAGTTTCAATTAGTCGAACTATTGGATCTCAAAAAGCTTTTGCAAAGTAAAATTCATGAACATCGACTGACCGCGCTTGAAATTCTTGTAATGAAATATGAAAAAGCAAAGACAGAATCTGAGAAAGAAAAAATTGTGAGTTTTTATTTGAAAAACTTGCGAGGTGTTAATAATTGGGACTTGGTCGATCTTTCTGCGCCGTACATTTTGGGTGATTGGCTGATTGATAGAAAGGATAGGGACGTTCTGTATAAATTTGCAGCATCAAAAAATCTATGGGAAAGGAGAATCGCAATCGTCTCGACGTACACTCTAATTAGAGCGGGTCAATTTTCGGATACAATCAAGATTTGTGAAATTCTAATGAAAGATGAGCAAGATTTGATTCACAAGGCGTGTGGCTGGATGCTGCGTGAAGTGGGAAAAAAGTCAGAAAAGACTTTGATAAAGTTTTTGGACAAGAATGTTAGGAGAATACCGAGAACCATGTTGCGGTATTCTATTGAGCGATTACCTGAGGAATTTCGATTGTACTACTTGAGAATGAAATAGGGATGATGAGAGAGTCGTCTTTCTCGCGCATTTCTGACGGATTGTTTTTTATTATTTCAATATATCCTCTTTGGGGCAGAGTTGTTGTACCAAGTTCAATAATTTTATTAAAACTGACAAACTCTTCAGTCATCCACTCATTCTCTGTCATGATTGAGAAATTTGAAATTGTTTTTTTGCTTTGGTCCAAAACCCTGCCAGATATTTCTCCTTCAAAAAACCAAAATCCGCGCGCCTTTCCAGAAATTTGAAATGCGCTGTTAATTGTCTGATTGGGTAGAGGTGAATCTACAACAATCAAGTCCTGTTTTTCAATCCTATTTCCAATGTATTCGCTGAAAGCTTTCCCATCTGGACTAACACATCGACGCGGATATGATTCCTGCACAGGATATCCTGCGAGCAAACATTCTTCAAAATTATTTACTTTGGTAATTGTAACGACTTCAGTTTTTTCATCTCGAAATGCGAGAACAATTAAAATAACAATTATTATCGACAAAATTATTTTCTGCATATTATATTTGCTTGTGAACTATTTCAGAATAGATGACCGAAAGTGTGAAAAGTAGGCTGAGAACGACCGGACCAATGATGAAACCAATTGGACCGAATAGTGCAAGTCCTCCCAAAACTGAAAGCAAAATTAAGAATGGGTGAATTTTAATTCCGCGCTCAACTAATTTTGGACCAAGGAAATTATCAATTAAACCGACAGCAAAGAATCCCCAAATTGCTAGGCCGATTGCAGGGAGGAGGCTTCCACTGAAGAAGAGATAGATAATTGCGGGTATGATCACAAGACTGGTACCAACGCTAGGAATAAGAGCTGTAATTGAGGCGATTGTTCCCCAGAGGAATGCGCTAGGAACTCCAAAAATCAAGAATCCAATCGAGGTCACAATTCCTTGAATGATGGCAATGATGAGACTTCCTTTGATAATGGAGTTGATTGCGTTCTCCATTTTTTTGAAGATTGTGTTGTCGTATGAGTCTTTGAGCGGACTCATTTCTCGAATCGCCAGTTTTAATTTTTCACCATCTTTGAACATGTAATAGAGCGCGATTAGGAAGATGAAAGTGCTGGTAGTAATCTTTATCAAGTTTGAAAATAGTGAGCCCCAATATGGAAGCAGCCAATTTAGAAATCTTTCTGCGTATGTGTTTAGATTCAAATCAAAATTTTTCAGAATCGGGAACGCGTTTGCGAGCTTCAAAAAAGATTCATTTGCGCCCTGAGAGAAAATCTCGCTGTTGCTGTTTAAAATATATGAGTATAGGGAAGTCGATTCGCGAAGTATTTGTGTCGCTATGAAACTGACCGGAATAATTACGATGAGGAGCACAAATATAGTTGAGAGAAGTGAAGCGAGGCCTGGTTTGTTTCTAGAAATTTTTAGAGCACGTCTATAGACTGGTTGGAAAATTGTAGCAACTACGACTGCGAGAAATAGGACGTAGATAAAAGGCTTATAAATGAAGAAAGTTAAGATCGCGATGATTATTAATAATCCCAATAGAAAATACAACTCTGTTTTCTTTTGCATGTACTAATATTAGCCCGATTTAGTGTGATTGTGAAGTACAAAAATTATATTCAAAGTTTTTTCTCATAACGTGAATTCAATGATATTATGAATGTATGAAAAAGATCTTATTAATTTTGCTGATTATTATTATCGTCGCAATGTCTATTTCAAAATATTCAGGAACATTTAGTATAAAAAAATATTTCAATACCGATCAGGTTGCAGTTGTGAAAGAAATAGTCGCGCTGAATCGAATAGAGACAGCTTCGTTTAACATTGAAAAAATTATCGAGGCAGGCAAAGGAGCAAGTTCGCTTCAAAATATTTTGTTTGGTGACAAAATTTTGTTGATTGCTCACGGACAAGTCATTGCTGGTTTTGATTTGTCGAGCATTACGAAAGAAAATGTAGAAGTTTTTGAACAGGTTGTCAGTTTGCAATTGCCGGCACCTGAAATTTTAGTAACAAAATTAGACAATGAGAAAACTCGCGTTTATGATAGAAAATTGGGCTGGCTAACAAAAGGTGATCCTAATCTCGAGACTGAAGCGCGTCTAATTGCAGAACAAGAAATTCGTCGCTCAGCATGTGATTCAAAGATTTTAGATGTCGCTACTGAAAATCTAAAGAAACAACTTACTGCTATGTTCCAGAGTTTTGGTTTTCAGGAGGTGAATATTACTGTGGCACCGGCGGAGTGTAAATAAAAAGCCCCTCCTTCTCGGGACGGGGCGAGGAATCCTCTCGGTTGGTTATGCTGCCCAACCAGGCTTTCCCATCAGCATGTTCTTCAGGCGACGAATCGCTGCCTGCCACATCTCACTGCCCACTTTGAGCACTTTGATGATGGAAACAAGTTCCTCGCGATTCTGGACCACGAGAAGCTTGTTGTATGTCTCGCGCCTGACCGAGAGCGACTTCTTATCGCGCTTCATTTTCGGCTTTCTCCCGAAACCGCATGCAGCAAGCACATGCTGTCGTAGGATTAGGTCGTCGTGCTTGCTGAAATTCACGTAGGCGTAAACCCGCATGGCGAACTTTTTTGAACGCCGTAGGTCTGCCTTGAAGTTCGATACTTCCTTGTCAGTTTTCATCACGTTACCTCTTTATGGTTTGTTTGAACAGATCGAAAGAAAATATACATTAAGTATTGTGGATAGTCAATAAAAATAGAAAGCTGATCGCGTGTGTTGAGGGTCGTTCCGAAGCAGCTACGTCACAAAGTCAACATTTTATTAATTCACAATTAATTTTGCTGCACATCTATAAATCTGTTATAATACCTCTTTAAATGGGATATGAACCTCAAACAATTAGAACAGAAAAGAGATGCCTTCACCACTAGGATTTTTTGGTTGATGTTTGAAATGGTTTTTATCTTTGGAATTCCTGCTGTTGCTGCCATTTTTATTGGTAAAAAAATAAACAATCTAGAAAATACGATAAATTGGATTATCGTATTTTTGTTTGTGGCTTTCTTTTTGTCGTGGCTAATTGTCGGAATCAGATATCAGAAGGTTACAGCACAGATGAAAGAATTGGATCTTCAGATTAAAGAGGCACGTAAGGCAGAAAATGTAGTTAAAGAATAAAAATATGTTTAGACTTACCCGAGAAATTACTTCAATACATCCTGACACGATATTCTCCATTGGTGGGTACAAGATAACTAACACGACACTTCTTTCATTTTTTATTCTGATTCTTCTCGCATTATTCTGTTTTTTTGCGATTAGAAAGTACAAAATAAGACCAAATAAAAAACAGACTGCCTTCGAAATGATTATCGAAGCAATGATAAATCTGATTTCTCAAATCACAGGCAACAGAAAGACAGCAGAAAATATATTTCCACTCATTGCAACAATCTTTATGTATGTCGCAATATCGAACCTTATTGGAATGATTCCAGGAATTATGTCGATTCAGTTTAATGGAGCCTCTATATTTCGTGCACCAACAACTGATTTTAATACAACATTCGGACTAGCACTTGGTTGTGTGATTGTGTTGAATATCATCTCAATTTCCGACTGGGGTTTCTTTGGATATATTGGAAAGTTTCTAAAGCTCAAAGAAATCTTTCTCGGTTTCAAAAAAAGTATTGGTGACGGAATGATGTCAATTGTAGATTTTTTCATTGGAATTTTGGATATTATTGGTGAATTTGCAAAAGTCGTCTCACTTTCGCTCCGTCTGTTTGGAAACATGTATGCAGGTGAAGTTTTATCCACACTTATGCTGGGGGCTTTTGCGTATTTTGTCCCAATTGCTTGGTCAGCGATGTCGCTGTTATCTGGTGTTGTTCAGGCAATTGTGTTCGGATCTTTGGTCACAGCGTATTACATGTTGTCGATCAAGGAGGAGGAGCCCGCCAAATAGAGTCTTGCCCCTTCAATTTTTTCGAAAGAAAGAGTTGAGAGGGCAAAATTATATTTTGCATTTATTATTATAATTAATTTAATTTATGGAAAACGTAGAATCAGCACGATTAATAGCAAAAGCAATTACAATGACAATTGCACAAGCCGGATCAGCTTTAGCAGAAGGTTACATCATCGCAAAAGCATTGGAAGCAATTGGTAGAAATCCAGACGCAGCGGGCAGCATCTTCCCAAAGATGATTATCGGTGTGGCTCTTGCGGAATCAACTGCCATTTATGCTTTCGTTGCATTCTTCTTGCTATAAAATATGTTAGAAATTTTAGGGAAAATTGGTTTCGATTGGCAGGTTGCACTTGCGAACCTCTTTAACTTCGTAGTAATTTTCCTAATTCTCAAAAAGTTTGCATTCAAGCCAATTTTCAAGATCATCAATGAGCGACAGCAGAAAATTGACCAGGGTCTCGATGATGCAGAGAAAGCACGAACTGATTTAGTTCAAGCAGAGCAAATTAAGAAGCAAAAATTAGACGAAGCAAAGAGTAAAGCAAATCAAATTATCGGTGAAGCGCAAAAGCACGGAGACAAAATAATTTCGCTTTCTGAAGTTGAGGCAGAGAAAGCCAAGAAGGAAATTCTGAAAGATGGACAAAAAGAACTAGACGAACAGAAAAAGAAAATGGAAAAGAAACTTGAAAAAGAAGTTTCCGACATGGTTATGTCTGGAGTTGAAAAGGTTCTCAAAGAAAATCTTTCACAAACAGAGAAAGAGAAAATTATTTTAAAATCATTAAACTCGTTCGAATTCAAATCATAAATATGGTTTCATCAAGACAAATTGCAATATCTTTTTACAAAGTGCTCGGTGAGCATAAAAGCGCTAATAAAAACTTGGCGGATGTTTTGATTGAATATTTGGAGGAGGGAGGTTTGATGAATTTGTTGCCGCAGGTGGTTGCTCATCTTGAGAACTTACACAATCAGGATGTTGCGCACAGTACACTTGAAATCGAAATATCTGATAAGGGAAGTGAGAAGGTGCTAGAAAGTATCCATAAAAAATTCGGTGATCCGAAAAAAGTTAATCATAAAATAAATGCAGATTTGATTGGAGGATTTGTAGCAACTTATAAAGGATTTATTTATGATGCCAGCATAAAAAATCAGTTGAAATTATTAAAAAACAAATTAATCGCAAATTAAAAATATGTCAGTAGATTCAATTATAAAAAAGCTTAGAGATAAGATTGACGGGTTCGAGGGCGGAGTAGAATCAACAGAATTCGGAACGGTTGTTTCAGTTGGAGACGGTATTGCAAAGATTTCTGGATTGTCAGGATGTATGTCATCCGAGATGATTTATTTTTCTGAAAATCTCTATGGCCTCGCTTTGAACCTCGAGGAGGACACAATTGGTGCGATTATTTTGGGAGACTTCACCAAAGTGCGCGAAGGCGACAAGGTGAAAAGAACTGGCAGAATTTTGTCGATAAATGTTTCTGATGAAGTTTTGGGGAGAGTCGTTGATCCACTACTCGTGCCACAGGATGGGCGCGATGCAATTCGTGGAGAAAAAGAAATGTTCATCGAGCGTGTTGCGGCCGGTGTCATGGATAGAAAATCTGTCGACGTTCCACTTCAAACTGGTTTGAAAGTTATCGATGTGCTCGTTCCAATTGGTCGAGGACAAAGAGAGTTGATTATTGGCGATAGACAAACCGGAAAGACTGCGCTTGCGATCGACACTATCATCAATCAGAAAGGCAAGGGCGTGAAATGTGTCTATGTTGCAATCGGTCAAAAGAAATCAAAGGTAATGCGCGTCGTCAGTGAGTTGGAAAAGCGCGGAGCGATGGAATACACAACTGTTGTCTTGGCCGGGGCTTCAGATAATGCATCACTATTGTATCTAGCCCCATACGCTGGAGTTGCTGTTGCGGAATATTTCATGGAGAAAGGCGAAGATGTTTTGGTTGTTTACGACGATCTTTCAAAACATGCGAATGCTTACCGAGAAATTTCTCTATTGTTGCGACGTCCACCTGGCCGTGAAGCCTACCCTGGAGACGTTTTCTATTTGCACTCACGATTGCTCGAGAGAGCGTGCCGCAGAAATGAGGAAGCTGGTGGTGGTTCAATTACAGCTCTGCCAATTATTGAGACGCAAGGTGGCGATATCTCTGCATACATTCCAACAAACGTAATTTCAATTACCGACGGACAGATTTTCCTCGAGTCCAGTTTGTTCTATAAAGGAATCAAACCTGCAATTAACGTCGGATTTTCTGTTTCTCGTGTTGGAGGTTCAGCTCAAATTAAATCTATGAAGAAGAACGCTGGCCCGATGAAATTGTCACTCGCGCAATATCGTGAATTGGAAAGCTTCTCGCAATTTGATTCGGATTTGGATCCAGAAACTCGAAAAATTTTGGATCGTGGAGCGAAAACTGTCGAAGTTTTGAAGCAACCACAATACGCGCCGGTACCAGTTGCAAAACAGGTCGCAAGTATTTTTGCGGTAAACAACGGATTTTTGGATGATGTAGAGAAAACTGCAATTAAAAATTGGGAATTGGAACTGCATGCGTTCTTGGACACTTCAAAAAAGGAGTTGATGACTGCGCTCGAGAAAGATTGGACTGACGAACTGAAACAACAATTGAGCGATGCAATTACAGAATTCAAGGGAAGTAAAAAATAATTATGGCGACGCAAATTAAAACAATTAAACAAAAGATCACTTCGATTAGTAATATCAAAAAGATTACTAAAACGATGGAGATGGTTTCAATCGCAAAAATGAAGAAGGCGGTTGATTTGTCGTTGCGTTCAAAAGAGTATGCAAAATATGCGCTTGAAATTTTGAAAACCTTGGCAAATGAACGCGAGATTGAACACCCATTGCTCGAGCTTGGTAAAGGTAACGCAACTTTGTTAGTTATTTTTGCTTCAAATAAAGGTCTCTGCGGTTCATACAACATGAACATTTCAAAACTCGTGCACCAGTACAAAATGAAGCACGGAGACAAAATTGAGGCTGTGACAATTGGAAAACAAGCAGAAAAGATTGCACACCGAAATAAATTCAAAATCATCGCAAGCTTTCATGATTTCGGCGAAGACATTTCAATCGAGGAAGTTGTCTCGCTCAGAAAATTTTTAATGAAACAATTTTTGGAGACAGGAAAATATAAGAGAGTTGTTGCAATTTATACTGAGTTTGTAAAAAGATTGAATTATCAACCGATTGCGAGAAAAATTTTACCCATCAGTGTTAAAGCGACGCAAAACTTTCTAATAGATTCGAACACAGAGTCGATTGAGGAAAAAAATGTTGTAACACCGCTTTACATTTTTGAGCCATCAGAAGCGCGCGTGCTGGAAAAAGTTATTCCGACACTTCTGAACGACGTCCTTCTCCAAATTATGCTCGAGTCTCTCGCGTCCGAGCATAGCTCGCGAATGGTGGCCATGAAAAACGCTACCGACAACGCGACGGAATTAGTGTCGGACTTATTATTAACCTTTAACAGAGCTCGCCAGGCAAACATTACGCAGGAAGTGGCAGAGATTATCGCAGGGGCAGAAGCTTTAAATAAAAATTAAAAACATGAACAAAGGAAAAATCACACAAATTATTGGACCAGTAGTCGATGTAAAATTCGAGGGAAAGTTACCCGATATCTATAATGCACTCACTGTCACAAACGGTGCGGGTGTAAATGTTGTTTTGGAAGTGAATCAGCACAAGGGGTTAAACGAGGTTCGAGCAATTGCCATGACAACTACTGACGGTCTCATCCGAGGTCAGGAGGTTCTCGACACTGGTGCTCCGATCTCTGTTCCTGTTGGCGAATCTGTTCTCGGTCGAATGTTTGATGTGGTTGGAAATCCGATCGACAAGATGCCGTACTCAAACGACAAGAAAAGTCCAATTCACCGTCTATCTCCAAAATTTGAAGAGCAGTCAACAAAGACTGAAATTCTCGAAACTGGTGTGAAAGTTATCGATCTCATCTGCCCATTCTTGAAAGGAGGAAAAGTTGGATTGTTCGGTGGCGCCGGCGTAGGAAAAACCGTCATCATTCAGGAGCTCATCAACAATATCGCGAGCGAGCACGGAGGATATTCAGTTTTTGCTGGAGTAGGTGAACGTTCTCGAGAAGGAAACGATTTGTATAAAGAAATGAAAGAGGCGAAAGTTTTGGACAAGACATGTTTGGTGTTCGGACAAATGAATGAATCACCAGGTGCGCGAGCTCGAGTGGCTTTGTCTGCTCTAACTATGGCAGAACATTTTAGAGATACAGAAGGCAAGGATTTGCTTTTGTTTATCGACAATATTTTCCGATTCACACAGGCCGGTTCAGAAATGTCAGCGTTGCTCGGACGAATGCCAAGCGCCGTTGGATATCAACCAACTCTCGCAACAGAGATGGGAAATTTGCAGGAGAGAATTACTTCGACAAAAAATGGTTCCATTACATCCGTGCAGGCGGTCTATGTGCCTGCCGACGACCTTACTGATCCTGCGCCCGCTACAACCTTCACTCATCTCGACTCTACTGTCGTGTTGAACCGTGCGTTGACCGAAATTGGAATTTACCCAGCCGTTGATCCACTCGACTCTAGCTCGACGATTTTGGATGCAAACATTGTTGGTGAAGAACATTATGAAGTCGCCCAGGGCGTACAGAGAATTTTGCAGCGATACAAGGATTTGCAAGGTATCATTTCAATTCTTGGAATGGATGAATTGTCTGATGAAGACAAAATGACTGTATTCCGTGCACGAAAAATTCAAAAATTCCTATCCCAACCGTTCCGTGTTGCAGCGCAATTCAATGGTGTTGCGGGAATTTATGTTAAAAAGGAGGATACAATCAGAAGTTTCAAAGATATTCTCGCAGGAAAATACGATCACATTCACGAGCAATCTTTCTACATGAAGGGAAGTATTGAGGATGTAATCAAAGATCACGAAGAGAAGAATAAAAAATAAAATGACGCACGTAATCAAATTAAAAATCTTAACGCCGGATAAAATTGCACTGCAAGAAGAAGTTGCAGAGGTTGTTGTTCCTACAGAGGCTGGTGAGATCACGATCTTACCGAATCACTCTCCGCTTGTTTCGATTATTCGAGCTGGTGAGGTCAAGTATAAAAAGAGTGGCGAAAATTCTCTGACTCCGATGGTTGTTGCTTCTGGTATTGTGGAAATTAGACCTGCCGACGATAAAAATAAAATTCCGACTGAAGTGATCGTTCTAGTGTCGCGCTCCGAGAAGGTTACAGATTTGGATTTGTATCGTGCAGAAGAGGCACTTGCTCGCGCTCAGCAAGCTATGAATGAGAAAGATGGTGAAGAACATTTTGAGCAATATCAAGAATTAATCGACAAAGAATTGAATCGAATTAAAGTTTATAAAAAGTATCGTTGAAAATAAAAAACGGCCGATTGACGCGCCGTTGAGTGTGGTTTGGTGAAATTCATTACTGGGGTTCG
>CAYLNC010000008.1:5819-18311 GCA_964385145.1 uncultured Candidatus Saccharibacteria bacterium | reverse complement strand
GTGGCTTCAAAAAAATGCGCGCAAATTTGGATTCACCGAAAGCTTCCCAAAGAAAAACAAACTTGGTGTGATTTATGAACCTTGGCACTGGAGATATCTTGTTTAATTGGTGAATTTTTGTTACTCTTTTATTTATTCCGCCCATAGCTCAGTTGGTAGAGCAATCGCCTCTTAAGCGAAAGGTCGTAGGTTCGAATCCTACTGGGCGGACAAGTTTAGATTGCAAAATTAGGTAATTTAAGCGACAATGTAGCGTACGCGCAAGTGGCGGAATGGTATACGCGCTAGTCTTAGGAACTAGTGAGGAAACTCGTGGAGGTTCAAGTCCTCTCTTGCGCACAAAATGGCCCTTATTTTGGGGGCTTTTTTCGTTGTTTTTGAAGTTTCTGGCGTTTGACAAATTGTCTGGTTGTGATATAATATGCAAATCAGATACGGATAGACCTTTCAAAAACAAACACAGGGAGATACTAATGAACATCAACTATTTCGAGATAACCATGATCGCATTTGCAGGGAGCGTTTTTTTCTTTCTGCTAGCGACATTGTTGAACAGTGAGGGCAAGAACTTGAACCAGCCAATTCGTTGGCTCGGTTACTTGTTCTACTCTCTCACCCCCGGTTCGATGGTCGCCGCCGTTATACAGCGTGCGACCCTGGACCAGAAACTGTCATCCAACACACTCTTCATCGCAACGATACTTTTCGCAGTTTTGATCAAGAAGAATTTGATTGTAACTGAGAAGGAAAACGTTGTGTGGGGAGTTGTCGATGGACTGTTTGGAGGTAAGTCAAAGAGTGGAGGGACAAGATACATGGTACTTACCAACGGTACGAAGATTCTTCGACCTGGTGAGTCTCGTGAAAGAAAGATCGAGTTTAAAAACGTGAAGGATACTACGAAATTTGAACTCGAACTTGCAACCATTACGTACATCATAACCATATCTTATACCTATGTCCCCAGCGACTATGGAGTTTTTCTTCCGCTGGCGGCAAATGACCCCGATAGAAATGAAATTGTAAAAGGAAATCTATCGGACATGTCGAAACTTCAGCTCAACGACATTCTTTCAAACATGGCCACAATTGATATCGCAAAGGAACATGTGGGAAAAAAGAAGGAGGCCCTAAGCGAACTACTCCTAAATGCGGTGGCTCCGCTAATTCTGAAAAAGTGTGGCGTGTCGCTCTCAGTACTACTTGTGAGCAATGCAGATAACACGGCAGAATACGCCAAGGCCATCAGCCAGAGAAACGCTGCGGTTCAAGTTCGTGAACAAGCTCTTGAGAACCTGCGTGCTGCTGGTGTAATAAATCCAACAGAAAAACAGTTAACCGATCAGATGCTTCTCGTTGCAAATCTGACCGGAACCGGTGACGTGAAAAGAATTCAATACGAAGTCATTGGTGGAGATACTGGAGATATTAAAACAATGAAAATCCTTGCTCACGATGGGCACGGAGAAGGAGGACAAACATGAGTACGAGTACAAAGATACTATTGTCGATACTGGTGTTGGGTGTGATATTCTTCAACTTGAAGAGCATCCTCTCGGCACTTGACTCAATCGCTGTGTGGTACAACTCCCCTTCGACTCCCACCACCACGGTGAAAGTCGAAAAGGAGGATGAACCCATCGTGATTGTTCCGGAAATGCATGAATTCATTCTGCAACCCGGGGGAAACACAGTCACCATCGAGACAAACGGACGACCGTTCAATTGGGATGGTGATCGGGGCCAGTGGCTGGTTCAGATCCAAAACCGGCGGGGTGTCAGTATGAGCCCCTCCGGAAGAATTGACGGGTGGGATACCGACTATCCAGGGAACCAAATCGGAATCCCATCGGATGTCAGGTCAATCAGCTTCCGTCTCCCCAAAAGGGACGGGTTGCTGCTGACACTCCCTGTTCATGTTGTCGTGTGGTATACAGACTAGACACGGCAACGGCCGGGCGTCGCGCAAGCGACGACCCGGCCTTTTTTATTGCCTAAAACTTTGACTAGAAACCAGATGAACCTAAACCAAAAGTATTTAATGCAACCTTAATTATTCCGTAGACAGAGACCATGATGAACATTCCTATAACACCCCATAGAATGTGCTGTGCACCAGTTGCCCTGTCAGAATCACTAGCTGCCCCCTTTACATAATTGAATACTCCCCAGAGGAAATACACAACTGCAGCAGCAAACATTAGGACGATAAAAGGATTAACAATAGTGTCCACTAATTTCGTTAGGAACGCGTTAAGTTGCATGAGCTTTAATTATCGTGTTCCGTATCCTGGAATTCCGGGTGGGTTTGGAATAGCTGTTGTGCTCAATCCCAATGTCTCAGAAAGAATATTGACCAATCCCCAAATTGAAACCATGACGAATAGGACAACAATTCCGGAAATCATAACGCTGATTGCTTCTTTGTGTCCGTCCTCATCTTTAGCTGTAACATACTTTAGAACACCCCAGAGGAACATTACGACCGCAATCGCGATGATAATTGGAATTATTTTTCCGATTATGTTTCCAACCAATGTGATGATTCCATCTAATCCCTGACCTGCAGCAAATGCAAATGAAGGAACGATTGAAGCAACTCCTGCCATTAAATAACTAATTTTTGAAATACTTTTCATTTTAATTAAAATAAACTAATAAATTTATACCTATACATTATATCAACAATAAATTGGCAATACAAAAGAAATGAACAGCCAGACTAAATTCTAATTTGAGGAATTCCAATTCCGCTGAATCCAAATGTGTTTGTGAGAATTTCAACTAATCCCCATACGCCAGTCATAACAAATAAACCGAGGAGACCATATATGATGTATTTTCGACTTTCTTCTCGGGAAGAAACATCTCCGGAACTTTTAATATATCCAACTAACCCCCAGAGGAAATATACGGTCGCTAATGCCATTATCAAATATACAATGGTTCTAGAAAGTCCTAGTAATACATAAATTATATCTCTTAAATTTGTAACTCGCATAAATTATCTTGGAATTGAAATCGTCTTAACTGGTAATGAGCTCGAGCTATCGACATTAACCTGAACGGTGCTTGCTATAACTCGAACTAGACCCCATATCGACACCATAACGAATATGATAATTATACCATTAATTATCATGCCTTTCGCTTCTTCTAATTCGTCCCCAGCGGCAGTTTTAATATACTTCAATAGGCCCCACAAAAAATACAGAACTGCCAGGCCGATAATTACGTAGGTCGCCTTCTGAATGAGCCAAATGAAAGTGTATAGCACTCCGTTTAGATCATTCGACTGCGGATAACTGAAGAAGTTTTTAATGGCACCTACAACATCCGTAACCCCATTAACTGTATCAGGCTGAACAACTGTCCTTGTTCCTCCGCCTGTTGTGTCGCTTCCCCAATCAAAATTTATAGCCATATATTATTGCATTAGACTACAGCTAACCCCTGCACCCAAACCATTCGCTGTATTACATACCACGAGCGCAAGCGCCTTTGCCCCTAACAAAATTATTGCACCAACTACAGACCACAAGAAAGTTGATTTCGCTTTTTCAATTTCTCCTGGGTTACCCTGTGCTTTTACAAAGAGAAATCCAGAGTAGATAATCATAACAATCACAACAATAGATCCCGCTTTGGCAACAAAATCGAGAATTGTATAGATTAAGGCGTAAATATTTTTTATACCTGAAATTGGGTTATTAAAAACTACACCCGTCGACGGTCCTGTTGTACCACCCCCAGCACTAACACCTCTGAAGAATAACTGTGTTGCTATCACCGCAATTGCAATATAAATTCTCTTTGTATATTTTTTCATATTATTTTATTAACTGTATTATACCAACATCCAATCCTAGAGTTCTTGTTATGAGTTCTACAATTAGAAAAGCAGTTAAAACAATAATTAGTCCAATTCCCGCTTTTGTTAGCATTCCGTGTGCTTTTTGTCTTCTACCAGCATTATCTTGTGACATTAAATATTCATAACCAACATATGCAAACATCAAGGAGACCGCCGCCAAGCACAATTGCAAAAGTTTAAGAATGATATTTGCGACAGTATTTTTAAAATCTGTAAAATCACAGTCTGGAGGATTTACACAACAAACTAACCCTGAACAACCAGCACCGTTAATATTTGTATTATCAAAATTAGTTGGACTAGCAGTACCACCTGCGTTCACAACCGACACCGAGATAAATAGCAACGCTAGGATTGTAAACACTATGAACATTCTGCTAAATATATTTTTCATTTTATTCCAAATTAATCTGATTTAATTCATTTTGCGCACGCTCAATCGCTTCCGAAATTAGCGATCTGCCTGATGTGTATGATTCTATCATATCAGAAAATATTTTTGTGGTTCTTGTGCTATCTGGGTCAATGAATGGTTTTGAGATAAGTGCTGACAAATTAAAATTCTGCAGGACAGAGCTGCTGTTCTGATCTACCAAGAGGTCTCGGCGAACCGACGGCAGATTCACAATGTTTGCGAGCAACTTCAAATTTTCTGCACTTGTCAAAACGTTTGAGGCGCCGAGCGCACCAGGAATGTTTTTCGAGTTATTGATTATTCCAATAAAGTACAAATCACCGTAAGTAAATTTTGCATCGCTGCTACGTGATTGTGGCAAAACGGCTACGTCAAAGTTCAGGTTTGGATTTTTACGTTGAATTGTAAAGTACTCGCTGGCGAGACCAAAATAGAATGCCAAATTCCCTGACAAAAACATTTCATCGGAGTTGGGCAACGCTCGATTCCACGAATATAAAGTCTTCGATGGGTTGGAGAATTGTGTGTAATAGTTCAGCGCGGCATCCGCAGGTGCAAGAGCAAAACCATTTCTGCCATCTAAATTCACAATAAATTTTCCGGCGTTCTGATTCTGTGCGTCAGAATTTCTAGTTACTATTGGGTTACCGGCCTGCAATATCATAGTAATCAGAATTTCTTTTGCGTTTTTAATGTTTTTAAATTCTCCGAGCGCTACTGCGGATTTACTAATGTTAAATGAGGAGTCTTTTCGAACAAGTCCCGGTACAACTTTCAAAAATTCATCCCAATATTTTGGAGCGAAAGCAATTCCTGCCGAATTCAATGTTGCACGATTAAAATACATCATCAACGGATCAATGATAAATGGAAAACCAGAAATTCCATTTTGTTTCAAAAGAATGTCTCCTGCTTCAACGAAAGTTTCCCTAAACATTTTCTGAGGCAGATAGTCATAACCAATCGTATACAATTTATTTTCATGTTTAATTAGCCAATCGTCTTTCATGATAACCATATCTGGACCCGTTCCCGAAGCCAAAGCTTCAACCAGCGCTGTTTCAAATTTATCAACTTCAATTTCTCTATATGAAGCCTTGATTGAATCGCGACTTGCTTCATTGATTTGGTTCAGATATGCAGAAAAAGTTTCCTGACTAAGAGTTCCCCAAATTGTAACCGGCGTCGCTGTACTAGTTTGGCTCTGTCTTTGCATCGAAAAAATCAAAACTCCGGCAACAATCGCAATAACTAATATTGAAAATAGAATTGTCTGAAATGGTGATTTTTTGTCGTTCATTGTTTTTTAAATATAAAGCCGTAATGGTGGTCGCCAGCAATAACGTCTCGGTCGAATTGAAAATTTTCTGATTCGAACATTGTTCGTGCGACATCTGGTTTGATGACTTCTGCTGGCTGTGGGCCCATACCACCGAATGAGTCAGACCAATCGATCAACAACAATTTGCCTTTTGGTTTCAATATACGAAGAGACTCCAAAATCATTCCGTCTTTGTTCTCGACCTGGAATAAAGTATTCACGATGACGACACGATCGACAGAATTGTCTGGCAATGTTGTTCCTTTTAGATTATCGAGATCACCCCAAATTGGTTTAATATTAAAAACTCCCTGTGCCGCAGAATCGGCTTGAATTTTTTGAAGCAAACTCTTTTGAACGTCCACGGCGTAAACTTTACCTGATGGACCGACAGCGCGTCCTAATAAAATACTATAAAATCCTGCGCCCGAACCCAAATCAGCCACAGACATGCCGGGGTCGACGTTGAATTGTTGCAAAATACTTTCTGGTGTAGCAAACATACTCACACCATTATACTAGACTATTTGCGATATTGGAAAATCTTATAAACAAATGAGAGAAGCGATTTTGTCTCCGTCGCGCAACTTCATAACACGCACACCCTGAGTCTGTCGGCCGAGTTTTGGAATTTCTTCGACATTAATTCTGATGACCTGACCCTTTTGTGACATTGCAACAACCTCGCTAGTGTCGGCAGTAACGACTGCAGCTGACATAATTTTGCCGATTTTTGGAGTAACCTTGGCAGTTTTAATTCCTGAACCTCCGCGATTTTGTACTTTGTATTCTGACAATTCAGTTTGTTTTCCGTAACCGTTTTCTGAGAAGACGAGCAGATTTTGATCGGCTTCAGATTTGTAAACTGGAAGAGCGCTAACAACAATGTCGCCCTTGCCTAATTTCATTCCGCGCACACCAGCAGCGTTGCGACCCATTTCACGAATGTCGGCCTCCTTAAATCGAATCGACTGACCGTTTTGTGTCACGACAATAATTTCATCCTTGGCAGAAACAAAAGACGCTGAAACCAATTTATCTTCATCATGCAATTTGATTGCAATGATTCCGCTCTTGCGCACGTCGGTAAAGCTCGCTGCGTCCACCTTTTTAGCGACACCCTCCTTGGTCATCATCATAATAGAGACGTCGATTCCCTTGATTTCCTTGGTCATTGGGAGGACCGATGTAACATGTTCATCCGCTGCGAGTGAGAGAAAATTCATAATTGACTTACCCTTGGTTGATCGTTTTCCCTCTGGAATTTCATACATTTTCATCTGATAAACTCGTCCCCAGTCAGTGAAGAATAACAGGTCGCTATGTGTTGAAGCATCCAAGAAAATCTGTACGAAATCCTCGTCTTTGGTATCCATATCAATCACGCCGACTCCTCCGCGTTTCTGTTGTTTGAATTCGTCTGGATTTGTTCGTTTGATGTATCCACCTTTGGTCAAAACAAGAACACTAGTTTCATCTGGAATGAGATCCTCCATGGAAATATTCTTCACGCCGTGTTTTACAACCTTGGTGATTCGATCGTCGCCATATTTTTCTGAAATAGTTTTCAATTCGCTCTTGATGAGGTTCATGATTTTTGTTCGGCTTGCGAGCAATGATTTCAATTCCTCGATCAATGCCTGAACAGCCTTCAATTCGTCCTCAATTTTCTTGCGCTCGAGACCAGCCAATTTCTGAAGCTTCATTTCCAAAATTGCAGTCGCCTGAATTTCACTGAACTTGAATTTCTTCATCAAGTTTGCGTGCGCCTCTGGAGTATCCTTTGAAGATTTGATCAATTTGATAATTTCGTCGATGTGATCGAGTGCCTTTTTCAAACCGAGGAGAATGTGCTCGCGAGCTTCGGCCTTTTTCAATTCAAATTTTGCGCGACGTGTGACGACCTCGACGCGATGCTTCAAAAATTCTTCTAGAATTCCCTTCAATGACAAAGTTTGCGGAACCCCATCAACCAATGTGACCATGTTGTAGTGGAAAGTTTCCTCGAGCTGTGTGTGTTTGTATAAAAAGTTCAATAGAGCCTGTGGTTGTGCTGATGGTTTGACATCAATAACGATTCGAATTTCGTCTGTTGATTCGTCACGAAGTCCCTTGATACCCTCCACCTTCTTGTCGCGGTGAAGCTCGGCAATTTTTCCAAGCAATTCTGATTTGTTAACACGATATGGAATAGATGTGATTATGATTTGGCTGGCACCAGATTTTTCCTCCACTATTTCTGCTTCGCCACGACAAATGACACCACCACGTCCTGTTGAGCAGGCTTCCTGAATGTCTTTTTGATTGAAAATTACACCTCCTGTTGGAAAATCGGGGCCTTTCACAAATTGCATCAAGTCGCTACCAGTTGCTTTGGGATTGTCGGCAAGATAGATAGTTGCATCAACAACCTCGCGCAAATTGTGTGGAGGAATATTCGAAGCCATACCAACCGCAATACCCAATGTTCCATTCAAAAGTAAGTTTGGAACAGTCGAAGGTAAAACAATTGGCTCCTTTTTTGTTGCGTCAAAGTTAGGGCGAAAATCGACAGTCTCTTTGTCGATATCCATCATAAATTCACCAGACAATTTACTCATCTTGGCTTCGGTATAACGATAGGCAGCAGCGTTGTCGCCATCAACAGATCCAAAGTTTCCCTGACCGAGCACTAGTGGATATCGCATCACGAATGGTTGTGCCATTTTGACCATAGCGTCGTATACAGACATGTCACCATGAGGGTGATAGTTACCGAGCACATCTCCGACCACTGTGGCAGATTTTTTAAATCGAGCAGTTGGAACCAAGCCAGTTTTGTACATCGAATACAAAATTCGGCGGTGAACGGGCTTCAATCCGTCGCGAACATCAGCGAGTGCACGGTCGGTAATAACAGACATAGAGTAGTCGAGGTAAGCCTTTTTCATCTCGGCACTGACCGGTGCATTTACGAATTTGTCATGCAATTCTGCACCCAAATTATTGTCTTCCTGTGGTTTTTTTCCTGCCATAATTCGTGTATTATATCACAAAACTTTTAATATCAAAGCTAATTTATGTCGATAATTTCGGTCTTGCCCTGAAAAATTTCTTTGAAAATTTTCTTTGTGGATTCAAACGGAGAAATTGCTGATTCAACGGACGCAGTTTGATCTTCCTTCAAATATCCACCCTCGACGACGGAAAATAACCAAGCGGCAAAAATTAAACCAGTGATAATTGCAGACGAAATCAGCGCAATCATTTTCTTTTGATCGTCAGATTTTGCGCGCAATTTTGAAATGGTTTTTGAAAACATTTTGAAAATTTAACAAGCTAAAACTACAACCTCGCCCTTCTTCCCCTCCAAATCTTTTTTCTTGATGGTTAGCTTGTCGATTGCTTTGACTGATTCTGCACCGGCCTCTGCGAGGAAATCCTTTAGAGCGTTTTTGTCTCCAACTGATCCATAGTGAATTGGAATGACGATTGCAGGTTCTCTCTTCACTGCTAATTTGTATGCCTCGCTCGCATCGAGAACTCCGTCGCCACCAATTGGGACAAACAAAACGTCGCATTCCCCGAGAAATTCTTTTGTCTCTGGTTCCAATTCTGCATCACCGAGCGCTCCGAGATATGCAATATTTATTCCATCAATTGTAACGGTGTAAATTGTGTTGATGCGATCCTTACCTCCGTATTTTGTTTTTGAAGCATATCCGCGCACGAACAATCCCGCCGATTCATATTCTCCTGGGCCCTTGATTGCGAATGCCTGTTTGTCATTTCGTGAAGCCACCTCCTCTCCGTTCATATCTGGATGATTCACAGAAATTAAAACGATGTCTGCACCGAAACTGGTTCCGCTAAACTTTGACTTCTTTGATGGAGGATTAAAAGCAACAACTGTATCTCCGTGCTGAATTTTAATGGCCTCAACTCCTTGGTAAGTGATAATCATGGGGTGAATTATAGATTGTAAGTGAATTTTAGTAAAGTACTTCCATTTTATAGAAAAATATGTATACTATTGTCTATTGTATTTTATCAGCCAAAAGTCTAAATAACCCTCGGTCGTGCCACGATAGTTATTCACCGAGAATTTATACTTTTCAAATTTACAATGAAAGATTTAATTACTATGGAAGGAGCTAGCGACAAGATGACAAAAGTCGCAGCAAATTTAGCAACACCACCTGTCGAGGGAGACATCGTGGAGGGTCTGGTTATATCAGTTGATAAATCAGCAATTTACATAAACTTGCCACCATTTGGTACAGGTATTATTTTCGGTCGAGAGTACATCACGGCTCGCGATTTGATTAGAAAAGTTCGAGTTGGGGACTCGATTAAAGCAAAGGTTGTCGATATTAGAAACGAGGAAGGTTACATTGAACTTTCACTGAAAGAAGCTCGACAAGCTTTGATTTGGGGAGAAGTGGAAGAAGCTATCAAAACAAAGAAAGTCATTGGCGTTACAGTTCAGGACGCAAACAAGGGAGGTTTGATTATGTCATGGCAGGGATTACAGGGATTTCTTCCTGCATCTCAATTGTCAGCTGATCACTACCCTCGCGTAACTGACGGTGACAAGATGAAAATTCTCGAGGAGCTCAAGAAATTGATTGGTCAGGAATTGGCCGTTACAGTTATCGGAGCAACTTCAGATGATGGAAAATTGATTTTCTCAGAGAAAGGAATTTCTTCAGAGCGAGCATCTGCTTCTGAGAAAGTTTCTGAGGCAAAAACTGCTTCAGCTGCGAAATACAAAGTCGGCGACATTTTGGACGGTGAAGTCACTGGCGTTGTCGATTTCGGAGTCTTCGTCAAAGTACAGAATGATATCGAGGGTCTAGTACACATTTCAGAAATTGATTGGTCACTAGTTGAAAATCCACGACAGCATTATTCAGTCGGAGATACAGTTAAAGTCAAAGTTATTGAAGTTAAAGATGGAAAAATTTCACTTTCAATCAAGGCTCTCAAAGAAAATCCTTGGGTTGAAGCTGGAAAGAAATACAAGAAAGGCGACGTTGTTAACGGTGTTGTCATCAAGCACAACAAACACGGAGCGCTCGCATCAATCGAGGAGGGTGTCGCAGGTTTGGTTCACATTTCCGAATTTGCAAGTCCTGCTGAATTGAAAGAGAAAATGGAATTGGGCAAGAATTACCAGTTCAAGATTACACTGTTTGATGCAAAGGAACAGAAGATGACACTTTCAACAAAAATCTAGTTGAAAAAATAAAAGACGCCGGGCGAGAGCTCGGTGTTTTTTATATTTATTTCCCACCATTCACAGGATTGCTCGCAATCAAATACCCTTCCGTCACGATCAATTCCAAACCGTTCACGGCACGAGTGAAAACCTTCTTCAGCGCGTCCTGCTCTTTTGGACTGAATTTGCCGAGAACATGTTTGACCACAGCATCCTCGCCCTGCGGTTTTTTAATTTTTCCTGAAGCCATCTCTGTCGAAATTCCAACTCGCAACCGTGGAAACTTTTCTGTTTTGACCGCTTTGATAATCGAAGCCAATCCGCGATGGCCTCCGTCACTCTTGTTAAAACTAATTTTCAAAGTTCCCAATCCCAAATCCAAATCGTCGTAAACAACTGTCATTGATTCCGCTTTCTTTGCACTCGTGATTAAAGTTTTCAGTGCACTGCCGGATTTATTCATATATGTATCGGGCAAAACGAGCATAACTTTTTCCTTTCCAATTTTTCCTTCTGAAACCTGCGCGTTAATTTTTTTGTTAAATTCAAAATCATCAAATCCAAATTTCTTTGCAAACTTTTTCACAATATCGCGTCCAACATTGTGTCTTGACCCCTCATATTCTGCGTCCGGATTTCCCAAACCTATAATGTAATTCATAATTGAACTTCATTTTAGTTGTTAATAAATTTGTGTCAATCGCGAATGTGTATTAAAATGACTGATATTCTATGGAAAACACAACAAATCTCGTTAAAAAAATTGAAGTTAAAAGCAACAAATTCACTAAGCGCGACCTCATAACGTTGATACTGCTCGTGGTATTCGTGGTTCTGCCAATTAGATTCTTTGTTGCCCAGCCATTCATTGTGAGCGGTCAGTCGATGGATCCAACATTTCACGACGGTCAATATTTGATTGTTGATCAATTATCGTACAACTTCAATTCGCCTGCGCGTGGTGACATTGTGATTTTCAGATATGCCGGCGACACTTCAAAATTTTTCATCAAGAGAGTAATCGGTTTGCCAGGAGAAACTGTGAAAATTGTTGGGAATGAAATTTTCATTAGGAGACCAGGTGAAGAATATTCGGAATTGAAAGAAAATTACATTGTTGAGGTCTTCAATGCAAACGGAGAATGGAAAGTCGCTAGCGACGAAATCTTCGTCATGGGCGATAACAGAAACAACAGCCTCGACTCGAGATATTTCGGTCCAATCAAAACAAAGACAATTACTGGCCGTGCATATTTGAGACTTTTTCCTCTTTCGGAAATAGATTATTTACCAGGTAAATTTTAATATATGGCAAAAACAACAAAGACAAAGAACTTCAAGAAAGCTGCGCTTGCAGCAAAATATTTTGGTTTCGAACCAGAGCAAAAATTCAATGTTGAAAACGAGACAATTAAATTGTGCGCAGGGATAAAGAAGGAGAAAAAGTATCTCGACGAATATTTGCCTGCAATGGAAGAAGTTGCACAACTAATTCTCGATTTCACAGCGAAGGAGGGCGCATCTTCTACCTTCAAATATTTTGACCAACCTGCAACTGGCGAGCATAATCAGTCACGAAAACGAACCGGTCTCGATCAGATGAGTCTCCACATCATCGGCGTCGAAAACAGTATTGCAGATGGATTGATGATTAAAACAATCAAAACAATTTTGGAAGATCA
>CAYLNC010000008.1:2081-5719 GCA_964385145.1 uncultured Candidatus Saccharibacteria bacterium | reverse complement strand
GTTGATGGCGATAGTGGTAAAGTTTTGGCTGCCGGCACACGTTATGATTTGCTTTCAAAGAAACTCGGTACTCGCAAAGACGTTCGCGCAATCAGCGCCAATGTTTGGGTTGAGGAAAGCAAGCCCGTCACAGAAAAATCTCTCAAAAAATCTGACGAGAATAAATTCTTTTTGATTCAGGTTGGTACGCGTGCAAAAATTCTGGCTCTCGACCTCATCGAACGACTTTATAAGGAGAAAGTTTATGTAAAACATCGAATCGCTCGAGATAAATTAGCTTCACAGTTGCAATTAGCCGGAAAATTGAACTCGGAATACTTCATTATCATTGGACACAAAGAGGCACTCGACAAAGCCGCGATAATTAAAGACGCTCAAGGCAAATCACAGCGCAATGTGCCGATTGGTGAAATTGTCGAATATATTAGAGGGTTGAAGTAAAATGGCTTGTCAGAAAAAATTATCTATGATAATCTATGTGAATTATGGCAAATAACGTTGAAGTAACAAGAAAGAAAAACGAGAGCCCAGCGAGCATAATCAAGCGATTTACTCGACGAGTTCAGGAATCAGGCGTATTACCACGCGTACGATCTATTCGATATGCAGAGCGACCAATGTCTGATTATACAAAGAAAAAGAAGCGATTGAAGACTTTGAAGAGAGGTGCTGAATATCAGAGACTTTTCAAACTTGGAAAAATTGCTGAAACTCGAACAAGAGGAAAAAAATAGCATGTTTGATGTCGTTAATCTAACAAAAACCAACTCCCCTGTTAGCGAGTTGGTTTTTGCAAAAATGAAGCAGGCCATTCTTGGTGAAAAATACCAACTCTCTTTGGCGTTCGTCGGAGATCGTCGTTCAAAAAAACTAAATCAGAACTATCGACAGAAAAATTATGTTCCAAACATTCTCAGTTTTGAAATAGAAAAAAATTCCGGTGAAATCTTCATCAATTTAAATAAAGTTAAGAAGCAACAGAAAAAATTCGACATGGAATTCCGAGAGCTGACGAAATTTTTGTTCATTCACGGATGCCTTCATCTGCTCGGAATGGATCACGGAGATAAAATGGAAGCAAAAGAAAATTTGTACGTGGGAAAATTTGCAAAATTATAATTTTTTTGGTGTAGAATAAAGAGCAAGAATCTTTATTATGAGCAAAAAAATTTCAGTCGGAATAGACATCGGAACATACCAGGTCAAAGTCGTCGTTTCAGAAAGCGACAGAGATAGTGGCTCTCCACTACCAAAAATCATTGGGCTCGGATTCGCGGAATCAAAGGGGCTTCGTCACGGATACATCATTAATCCAGCCGATGCAATTCGAAGCATTCGCAAGGCGGTCAAACAGGCCGAGAAAGAAAGCGGAGTGAAAATCGAACGAGCTTTCATTTCAATTAGCGGAATAGGTCTCGGCAGCCACACAGCTTTCGGCAGCATCATAATTTCGCGCGCCGACAACGAGGTTACAGACCTCGATATCGAGAAAGTCACTGATGAAAGCAAACGACAAATTCCTCCTTCTGTTTTGATTAATCGCCAAATCATCCACACTATTCCTGTTGAATATAAAATCGATGGCAAGCCAGTTTTCGGTGATCCAGTAGGACTCAAGGGCAACAAGCTTGAAGCAAAAATTTTATACATCAGCTGTCTGACACATCACGTTCAAGAAATGGTTAGCGCAGTTGAAAATTCTGGCATCGAAATTATCGACGCTGTTGCTTCTCCGCTCGCAGCAGGAATTGTTAATCTCTCAAAGACTGAGCGAATTGCTGGATGTGTTCTCGTCAACATTGGTTCAGAAACCGTCTCCATGATTGTCTACGAAGAGGACGTTCCTATCTCTATGGAAGTTTTCAAAGTCGGATCAAACGACATCACCAACGATATCGCTCTCGGCATGCAAATCTCACTCGACGATGCCGAAAAAGCAAAAATGAAAGACGAGCCGAATTTGATTGCTGAAACACCAAAGAAAAGCCCTGAAAACAAAATTAAAAATATTATTCACTCTCGACTCTCTGATGTTTTCGAATTGGTGGACGCACACTTGAAAAAAATTAACAAAAGCGGATTGTTGCCTGCTGGAATAATTTTGACAGGAGGAGGTAGCGGAATAACAACTGCCGAAGATTTAGCAAAAGCAATTTTAAAACTTCCTTCACGCGTCGCAACAATCGCATCTAATCGAGTAGAGCCGCTTTCAAAAAGTGGCCCAATAAAAATCAAGGATTCAACATGGTCAGTTGCCTACGGCCTATGTGTCTACGGTTTGAGCATTGATTCAGATGGATACTCCTCGAAAGGCTTTGGGAAGCATATTTTTCAACGTATTTCTCGCTGGTTTAAACGATTTCTTCCATAAAAAGCAAGGCTTGATTTAATATTTGTATGATATATGATGATATATAACTCATGGGGATGAGTTTAATAGTTATTTAATTTAAAAATATGCCACAAGTAAAACCGGAGATCGAGACTTTTGCTCGAATCAAGGTTGTTGGTGTTGGAGGTTCAGGACTGAACGTCGTGAATCACATGATCAACAGCAAAGTTAAAGGAGTCGAATTCATTGCCATCAACACAGATGCGCAAGATTTGCATGGTTGTCTCGCAAAGAAAAAAATTCACATCGGAAAAAACCTAACAAAAGGTCTAGGTGCTGGTATGAATCCTGAAATCGGCCGACGCGCAATCGAAGAAACAAAAGAAGAAGTTCAGGAGGCAATCAAAGGTGCCGACATGGTTTTCTTGACTTGCGGTCTCGGAGGAGGAACAGGTTCTGGAGCTTCAGCTGTTGCTGCAGCAATTGCACGCGAGACAAACGCCTTGACTGTCGCTGTTGTTACTAAACCATTTTTCTTTGAAGGAAAACACCGAATGCGAATCGCTGAAAACGCTTTGGCAGAATTGCGCAAAGAAGTTGATGCAATCGTGGTGATTCCAAACGACAGATTGTTGAATCAGATTTCAAAAGAAACAACTGCACTGAACGCTTTCGCAATGTGTGATGACGTTTTGAAACAGGCTGTTGAAGGAATTTCCGACCTGATCACAACGCCAGGAATCATCAATATCGACTTTGCCGATGTGCGAGCAATTTTGAAAGATTCTGGTTCTGCACTTATGGGTGTCGGAATCGCAAGTGGCGATAAAAGAGCCGAAGAAGCTGCAAAAATGGCTATCAATTCCCCTCTCCTCGATATTTCCATCAACGGTGCTCAAGGTATCCTCTTCTCAATTGCGGGTGGAGATGATCTAACAATGCACGAGATTCAAGAGGCTGCGAAAATTATCACCGAAACAATGGACGAAGATGCGAAAGTCATTTTCGGTACTGTTAATGACACTAATCTCAAAAAAGGTGAAGTTAAAGTTACCATTATCGCCGCAGGATTTCCTGAAACAGGTCCAAAGAAATCACTTTTCGGTGGCATGATTAAAGAAGAGCCAAAAGTTGAAGAACCAAAGGGAAAAATCTTCAGCTCAATGCCAGTTGAAAGAAAAGAAGAGAAAGTCGAAAAGAAAGAAACCAAGCCTCTCGTCACTGAAGACAATGATGACGAATGGGGTGCGGTTCCTTCTTTCCTACGTAGAAATCGTAAATAGAAATAAACAAAAACACCTTTTCG
>CAYLNC010000008.1:0-1981 GCA_964385145.1 uncultured Candidatus Saccharibacteria bacterium | reverse complement strand
AAGGTGTTTTTGTTTATTTCTATTTGTGATAACATATTTATCATGTATGAACTAATAATCATCGGAGGCGGACCGGCTGGAGTTGCGGCGGGTGTTTATGCTTCACGAAAACAATTGAAGACTCTCCTAATTACTGACAAATTTGGCGGACAAAGCATCGTTTCGGACGGAATTGAGAACTGGATTGGAGAAGTTAAGATCCCTGGTCTCGATTTGGCGCGAAAATTGGAGGAGCATCTGCGAGCATACGCGGGTAATTTTGTAGATATAAAGACAGCGACTTTCGTTAAGAAGGTGTCGAAAATCGAAGGAGGTTTCAAAGTAGAAACGACTGACGGAGAGTTTACTTCGAAAACTGTGCTTGTGGCGACAGGATCAACTCGTCGTAAAATAACTGCTGTCGGTGCGGACAAATTCGAACATAAAGGTCTAACCTACTGTGCCTCTTGTGACGGGCCTATTTTCAGAGACAAAGACGTAGTGGTAGTAGGCGGTGGAAATTCTGCATTCGAAAGTGCCGCCCAATTGTTGGCTTATGCGAAAAGTGTCACACTCATACATCGACGCGAAGAATTCCGAGCTGACCCAGTAACGGTTGAAAATCTCCGCACTAATCCAAAATTTAATATCGTCACAAACGCCGAAATTACAGAGGTTTTTGGAGATTTTCTAGTATCTGGCATGAGATATCGAGACAACAAAACTGGCGAAGAGAAAACTTTAAACGTCACCGGAATTTTTGTTGAAATTGGAGCTATTCCAGCAGTTGATTTCGTCAGCGATTTGGTAGAACTAGATGAAAACGGCACAGTGAAAATTAATCCTTGGGATCAAAAAACAAACGTCCCAGGAATTTGGGCCGCCGGAGATTGCACAAACATCTTATATCATCAAAATAACATCGCATCTGGTGATGGGGTGCGCGCCCTCGAGGATATTTTTGTGTGGCTCAAAACAACCACAACACTCTGAAAACCTAAGAATGCTTTGTGTTGAATAACTAATATTGTTTTATATATCTGGGTGTATAATTAGATATTATTACCGTAAATTTTATCATGTCTAAATACAAACAATTTTTCAGCTATATTATTTTAGTTCTTTTATTCGTTCCGATTATGCAAGTGTCAGCCGAGGCACGCGCAGCAGTTTTTGTTCCACAGTCTAGCTACCCTCACAATAGAGTTTTGGTTGTTCAAAACTCTAACAAAGGTCCAGTACCTTTTCACGATATTCTTGAGGAATATAAATCAAATAGCACAGGCACATATGAACTAAAATATAGCGGGCAGCATTATGTAAAAGTAAATAAAAATATTTTAATTCTCGCTTGGGGTAGTCACCCAGAGGTTTGTGCAGGAATGGAGGGTTGCAACAGTTACGCTTTTAGAATTGCAAACCCAGGACAATATACAATTTCAACAGGCAACGGTGATGATGTAGGTATAACAGGTATTAGCGATCATTAAAAATTAATTAGTATAATAACTTATGAAAAAAATATCAGCAATTTTTTTGGGATTTGTTTTTGTTGTGACAACAATTATAGGCGTTGGAATACAGAGAGTTGAAGCTGGCCTATTTGATAAAATAGCAGACACACTGATTCCGAATGACGACATATTTGACCTTTTAACACCTGATCTCGGCTTAATTAATGATGGGGACATTTTCGGTTTCAAGCCAAGTGATATTTTTGGAGATAGCAAATCAGACAGTGAAAAAATTACGAAGGCATATCAAAAATGTCTTGGAAGAGAGCCGGAGAAAGGGGCTGTTGAATACCATAAGAGTCTAATTAAAAAGGGTACCAGTGTAGAAGCAATCGGTGCTGCAATCTGTAACTCCGAAGAAGCAAAAAACAAGGACGAGGCGGGTGCCGAGGATAGTACCCCAAGTGAAACTTTCCTTTGGAAACCAAAATCAGATTCTGATGGAAAATTAGTTGTTCTCCTTCCAACGTCTATGCGTGGCCAGGTAG
>CAYLNC010000007.1:0-19089 GCA_964385145.1 uncultured Candidatus Saccharibacteria bacterium | reverse complement strand
TTTAAATTATTTGAAAAGGTAACCGGTGTTGTTAAAAAAAAACTGAATATTAATTTTAATAAGTTAAAAAACATAATGAAAAGAAAAAGTTAAAAGGATGGGGGGTTGAAAAAAAAAAAGTTTAAATAAAGGAATTTGTCGAGACGGCCATGGCGGGAACAATAATAATTTCTTCCAAAGGCAGAATTTTGATTGAATGTTGGAAAGGCCCGCACTATTTTGGAGTTAGAGATATGGAAAAATGTCCTAAGTATTTTGGTATTATGGAAGATGATTCGCCAGTAATGCCACGATCATGGTCATTAGAAAGTGAAGATATTAAACAACAACAGCTTGATTCAAAAACCTCGAGTAGACATATTGTTTGGACTGCGCCAGACGGGGCCGATGATTTAAGTAAAATTCAAGCTGAGGCGCTAAAAGCAATTCGATATGTGAGAACTGAGTTAAAAAATGAGCCGAATAATGGAATCTATTTAGAATTCGGTGTAACAGATAAAGGAAGACTTTATTTTATTGAAGGTACCGATAGCGAATTTCTTACTGGCTAAAACATAAAATTATGATACTACAAGTTGGAGTAAAAATACTTTTGAAAAATCAAGATGGAAAATATTTGTTAATAAAGCGATCGGGTGACAAATACAAAAACGTAAAGGGCAATTGGGATATCGTTGGCGGTAGAATTAATCCTGGTACAAAACTTCTTGAAAACCTCGCGAGAGAAGTAATGGAGGAGACGCAGCTCGAGATCACTTCGGAGCCTAGACTAATTTATGCTCAGGATATTATCCCAAATGAGGAAAAGCATGTTGTGAGGCTGACATATGTCGGAGAAACCAAAGGTGATCCTATTCTAGATATTTCAGAAAATGTCGAGTTCAAGTGGCTTTCTTTGGATGAAATTAGAAGAATGGAAGATTTAGATATTTACTTCAAAGAAATTTTAGATAGGGGCATTTCTCTGTAATTTTGTTATAATTAACCTCTATGAAAATATTATTAAGAATCACCATAATGGTTGTTGCACTTGTTGCAATTGTTGCAATAACGGGCTTTATTAAGTTTAACTTTTCAGATAACGACATTATTCTGCCGTCAGAAAAAAAGGATGTTTTGAATTTTAAATATAATATTGATGGACAGGAATTCCAGTTGAAAAACGGCTCGGCTGAAGTTACGATTGCTGAAAATTCTGCGACAAAAAATAAATTAAGTACTTTTGGTGATCCTGTGGAATTGGATGCGGACAAAGATGGAGACATGGATTACGCGGTATTGCTTGCACATGAACCAGGAGGAAGTGGAACTTTCTTTTATGCGACACTTGTCGTTAATAATGCTGGTGAGCTGAAACAGACGAATGCGCTATTTCTCGGTGATCGAATTGCTCCTCAAAACATCAACGTTGTTGATGGTCGTGCAGTCTTTAATTATGCTGAAAGACTTGCTGACGAATCCATGGCAACGGCACCTTCTGTTGGAAAGAGTTTGTATATTCAACTTACAAGCGACGGAACAATTGGAGAGTTTGTACCAAATTTCGAGGGTGAAGCCGACCCTTCGCGAATGAAGTTAACTGACAGACCATGGTCATGGGTTAAAACTACATACGAGGATGGCAATGAAGTTCTCCCAAAGTCTGACAAGTTCAAAATTACTTTTGGCAAGGATGGACGCGCGAGCATTGCAACAGACTGTAATTCAATGGGCGGTGGATATACTGTGACTAGTTCTTCATTAAAATTTGAAGCGCTGATGTCGACATTAATGTATTGCGAAGGATCACAAGAAGCAGAATTTTCTGGCGCAGTTTCAGGCGTCACGAAATATCACTTTACATCGAAGGGTGAATTAATTTTAAGCTTTAATGGTGGTGAAGTAATATTAAAATAACATGATACAAAATCAAATCATTGAAGCTTTGAAAAATAGATACGCAACAAAAGTTTTTGACACGAATAAAAAAGTTTCAGAATCTGATTTACAAACAATTTTAGAAAGTGCTCGACTTGCTCCGAGTTCATTCGGAATTGAAGCTTGGAAATTTTTGGTAGTTAACAATCCAGAAATTCGCGCACAATTGCGTGCTGCTGGATATGATCAGCCAAAATTTACTGACGCTTCACATTTAATTGTTCTTGCGCGTCGAACAGATTCAGAAAACATTTCAAACGAATTGATTGAGCGCACAGCAGCGACTCAGGGTGTGACAGCAGAAAATTTAGCTGGGCTTAAACAGATGGTTGATGGATCAATTGCATTCAAGACCGGAACGAATACTTTTGATTCGTGGACTGCCGCACAAACGTATATCGCACTCGGCATAATGGTTGAAACAGCCGCACTCATGGGAATTGATTCATGTCCAATGGAGGGTTTTGACGCTCAAAAAGTTGATGAAATACTCGGTTTGGCCGATAAGAATCTCGCTGTAGTGACAATTTTGGCACTCGGATATAGAGGAGACGATGCTTATGCCACTTTACCTAAAACTCGTCGAGATTTGGACGATGTTGTTGAAGTCATATAAACGCTCGCTTTTTTCGCATATTTTTGATAGGATTGTCAAATGTTAAAAGTTTCCAATCTAACGAAACACTTTGATAATGAACGGATTTTGCACAATCTGTCTTTTACTGTAGAAAGAGGAAACAAGATTGCTTTGGTTGGCTTCAATGGAACTGGTAAGTCAACTTTACTAAAATTGCTCGCCGGCATCGACGATGATAAGAAAGGAACAATTCAATATCACAAAAATACCACAATCGCGTTCCTGCCACAGGACCCTAACTTTTACAATGGATATAAAGTTACGAAATTTTTGGAAGATTACACTGAACAATCCGGCGATGAATTTATTCGCAAAGTCGAAATCATGTTTGCGGGTTTTGCTCTGCCAACTGAAATCAAAGACAAAAAAATTGGAATGCTTTCAAGTGGCCAAAAAACGAAAGTTTTTCTCACAGGAATTCTCCTAAAGAAAGCCGATCTACTTCTCCTCGACGAGCCAACAAACAATCTAGATTTGCCGGCGCTGATTTGGTTGGAGAACTATTTGCAAAATACTGACTCTGCTTTCATTGTGGTTTCGCACGACAAAAAGTTTCTCGACAATGTTTCGAAGAAGATTTTTGAAATTGATTGGAAAACCCGCGAGTTAAAAATTACCGCAGGAAAATATTCTGATTATTTACTTCAGAAAGAAAAAGAAGTGAAGCGAAATTTGCTCACAGTGAGACTTCAAAAAGAAGAATTGAAGCGATTGCGATTGCTGGCGCAACAGAAAAAGGATGATGCTCGTGCTGGTGCTAAATGGATGGGTCACGACAATGACAAAATGTTGCGAGGATACAAGAGAAATCGTGCCGGTAACTCTCTGAAAGACGCGCAGGTTATTTATGGTCGAATGGGGCGAATGGAAATTGTTGAAAAAATTCCAGAGCGAAAAGGCTTTCACGTTGATATTCCAAAATTTGATACTGGAGCACCCAAGGATATTATGATCACAAATCTCGTTTGTGGTTACGATGATTTCCGCGTCGGTCCAATTAATTTGTCTATTCCTTTTGGAAATCGAATTTGCATCATTGGTCTCAACGGTTCTGGAAAAACTACTATTTTAAAAACCATTACAGGTGTAATTCCTAAAATCGAAGGAGAGGTTGATATTCAAGAAGGTGTAAAAATCGGAAACCTTATGCAGGAGCACGACAGTTTGCCTCGCGATTTAACTCCAATTCAATTTTTGATGGAGAAAAACTATCAAGAAAAGAAAGTCTTGAACGAACATCTTTTGCGTTTTGGATTCAGTGAATTTCAAATCGGTTTGAAAATAAAATATTTGAGTCCCGGAAGTCGTGCGCGTTTGTTGCTTGCGTATTTTGCGTTGGAAGGTGTAAATACATTGATTCTTGACGAGCCAACAAACCACCTCGATCTAGAGGCTGGAGAAGCGCTTGAGAATGCATTGAAGGAATTTCACGGAACAGTTATAACGGTCACACACGATCGATTCTTTGTTGAGAAAACCGCGGTTGATAATTTGTATATGTTGCAAGATGGTAAGTTAAACAAAATCGATAACTTTGCATTGTATGTCACTGAGATGGAGAAGAGAAGCCGAAAGTTGTTAAGATTGTTGAACAAGTAGGTCGCTATTGTTTTAGAAGGTATTTATCTTTGAGTGTCTCCCATATTTTTATAGACAACATTTTTGGTTCAACTAACTCGTCCAGTTTCAAAAGACCTAAATCAATCAGGCTATATGCGGTTTCTAAATTCATTCCACCTACAAACGCAAGTTTTAAAAGTGGGGAATTTGCCATTTTGTCCAAGACTCTTTTTTGTTCCAAGTATGCTAAATCCTTTGAGCGAGTTGAAATGCCGATTTGTGACTTGCGAATGTCACCATATTTAAAGATTCTTTGTGTGCTTGAAAAAGCTGTATTAAGGTTTTTCTCAGTTGCACTCATGTATTCTGAATCGGTAATCTGACCAGATTCACGTGCTTCCAGATTTTCTATATTTGTGGACTCGAAGTATGTTTTTACGCAATCAATAAAATTTCCACCAGCAAGTCTTTTGGTAAGGGTTTTCAGGTATGAAGTTTTTGGCAATTTTTCATAACCGAATATTTCTTTTGTAATCTTGTCCTGCACATACATTGCCCCACCTTCAGCGAAAAGTGAAGAACGACCACCACCATCTTCATCTGAGAAGATTTTTAAGGGAATATGAGAACTGTTTTCGTGTTGAAGTACGTGACCTTCTATTTCGTGGCCGAGCAAAATAGTTATTGCATCTAAAATACTTCTGGGTATGTTTACGCCTTTGATTATTCTATTATCACCTGTAACTGCGAGCGTTCTTCGTTTTTGTATTTCATATTTCCATGGGTTTGTACTGTTATTTCCTAATCCATAAAGTTCGAGCATTTGATCTGCGAGTCGCTTCAATTCCTCTGGACCTATATTTTCTGCTAGAACCTTTTCTGGATCAAGCCCCATTCCTTTGATCGATTCGCGTGGGTCAATTTCTGATCTGCGCTGATCAATGTGTTGTGCGTACTCCAACAAGGCAGACGAAATCGATCCATATTTTTGCTTCTCATCTAATTCACGAGAAGCCCCAAATATAAATTTATCTATTCTAGTTAATTGCACGTCGGGATCCATGAACAGATTTGTCTCTGAAAGAATTTTCTTTTCAGCAACACTCAGGCTCGCATATCCAAATTTTATTTCTTTTTCTTTGACTGATCTTGCTGACAAATATAAATTTGCAATTGCGACATTCAATCTTTTCAAATACATTTCTACCAAAACTTTCTTTGCGTATTCGAGATTGTCTGATGGGTGTTCAAATCGTACAAGATGTGATTTTAACAGTTGCTTTAAATTTCTCATTATCTGGATTTTCTCCGCCATTTGTTCGGTATTAACAAGGAGGGATATATTTTCGGGCGGGACGATATCAGACGTGTCTTCAAAACCACCGTCTGTTTTTAATTTCGACTTTAATTGCTCAACAACTCTTGCTCTTTGAAATTCTTTGGATTTTGATTCAATCCCATCCTCGACCAATTTTTTTACAAAGAAAACTTTGGCTGTATTTTTTATTAACCAGTTTGGTATTTCCACATCGCTAATATCAACGCTGAAGATTGCTCTAAAGGCTTCGATACCCTCATTAGTTTTGAGGAACTCCATATCAAGTGTAATCAAATCTGCCTTAATTTCACCTGCTTTAGTTTTCTCCGATACAAATTCTTCCTCGAAAGCGTGCAGTTTTTCTAATTCTTCCGGAGTAAGTTCATGCTTGGGGACTTCACCACTTTCAAGTTGTGATATTTTATTTAGCCAAAAATCAACACTATCGGACTGTCTTTCTCTGTAGAGATGGTTTTCGTAGTCATTTTTCATGCTAAATTATTTTTTTAATATTTTTTACGAGCACTTCAGGCACATTAATTCTTGTTGCGTCTTGGAAACCATAGACGACCGGACCTTTGTTAACTTCAAAAAATTTGATGCCGTCTGCTACACGCACAAAGTCGACACCACCGAGCTCCAATTTCATTATTTTACACACAGCGAGCGAAAGTTTTTTCTCTTTGGCGCTCAGGTTGGCAACTTTTGTCACGCCACCCATCGCAACGTTGTTATAAAAACCGTCAGATGAATGTCTTTCGATTGCACCAACTATTTTTCCGAAAGCCACCACCACCCGAACATCGTATTGATTTGGAATGTACTCCTGCACCATGTATATTTCTTTTTTTGTGTCTTCAATTATTTTCGCGATTTGATCTTCTGAAGTAATTTTCCATACAGCGCGACCTTTGCTGCCATTCGTTTTCATCACGCAAGGGAAGGTGAAGTTTTTTCGAAATACTTCAATATTTTTTTGAAATGATTTATCAGAAAAAATCATCGTCTTTGGAATTGGGATTTTATTAATAGCAAACCGCACCATCTGAGTAATTTTTTCATCTCCCATTGTGTGTTCAATGTTGCTTTTATCGTTGTAGTTAATTTTGAGATCGTTTAGAATTTCACAAAAAATTGATGTTAACTGTGAGCCCATAGTTTTAACTCTGATGAAGGCATATTTATAATCTGACAGGTTAAGAAACTCTCCAGATTCATAAAAATCAATTTTATTTTTATCTAAGACAATCGCCGAATTGACATATGTTCTAATTTTCCTGCAGTCTAGATTATTTTGTGCGGTATAGTGCAGAAAATCGAGCCCAAATTTTTTGCTACCCCCGTTGACTAATAAGATTTTATTTCCGTTCTTTTTCCAAAACATGCCTTACATTATATATGCAGAAATGGCATATATCAAATAATTATAAAGATTATATTTGACTAATACTTGTAATTTTAATGAATATCAGTATAATATGTCGCATCATAATATCTTAATTTCTCCACTTTATGCCAAAGAACATTATTCTATTTGTTCAGAACGTGCCCGGCGATTTTGCGCTAAGTCTAAAGAAGTACCAAGAAGAAACAAATCAGACATTTCGTGTGGCCTTAATCCGCGATGTTTCTGAAGTCGAGAAGAAGAAAAGAACGGTTGACTTTGAATTGGTTTGTAACTTCAACAATCCGGAGGACATTCAGAAGGCGCTTTTGCCGATTCAGGACGAACTGATTGCTGTAACTTGTCGTGGAGAAGAGCACGTTGAAAATTTTGCAAAAGTAATTCCTAACGTGCCGTACTTGAGAACTCCAACAACTGAATCTATATTGTGGAGCTGTGACAAAATTCGCATGCGAAAGAGATTTAAAGCTTACGATAAATCTATTACGCCAAAATTCGTAGTTGTTGAGGACGCGTCAAAAGAGACTTTAGCAAAAATAAAGGAGAAGGTCGGTTTTCCTCTCATTATCAAACCTACTGGGCTCACGGCCAGCCTCTTGGTCAGTATTTGTTTCCACGAGGAGGAGCTCGAGCAAAATCTGCAGAAAACTTTCAAAAAGATTCACAAAATTTATCAGGAAAAATCTCGACACGCGACTCCGCAAATTCTCGTCGAACAATTTATGGAAGGAGAAATGTATTCCGTTGACGCTTACGTTAATTCAAAAGGTAAAGTATATTTTTGCCCATTCGTTCATATAAAAACTGGACGCTCAATTGGATTCGATGATTTTTTTGGATATTTGCAAATTACACCGTCACTATTGAAGAAGAGTTCTATTGAGTCTGCCGAATTTGTCGCCACAGAATCAATTCATGCAATGGGATTGAGAAGTTCAACTGCACACATTGAACTGATGCGAACTGAAGATGGATGGAAGGTGATCGAGCTTGGTCCGCGCGTTGGCGGATTCCGTCATGACTTGTATAAAAATTCTTTCGGCATCAATCACTCAATGAACGATGTTTTGATTCGAATGCCAGCAAAACCAATTATTCCTAAAAAAGTGAAAGGTTATTCTGCTGCCATGAAATTCTTCCCAAAGACCGAAGGTATTTTGACAAAGCTTACCGGAATTTTGAAAATTCAGGAACTTAAATCATTCAAGAAAATTTCTGTTAAAGCAAAAATAGGTGACAAATGTTTGTATGCGAAGAATGGTGGATCAAGTATTTGCAATATCATCCTCTTTAACGAGTCGCGTGCTGAATTGCTTGCTGATGTGCGCCGAATCGAAAAAACCTTGATTATTAAGACAGAAAAGGCCAAAATCTCTTAAAATTTCTTCATTTTTTCTTTAGAACAATGTGTTATACTAATTTTCACGTATGACACAAAAGGATGCTCTCACAATTCTAAAAATGGGCAAAAACGTCTTTCTGACTGGGGCTCCGGGGTCTGGAAAAACTTTCGTATTAAATCAATACATAAAATATCTGAAGCAGAATAACATTGATGTCGCTGTGACCGCTTCGACCGGTATCGCCGCAACTCACATTGGCGGCACAACAATTCATTCGTGGGCAGGAATCGGTATCAAGGATTCCATTTCAGATCGCGAATTGGACTACATGGAGCAGAAGGCGTATCTCTGGAAACGTTTTCAGAAAGTCAAAGTCCTTATCATCGACGAAATTTCAATGCTCAAGGATTCGACACTCAACACCGTCGATCAGGTTTGTAAATTTTTCAAGCGCAACGATTTGCCATTTGGCGGAATTCAGGTAGTTTTTTCTGGCGACTTTTTCCAGTTGCCTCCGATTGATAAAGGACCAAAAGAGCCAGACACTTTAAAAATTTCTTTTGATGGTGAGACTGAAATTGTATATGAGGACGATGAATTCATGGCGCCGTTTGCATTTCGTGCGCGTAGTTGGGTTGAGGCCGATTTGAGCGTTTGCTATTTGACCGAGCAGCATCGTCAGGAAGATGAACACCTTCTCGATTTGTTAAATGAGATACGAAGTGGGCAAGTTTCGTCTAGTACGTATGAAAAACTGCTGGCCAAGGTTGTTGAAGAGGAATTTGAAAACGTGACGAAACTATTCACACATAATTTGAATGTAGACGTTTTTAATTCGAAAAAATTGGAAGCGGTTTCTGGAAAACAAAAACGCTACGAGATGAGTAGTAAGGGCAAAGAGGCAATTGTTGCAGGAGTGAAGAAGGGCTGTCTCTCTCCGGAAATTTTGGATATCAAGGTTGGTGCACTCGTTATGTTTGTGAAAAATAATCCATTGCGTGGGTATGTGAATGGAACAACAGGCGAGGTCGTCGATTTCGAGGATGGTTTTCCGGTGGTGCGGACGAAGGAAGGCAAGACTTTCACTGCTCATCCGCAATCATGGATGATAGAGGATCGCGATACGATAGTTGCAGAAATTACTCAGGTGCCGCTGAAATTGGCTTGGGCTGTGACAATTCACAAGAGTCAGGGAATGACGCTCGATAGTGCGGTTATTGATTTGTCGCAGGCGTTCGTGCCCGGACAGGGATATGTCGCGCTTTCTCGTGTGAAGAGTTGGGAGGGTTTATATTTGCGTGGAATTAATCAGAAGTCTCTGGAAATTGATCAGACAGTTTTGAATTATGACAGAAAATTTCAATCTGACTCAGAAAAAAATATTGCAAAGCTAAAGCGAACTCCCGCAGAGAAAGTTAAAAAAGCTACGGAGGACTTCATAAAAAATAGTTCTGGAAAGGTTGCAAAGAAGGGAAAGAAGACTGGGGCAAAAAAGAAATCTAACTTCGCGGATGACTTCGACGCCTTTTTCGGTTAGAATAAGGGCATGTTTTTCAAACGATTTAGAGCTAAAAAGGAGTTAACAACCCGAGCGTTGCAGGGAATTTTGGAATTGTTGCCAGAGGATCAAATTGCTTTCGATAAGATGAAACAAACGGTTCAGGAAGTCTACGAGAGCTTCGGTTATATTCCGCTCGATACTTCAGTTCTAGAGCGTGAAGAAATTCTTCTCGCCAAGGTTGGCGGTGACACAGAAAAGGAAATTTATCGCATTAAGAAAGGAGATAACGATTTAGCTTTGCGTTTTGACCTCACTATTCCATTTGCGCGCTACGTTAGTGAACATTCTCGCGAGTTGAACTTCCCATTTCGCAAATATCAAATTGGGCGCGTCTATCGTGGTGAGCGACCTCAGCGTGGACGATATCGAGATTTTTATCAATGTGACGTTGATGTTGTTGGCGACGGCGAGCTGAGCCTGAGATACGACGCAGAAATAATCAATATCATTTACACTACATTTAGCAAACTGAATGTGGGGCCTTTTGTTGTACGAATCAGCAACAGAAAAATTCTTAACGGCTTTCTCGAGTCGCTGCAGTTGCAGGATAAAGCTCCATATATTTTACGAATAATCGATAAACTTGCAAAAATCGGTACCGACAAAGTCCGCGAGATGCTCGCCAAAGAAAAAGTTTCCGACGCACAGATTGATGAAATTTTAAACTTCGTTACAATTTCCGGCACGAATTTGAATGTGCTCGCGAAATTGCAGAGCATGACAATTGAAAATGAAAGCTACAAAACAGGGCTCGACGAATTAGTACAGGTTGTGAATTGTCTGGATGATTTTCAAGTTCCACCTGATTATTACAAAATCGATTTAACAATTGTTCGCGGCCTCGACTATTACAGTGGAACGGTCTTTGAAACTTTCCTCGTAGATGATCCGGCGCTCGGCTCGATTTGTTCTGGTGGTCGGTACGAAACCTTGCTCAGTGGGTTTGGCGATAGAAAAATTCCTGGAGTTGGTGCAGGTCTCGGTTTGACTCGACTTTTTGTTCCATTTAAAGAAAAAGGGCTAGTTAAAACCGAAACAAAAACTCCAACCAAGGTTTTGATTGTGCCACTAATTTCTGATATGAAAGTTCCGGCTGACCTCGCGAAATCGCTTCGCGCTCGCGGTGTGAAAACTGAAATCTTCCTCGACGACGTTCCGATGAAAAAGAAATTGAATTATGCCAACAAACAGGGAATTCCATTCGTGATTCTCATTGGTGATGACGAAATTAAAACTGATACTTACGCCGTGAAGAATATGAAAACGGGAGTTCAACAGGAAGTAACCGCAAACGATATCTTTAAAGCTCTATCTGCTAATTAAGAATTTTTTTGAAATGTAGATTTTGAATTCCGTGCCAACTCCTATTTCGCTGCGCACTTTAATTTTTCCAAGCAAATCTTTTTGAACAAGTTGCTGAGTGTGCATCAACCCAATTCCGAGCCCAGTCTTTTTGGTTGTAAAGGACCGCACGAATAGCCTGTTCAGATTTTCTTTTGGTATTCCTGATCCATTATCATTAACCACAACAACAATTTGTCCAGCCTCGCTTGTCACGGAAATTGAAATACTTTTCTTCTCGCGCTCGGGCGCATGTTCGAATGAATCGATTGCGTTGGTGATGAGATTGATGAAGACTTGATAAACTTTAACTTTACTAGCAAATATCAAAATATTTTGAGTGTCCTGTGCAACGATCACAGAAATATTTTTGCTGATGGCTTTATGTCGCAGTAGGGAAACAATATGAGAGATAATTTTGTATACGTTTATGATCTCCATTTGATGTGGATGATGAATTGCGCCCTGCATCACTCTAATGAAGGTTCGAATATTTTCACTGGTCTCATTGATGGGAATTAGCAATTCCTTGAACAAACTTTTATCCAAAGTTTCCAAATACAGAGTCAGACCATTGATTGGATTTATCAAATCATGTAATAGCCCACATGAAATTTTCCCAATTTCTCGTAGAGAAAAAGAGTCCACACCGGCGACGGGGGCTATTCTTCTGTTTGAGGTGTTTCTCATTGGTTTAACTATTATGGGGGTCAAGAAACTTGTAGCCACTGCCGGGGATACTCATTATTAAACTTTTTCTGCGATCACCTAACTTTTTACGTAAATTCAGAATGTGTGATTCGATAGTGTTTGAAAATGGATTCATAGATTGCTCGTCCCATACACTTTCCATAATCGTCGCGCGCGATAGAACTTTGCCACGATTCTGCATTAAAATTGTCAGCAGGGTGTATTCCTTTTTTGTTAAGTAAATCTTTTTGTTGTTCTTTTTAACTTCGTGTCTATCAACATTCAAAATCAAGTTTCCGGCTCGAATAACATTATCTTGAATAATTCCAGGTCTGCGCATCAGTGCGCGCATTCTAGCCACCAACTCTTCATATGAAAAAGGTTTTGTAACGTAGTCGTCGGCCCCACTATTTAGCAAATCAATTTTAGAAAGTGCATCGTTTACGGCGGAGAGCAATAAAATAGGAGTTTGAATTCCCAAACTCCTTAATTCCTGACAGACGACCTTGCCCATTTTCTTCGGCAGAACATTATCGAGAATAATAATGTCATACCGGTTGATTTTCGCTAAATAGAACCCGGTTTCTCCATTCTCAGCCTCATCGACAGTAAAGCCATCCGCCACCAAACTCATGCGTAGTACATTTCTAATCGAGAGGTTGTCCTCAACCAGTAATACTTTCATTTGCAACCATATTATTCCTAACAAAAATAAAGTCAAATATTTTGATGAAAAACATGTGACTAAGACTTTATCTTTTCTTTAACTTTGCTGATTATTTGGTGTCTCGTATAGCTAGTGCGTAATGGATGCCCCATAGTGTAATTATCCCCATTACAACGAATAGATATGTGATGTCTATACCAATTAGGAATAATGAAGCGAAAAGAGGCGCAAAAATGTATCCAACCGGTAACATAGATCTGTACAAACTAATCACGTTAACATCGCCCTCATCGATCTTTTTGAACAAATAAGTGTCGCACATAATTTCTATCATGCTTGCGCCAACTCGAGTGATAAACAAAAGAATTGCCCAAAAGACGAATGAATTTGTATTTGAAAAACTCATAGCAATTGTAGAAATTCCAGTAATCAAAAAACCGAGAATCAGAATCTCTTTCTCGCCATATTTTTTGTCCGCGATTTTACCCAAAACTGATTGCGATAATACGAAAGGAACTAAAGCGATACCCATAATCGTTCCAATCTGGCTGAGACTAAGCCCAATTTTTGCGTTCAGGAAAATTGGTGTGTAAATCACCATCACGGCGTAGAACAAATTCAAAATAAAAGTCGCACTGAATATGTTTCGCAAATTTTTATGACCCCGCACATATTTCAAAGTTGAAAAGAAGTGATGTGTAACATATTCTGGATCTTCGAAATCTTTAAAATATTTAAGTGCGATGTAAATTACAGGCAACAATAGTGTTGCACCGAGCGCGTAGATTTTGCCTGCCTCTTGGACATCTGAAACCATAATTCCGGCAATCAACGGTCCGACAATGAACGAAAAATTAATTGCAGTCAAATAAATTCCTCGCACACCACCAGTCTCAGAATTCTTGGTGAGACTTTCAAGAAAAATATCCAAAGTGAAAAACGCAACCGAATGGCTGATGAAGCTCGTAATATAAAAGACAATATAAACAACCGTCCAGAAGTGGCTCGGCGAGGCGATCAGGCTGGTTGATAGAATTATATACGATACGAATGAAGTCAAAATCGCACCCAAAAAGATGCGATAATTGCCAACTCGTCCCATAATTTTCTTTGCGAGAAAAAGTCCAGTTAGAGCCAGAATTGAACCAACGGTATAAATGTATCCAACCCAATTTTCACCAACGTATTGTTCGAGAAAACTCGAGTTGATGAAATAGGCGGGTGTAATGTGAAGGGTGAATAAGAACGCGAGCAGGTATACCAAATATGTTTTCATATATAGAAAACATTATATCAAACCGCGAGCCTCTGCGGAAACTACATTCCTAGCAATACCGGGATAACCAAAGGCTGTTTTGCAGTCTCGATAAGGAGGAATTTGCTCAAATCGCCGGCGAGAATTTTGCGAATCTTGTCGAAATCAACTTGACCTTTGTTTTTTGAGATCTGATCCTCGATGACTTTTCGAATTAAGAATCGGCTCTTTCGTAGCAACTCTTGAGACTCACGCAAATATACGAATCCGCGGGAAATGATGTCTGGAGACTTCTTCAATTTGCCTGTGTGCACATTGATGCTTGCGACGACGACGAAAATTCCAGCTGAAGCCAACAATTGTCGGTCCTCAATAACAACATCTTTGATTTCTCCGACTTCCTGTCCATCGACAGTCACGACATTGCAAGGCGCCTTCATTGGCAACTTCACAAACTTTGTACCTTCCTCCTGAATTTCAATAATTGAACCGTTGTCTGGAACGATAATATTTTCTTTCTTTGTTCCAATTGATTCAGCTAGCTCAGCATGCAATCGTAGGAAATGGTGATATCCGTGAAGAGGGATGAAGAATTTGTATGGAATGTGCTGATGAATCCATTTCAGCTCGTCTCTGTTTCCGTGACCTGATGCGTGAACGTCAGAGTCGAGATATGTGATGACTTTGGCTTCTGAACGATATAGTCGGTCCTTCAAATTCACAACAGACATGTGGTTTGTTGGAATGATTGATGAAGAAAGCAAAATCGTGTCTGTAGGGCGCAACTTCAACTGTTTGTGAGTTCCGTTTGCCATTCTCATGAGTGCGGCGAATTCCTCTCCCTGTGAACCAGTCACGAGCAAGACTAGTCGATCTGGTGGAACGTTTTCAATTTCCGTAACAGGAATAACGTTGTCAGTTTTGACGAGACCGAGCTGTTTAATAATTTCAAGGTTCGATTTCATTGAACGACCTTCGATTGCAATTTTTTTTCCGTATTTATGTGAAAGTTCGATGATGGCAATAATTCGTTCAACTTGTGAAGCGAATGTTCCAATGATCAAACGACCAGTTGTGTCGCGAATGAATTTCTCGATATTTTCAACAACCACATCTTCAGAAATTGAGAAGCCGTGTTTTTCGATTGAAGTAGAGTCGAGAGTTAGCATCAAAACATTTCTGTCTTTGAATCTCTTGTATTGTTCTTCTTCTTGTTCTGTTGGAACTCCATTTCTGTTGTCGACTCGAACGTCTTCGATGAAAACGATGTCACCAAATTGTGTTTTGATAATCAAACCCATTGAATCTGGAATTGTGTGAGAAATTGGGAAAGTTTCAACTTTGATTTTTCCTGCTGTAATTGTCTCGTCGCCCTCGATGATTTTGATATCTGGTCGCTTTAAATGAGGGAAGTCTTCCATTTTCTTCAGAACCATAATGGCACCGAATTGTCGTGAGTACATTGGTGGGTTACCCAATTTTTCCAAAACGTAAGGAATAGCACCGATGTGATCGAGGTGACCGTGAGTAATGAACATCGCTCGAATTCGGTCTTTGCGATCCTCGAGATATTTTGTGTTTGGAATAATGTAATCAACTCCAGGTGTTGTAGAGTCCGTAAATTGTAAACCTGCGTCGATGACAATGATGTCCTCGCCGATTTCAATTGCTGTCATGTTCTTTCCGATTTCCTCAACTCCACCTATCGGAATAATTCGAATGTTTGTTCCTTCGACTGGTGGAATTGGCATGTCAGGAGTTTTTTCTTTCCCGGCGTCTTTGTTTAATCGTGTTTGTCGAATTGTGCTTCGTAGAGAAGGCTTTCGATTCTTCTTGTTTCGTGAACCACCGCCGAAACCGCTGCGGCCGCCTGCAGGTCGTGGTCCGTTTCCTGTTGGTCTTGGGCCAGCTCCAGGTGCAGAATTTGTTCTGACTGTTGCGCTTGGTGCTGTGCCAGTTCCTGTTGAATCAGGTCTCTTGAAAAAGGGTCGAGGAGAATTTCCGCGTGGTCGATTTCCAAAACTGCCACCGGCTGAATGTGGTCGGCTTGATGAGAAGCTTCGGCTACCACTTCGAAACGAGCTGTTTCCTCGGCTGAATTGTCTAGGAGCAGGGCTGTTTGTCGCTGGCGCGCTCGCGTTGTTTGTATTTGTGTTGTTTGTGTTTTCCATTTTATTTTTTGTTATTTAATTTGTTAATTGTTAATTTTTAATAAATATTTTCCATACTTTATTCGTATAAATAAACCATTTATGAATATTTAAAAATCTTTCTTCTGCAGTCACCATATCTTTCACTTCGAAACCTTTGATATTTTTTGGGAGAATGTAAATGAAATCAGGAGAGTATAGAAATACTGCGGGAGTATCTTTATTAATTTCGTTATTCAATGCTACGAATTTTTCTTTTAAAGTTGTGGCGTCGTTTGTCTCACGAATTTCTTCGAGAATTTTATCTGCGTTAATGTTTGCGTATTTTGAAATGTTTAGTCCAGGATCATTTCTTTGTGAAGAGTGCCAGAAGGCATAGAAATCCAAATCTCGTCCGATGACAAGTCCAAATAGAAGTGCGTCATATTTTCGAGGTCGAATCGCATTCACGTTCAAATCCGATTGCTCATAAACTTTCAACTCAACTTGCGCGCCAATTTTTTTCCACTCTTCAATTACAGTTTGTGCCGCGGTGATCAGTTCTGGAAAATTTCCAGTTGAAATTGAGAAGCTTAAAACTTTCTTGTCAGTTTTATTTACTAATTCCATTACGCCCGCATCGTTTTTCTTCCATCCTGCGGTCTCGAGAATTTTTTGAGCTTCGGCAATTTTTTGATCCTGAGACATTTCGTCAGTAGTTGTTTGTTCTAGAACACTATAAGGAATTGTTCCGTTAATTGTTTTACCAAATCCAGAAAGAGTTTTATCGACAATCAGTTGTCGGGGAGTTGCCATGTCGAGGGCTTTGCGAACGGCGCTAGATGCTAGAACCTGGGCTTCGTCCTGATTGAAAAAGATTCCAAATATTCGAGGCAGAGTAACTGATTCTATTCGCTTGCCGTCGTTAGAATATTCCTTGGCGATGCTGGGACTAATTCCGTGAATTGCATCAATGTCACCTGCGTCATAGAGACTGAGCAAATCGGCCTGATTTTTTGCAAAGAAAATATTTACTTTAGAAATGTGTGGTTTACCGAGAACGAATTTCTTGAAAGGAATCAATGTGTATGATCTAGGAATTCCGATTGAATCTTTGTCGATTGAATCAAGTCTGTATGGACCAGAACCAATTGGCTCGAGATTAAAACTGCTAAGAGAAAACTCACTAACATCAATTTGATTCCAAATGTGTTTAGGTAAAATCCCGAGAGTCATGTTTTGAAGAAATGGGGGATACGGTTTCTTTAAATGAAAGCTCAACTCACGGTCGCTGATTTTTTCAATGACAACACCCTCCCAATTTGAACGTTTCGGACTTTTGATTTCAGGATTTTGTGCATTGATGATTGTAAACAGAATATCATCCGACGTCACTGGCTCATCGTCATGGAAAATTGCGTTCTCACGAATTTTGAAGTTGTATGTCATCAAGTCCTCTGATACAGAATATGATTCAGCGAGATCAGGAATCAGCCCCTCTGGCGTGGCGCGCATTAAACCTGAATACATGAGAGCAGTTAAATCTCGATCAGTTTCTGAAACTGCGAGAATTGGATTGATTAGGCGTGGCACTCCGATGACACCTTCATTCAATTTGCCACCATTTTCTGGAACAGTAACCAAAAATTTATTATTGAAGTTCTGAATTATTCGCAATCCTGTTGCAATGAGTAACAATGCAAAAATACCGAAGAGTATCTTTTCAGTGAGAGAGAAAGCTTTAAAAATTCTTTTAAAATTGAAATGAGAGAAAATATTTTTCACGTTTGTACTAAACTTAATTCTATTTGTAAAAACAGAATTACGCAGTGAGGAAGATTGCTAGGGAAACCGCAACGAAAAGAATTCCGAAAATGATTGTTCCATTGAACAAAGTTTTCTCGAAACCTCGTCGTGTGTGGTATCCAGCATCAATGTTGTCAGAACCTCCGAAAGCTCCGCCCATTCCGGCAGATGAATTTTGTAGAAGGATTCCAGCAACCAAAATCACTGAAATAATTATTTGTAATACGGGCAGAATAGCCATTTGATTAGTGAAAATAATATTAGCAAAAGTTCGCTTCCAATGCAAGTTTTCAAAAAGTGCTTAATTCTTGCAATTCTCACAAAATTGGAGTTATATTATTAAAGGAAGAAAGGAGAAAAACCGAGATGAAGCCCATAAGAATCGCGGAGTATACGATTCTATTGGTAGTCATTGTGTTTGCCGGGACCCGTTTGTTCAGAATTGGATTCGGAAAGACGTGCGAGGCAAACAAACAGCTGGCCAGTTGCGTAACTGCCAGCGAAAATCCTCAGAAGTAGATGGGGATGTATTTTCTAAAAACTTACATGTAAAACTCAAGGAGGTGATCTCTTTGGCTTCGAAAAAAAATCAGGGCGGAAGCGCTCTGAAAATGATTCTCGGATGGGTGGTGGCAGTAATTTTGCTCGGCTTTGGAATCTGGTTTTCCTATACGATGAAGGAACAGGGTAAAGCCAAGCTTATGCCGCCCCCTACGACTCCGGCCACGGTCACGAAATGACCGCCGTCGCGCACAAAGGCCCGTTTCCCGCGGGCCTTTTCTTATTGTCTGGGGGAATGCACCTGTATTTGGTGCCTATTGACAAAAATCTAGGATGTGATAGTATATAACGCAACAAGCCGAACCCATGGTGGGTGTAGGTTAGTTAAAAGGAGTTCCTTCATGAAATCGATTCTCGCATTGATTCTCGCGTTTTTCATCTTTCCGGCCGCTTCGTTCGCAGAATTCAAGGCTTCTCCCGACAACGGGACCGTGACGATCAAGGCGCCCGCCAAGCAGGCAAAGACGGTGTCGGCCTCGGCCAGCACCATCACCGCAACAACGATGGGGCGCGTTGAGGTCAAGGACCTCTCGCCGACCCAGTTCGAAGTGTCGTATGACTATGGGAACAACCCGGGGTCATACCGCTTCGAGCGGTGCTCGGACCTGAGGACTGGGGTTTTCCAGCCAGCATCGGCAGGCATGATCGCCGAAGCCACGGTTGTGGGAACCAAGGTGCTTTGGAAAGTCAACAAGGCCAAGATCACCACCCCCACTTTCAATATTCGGGTGGCCAAATTGTAGGAGGAATCGCAAGATTCTCTCCGCAGGCGCCTTCCTCCGGGACGGCGCCTTTTCTATTGACAAGATAGTATAAATGTGATATCATACTAACACTTATTAAAAAGGCTCTAGACTAGCTAACTGTTAATAACTTCTCTAATACATCAAGCATATCAT
>CAYLNC010000006.1:4034-19141 GCA_964385145.1 uncultured Candidatus Saccharibacteria bacterium | reverse complement strand
TTGGAGAACTCCTACGGAGGTGTTTGCTAGTTTACATTCAAGTTAGAATTCAAGACGGGCTGGATTACCGAAACGGAAGACTGGAGGGTGGTTGCTGCAGCGTGCACCGTCAATTCGAGGCCGGCCTTCGCAAGACGATCGTCAATCACAATCTGGTTTGCGAGATGATGAAGTAACAAGTAATCATTACCATTTTTAGGAGTTTGATGGATAAATTCAAACTCCTACCCCAGGCAATTCGGCTTGGGGTTTTTTATTTTGCTTTAAAATCAAAAGAAATTATTTTAACTTCAGTATTTTCATCCACACGATCACCATAATATTTTCGATAGGTTGCATACATAAATTCTTCGTTCGGATATTTCTCATGCCCCACCCAATCTTCTGGTGTTAGAGTTCCAAGTGCTTTTATACGCAATTTCGTAATCGTCGCTGTTCCAATAATCTCGAGCGTTTCCCTGTTTACTAATTGCAAAGTATCTCCCACCTGTAAATCTTTATCGTCGAACAATCTCCATGTTGAAGTCTTGTTGCCACTTAATATTTGCTCGCAGAGATGAGGTTCAAACTTTAACTTTTTCATGGATTGTATTGTAGCAATGGACATTCCGCCATATATCCGTGCCCAAAAATCCCCCACAAACCCACAAACCCTCTTCATCTCAAAAATAATTCTAGCGGGCACAGCGGAGATACTTTCATTACTATCGAACACACGTGCGACCGCTGACTTTTTATCTTCCCCACTCACAAACAACACTGACTCATCCACCTGTCGCAGAAATGACAAGGTCGTCGTCACGCGCAACGGATTATCGTTTTTCCCTGTAGCATCATATGCAACCACCCATTTATTTTCAGAATCAAACAATTCTTTGAAATGCGCAGGGTTCTCTGGGAAAGGCATAATCCCCGAAGTGTGCCCATCGACACCAATACCCTGAGTGATTATGATTTTCCCGTCCGGATTTTCAGTGCGCCATTTTTTAAGAGCAGATTCGAAACGAACAGCCAGATCGGACTGACTCTCGCCCTCCACAACTCTCGTGTCGACGAAATTCGCTCCGGCAGTTTTGGTATTTTTATAAAAATTACTTTGTGCCAACTGACTGAAATTATTTATTTTCTCATCGTTGCTGTATCGCTCGTCGAGAACTCCAATTGTAATGCGATCTGAAAATTTATCCGTGCTCAATTTTTCTAGCAGTGCCCAAGCCGAACCCCCAGACAACAAAAGCAAAATTGATTCCCCAGCAGTGACTTTATCGTCAATTAATTGCTGAAGTTTAGAGGTTGCCAGCGAGACAGCTTCATTTTTAGAATCGCAATTTGTGATTTTAATATTTTTGTGACTAGATTGGTCTTTATTAGAAAAAAAATTCATATGATTAATAATATCATATGAGCTATGAAATTTTTGCAGATTTACAAATCACTCTCATCTGCTATACTTTTAACATCTCATCAGGAAAAAGCATGGCTATAGGTTCCGTCCTATAGAGGTGCTTTTTCATTTGGGGCGGGCTAATTTATATTTCAAATCATTCAAGTAGTTAATTTTGTGACCTGACTCTGTTTTTAACATTCCTGAGCGCTCATTTAAAACTTCTTTTCTTTAGAACTTCTTTATCGGAATTTCATCTCGATATGTTAATATGCCTGTCATGCAAGCAGTAATATTAGCCGCAGGTCGCGGGAAAAGGATGGCAGATCTCACAAATGAGACGCCGAAACCATTATTGAAATTCGAGGGTCAAACCCTGCTCGAGCAGAAATTGTCTATACTTCCGCCCGAGATTACAGAGGTGCTAATTGTCGTTGGATATTTAAAGGAAAAAATTGTCACAGAGATTGGTGATTCATATCGCGGAATCCCCATCAGATATATCACCCAGAGCGAACCTCTCGGTACTGCGCACGCACTCTGGTGCTGTCGAGAATTTCTCCATGAAAAATTCATCGTGCTAATGAGCGATGACATATATAATCAGTCTGATATAAGAGAAATTTGTCAGGCAAAAGACTGGGCAGTTTTAATCTTTCCTTCTGATGAAAAAATCAACGCCGGCAAATGTCTCATCGACGAACACAAAAATCTGATAGATATTGTCGAAGACTACGACGGCTTTATTCCCTACAACTATATTTTTACCGGCGTCTGTGTGCTCGATCCAGAAATTTTCTCAGTCGAAATGGCCAAACTATCAAATGGTGAGTATGGGTTACCGCAGACCTTCATAAAGCTGGCGCGCGAGAAAAAGATTCAGACATTTTTCTCAAAAAACTGGAAGAGAATCACAGCGCCGAAGGATCTAACTTAATTACTTTTCGCGATAATATTGTTAATACCCAACCAAATTTTCTTATCACCCTGCCCCAGAGCCCATACAGAGTATCCGCACATTCCTCGTTCAGAGATAATTTCTTGTTTTAGTTTAAAACTTTGCTCATTATCACACCAAACTGTAGTCTCCTTTTTATCCTTCACATATTTGAAAAACTCCGCACCATATTTTTCATCGAAACCGCGCAACTTGCCTTTTTTAGCTTTCTTGTAATTTTTCTCCGCGATTTCATATGTCGCTGCACCAATTTTCTTGCCATCTTGCCAGACATAACAATAGAAAGGAATGCCAAGTGAAAGTTTCTCTGCGGACGCCTGCTTGGTAATATAATTTAAGATGCGATTTACATATGGAATTGAAGCCACCGGCCCCTCGGTTCTAGGATCATCATATGTCATAAGAGAGAGAAAATCTGAATTTGCTGCCAGCTTTTTATAATCATAAGCACTACTCCAATCCTGATTTTTAGAATTGCGATCATAGTCGCGGTCGCGCACAATTACAGCAACACTAAATTGCAAATTATTCTCCTTCATCTTTTTGTAAGTCTTCGCAACAAAATCGGAATACATATCGCGATCCAGATGATTTATATTTTCAAAATCGAATTGCCAACCGATGTATTTTTGTTTCTTGGCCTCCTTGATCATGAAATCGATAATGCGATCCTGTGCAGATGGTGCAATCAAAATCGTTGACATTAAAACTTTATCGAATTTATCTTGCACAATTAAAGGCATGGTTGGTACGGATTTTCTTTTTGCTTCACTAATTATTTTCTTATTCAAAGGCTTGGAAATAGACAAATCCTGTTCAACTTCATAAATTTGCGGAGCAACAACATCAATTTTTTCATAATTTTTTTTGAAGTCATTCAGCCCATTCTTGTTGTTAAAAAAATAGAAAAGTCCCTCTGCAGAAACAGAAATGGTCGGCACAAAGAAGACGAATAAAATAAAAAGTTTTCCCACCACCTCATTCTAAACTTTTTTGGAGACATCCACAAGAAAATTTCCTGCGAGAGACGAACGGCCAATCAGAATTGGTTTTGACATTCCTGCTCGATTCGACAAATTCAAAATTATTTCCACCTCACGACCCGCAATTTTGGCAATAGTTTTAATTTGATATCGATATTCTTTTTGTCCATTCGAGCTACGAATTCTGCGTGCCTGAAAATTGTGAGCAGTGAAAACTTTCGCATTAAAATGTGGGTGCCCCTCATCGAGCAAAGTGAAAATCAAAACACTCTTTCCGTCTATCATTTCCTCATGAGAGTCCTTGCAATGAATAGCCGAATTGAATGCGCCAGTATCAACCTTTGCCTCAATACCAAAAATACCGAATTCCGGCAAATCAATTTGTTCTATTCGACCAATAATTGTCTTGTCATTCATATATAAAAGCCTAGCACAATTCAGCAATTAAAAAAGGCCCGAAGCGCGCATGCTGGAAACATGCGACACTTCGGGACCTTGCGGACGGCGAGGGGGTTAGCCCTTCTCGCCTCCACCTCCCCACCAGTTCTGGAACACCTCCTTGTCCAGGGTGGGCCAGTCAAACCAGATTTCCCACAGGCCAGCGGCCGGCACTTTCACCACGGAATAGTAGTTGTTCACAATCTGCGAGAACTCTTCTCCGGTGGTAATATTCTTGGCGTACAGAATGGTAGGAATTTCTCCCTCCGTTGTCTGTGCCACCATAAAAAACTGCTTGGCCGCAACAGTACGGATCCGTACAACGGGTGGTGTTCCCTCGCCGTCGTTCGTTTTCGGACTAACCTGCAGGATGTCGGTGTAGAGGAGTGACCAGCCGAAGTCGTAGACCCCCTCGATGTTCACATCCACGAGTGGAATAGTGAACACTTCGGGCACCACAGCATCACCGTCACCACGCCGAAGCGGGGCGACGATTGTCTGATAGGCTCCGTCCACCTCGGTGGTCACGGCGATCTCTCCATTCGCCCCAGCATACTGGGTTTCGAAGAAGAAGGCACCATTTTCCACATCCAGATAATCGGTCCGGACTAGATTCCCGTCTTCATCGCGAACCAACAGCTTGGCGCTGATGATGCCGTCAATGTAGATAGGGATCCGCCACGCGAGTTCCATCTTGTACTCGAGCATCTCGCTCGGCACGACCCACCCACCATTGCCCATTTCCAGTTTCCCGGAAGATGAGCCGTAGTAGAGGGCATTCCCATTCGCATCCTGGATGCGCGTGAAAATGTAGAAGTTGTCTTCCGCCGGGTTCGCCAGCGAGAAAGTCAACTCTTGCGTGTTGAGCCGATCGAGAATCTGGAGTTTGTCCTCCTCGTTACGGACACTCGCCCACACATAGGTCTGGGTGTTGGGTTCGTTCACAATGCCCGCACCGCCGACTGTGGTATAGCCACTGTCGATGATGCTCATGGTGTAGCGGTTCAGGTCGTCTTTGGAGGCGACCATCGCCAACGGATTGGCGACCTGCGCGCTCGCCGAAATGGCAAACAGCGCGCACAGAAACGTGATCGTCTTCTTCATGTGTATCTCCTTGTGAAATGCCCTGTTGGGCAGGTTAGAATTTGAGCTTGGTTCTGACGGTCACCTTTGCAGGTGCATTCGTGTCGATCTGAAGCGGAAGCGGAGCTTCCGTCTCTTCGAACATCGGCGCGGGTACGGCACGGCTTTCACCGAAACCGCTCTCCGTACCGGATCTGTTCTGATTCGTGGACACGGTGTCCATGATCCAGAGCAGGCCAACGACCAGGATGATGGATACGAGCGCGAAAGCGCCCACAACCCTCATCGAATTCTTATCTTGTGTGTGCACTCTAGTTTCTCCTGTTTGGTTTGTGATCCTTGCGGATCGGGTTTTTGTAATGTTCTAAAATCTAAGCCAGACAACATGCTATCATATTTATAGTATAAAGTCAATCCCTCCGTATACCTTCGATAGCTTGGCACCACCTGCCCCACCAATCGCTCGCGAGCCATGAAATATCACCAAAAACTTCCTCAAAAACCGTTGCAATTTCAAAGGAAACGTGGTACTATACACCGCAAGGTTGCTTTAATGGCAACATTTTTAAATTATTATAGAAACTTTGATAAATAACAAATTCACAAGCAGAAATAACAGTCGGGCCAGAGTCAATGACATGATTCGAGCCAAAGAATTGCGCGTAATCGGCGCACAGGGTGAAAACCTCGGAATAATGAGCCTCGCAGACGCTCTCGCAGCCGCAAAGGCCGCCGGAACGGACCTCGTCGAGATATCAGCAACTTCGGTTCCACCTATTGCAAAAATCACCGATTATGGTAAATTTCTTTACGAACAAAAGAAGAAGCAAAAGGTGGCTAAATCAAAGGTTCATAACGTCGAAGTCAAGAACATTCAAATCAAAGTCGGCACAGATGAGAACGATCTAGGAATCAAAGCCAAGAAATCGTCGGAGTGGTTAGCAGAGGGCCATCGATTAAAAATCGACCTTTTCCTACCAGGACGAACGAAATTCATGGACAAGACTTTTCTAGAGACTCGAATCGACCGATTTTTAAAGCTTCTAACTGTCGAATACAAAATCGCAGATCCAGCTAAAAAAAGTTTGAAAGGCCTAACAACGATAATTGAGAAAAAATAAGATGAGCAACAAAACAAACAAATCATTCAGCAAAAGATTGAAAGTCACCAAAGGTGGCAAAATACTTTCCCGAAAACCAGGACAGTGCCATTTCAATGCAAAAGAAAGTGGACGAAGCCAAATCGGAAAGAAGAAAATGCAAACATTGCAGATTTCAAACGTTGATAAAAACAGATTCTTAACAAATATTTAATTTAATAACATGTCACGAGTCAAAAGAGGCGTTACAGCCAACAAAAAAAGAAAAGGAGTTCTAGCGATGACCAAGGGTTATCGTTTCGGACGAAGCAAAAAAGAGGCGCTTGCAAAAGAGGCAATACGTCACGCAGGTAGTTACGCTTTTCGAGATCGACGCGACAAGAAAAGCACATTCCGAAATTTGTGGAATTTGAAAATCAACGCCGCAGCGCGACCATTGAACATTAGCTACAGCAAATTGATGGGTGCTCTAAAGAAAAAAGGCATCGTAGTTGATCGAAAGATTCTTGCTCAGTTAGCTGAATTTGAGCCAGAAACATTTGCAAAAGTTGTAGCGGAAGTTAAATAACATCTTATTAGAAAAAACCGCCATCTCGGCGGTTTTTTCTTTTGCCTGCGGTTTGGATTTCCGCGACTTACTTCAACTCCACCGTTTCCCCTTCTGTTGGATGGATCGCATTCACTCCCCACTCGTCACGCAATCGCTGAGCCAAAAACATTGCGGTTTGCGGTTCGCCCATGACACAGAAAACTTTTTTAACTCTCTCTGCGGTGTGACCGACAAATTCAACGAGATGATCTGAATCCATATGGGAAGAATATCCGTTGATGACTTCAACCTCCGCCTTCACATACACAGTCTCTCCATTTATTCGTACTGAGCGATTCTTCTCGAGAATCTGACGACCGAGCGAGCCCGCCACCTGAAATCCAATGAACAAAATTCCATTTTTAGGGTCTGCCAAATATCTCTTCTCATGCTCCATGATTCGTCCGCCAGTAGACATTCCTGCTCCCGCCAAAATTATCTTCGGCCCATCGATTTGATGTATTCTCTCGGACTCCTTCACACTGTCCGTCATATACAATTTTGGAAAGTCAAAAATCTGATCACCAGACAAAATTCGCGCCTGGACTTTCTCATTGAAAGCAGTAAATTGTTGAGCATAAATCTCAGTCAATTTAATTCCGAGCGGCGAATCTAGAAACACGGGGACTGATTTAATCTGCCCACTTTCTATCATCTCATTCATCTCATGCAAAATTACCTGGGTTTTCTCAAGAGAAAAAACCGGAATCAGCAACGTTCCCTTCCGCTCAATAATTCTCTGAATAAAATTCCTCAACTTTATTTTTCTATTTTCTTTATCTTCGTGATTTCGATTACCGTAGACGCTTTCCATTACTAAATAATCAGCATCAGTCACGAATTCGGCGTCGCGAATAAGCGGAGTCGGAGAATTACCGAGGTCGCCCGTGAATGCCACCTTTTTATTTTCCGGTAAATATGTAATCTCAACAATCGCAGAACCGAGAATATGGCCAGCGTCTTTCAAATGAATTTTGAAGTCCTCATTCAACTGAAAATCTGTGTGATATTCAATTGTATTCCATAATGAAATCGCTTGGTTCGCGTCTGCCTGAATATAATTTGGCTCCATGTCATGCTCTTTTGCATCACGCTCATTAATTTTCACAGCATCCTCAAACATCACTTTAGAAATTTCAAAAGTATTTGGTGTCGAAAAAATCTTGCCACGAAACCCGTCCTTGACCAATTTCGGAATGCGCCCAATATGATCTGCGTGCGCATGTGTTACAAAAAGGAAATCAATCTCTTTTGGATTGTATGGAAAAGGCGCACGATTGGGGTCCATCACCCCCTTTTCAACTGAACCCTGCTCCAAACCGCAATCAACGAGAATCTGAACCTTGCCGTCGGTTAGTAAAAAGTTCGCTCCCGTCACAGATCCAACTCCTCCACAAAATTTTAATTTCAAATTACTCATGAATTTTTCCTTTACCGTAATAGAACGCAGCGACTGCGCCAGTTGTATCCATTATCAAATCCAGAATTGTATCGGCGCGATCAGCAATCAAATCAGTGAAACCAACAAACAATTCCCACAGCTCCCATGCGAGTCCCACAATTAAAACTGAAGAGACTGTGATGAACAAAATCATCTGCCAATCGCGAATATTTTTTGTGAATGAAATCCAGCCAGAAGAAAAGAAAACGAAGAGTGCCAAAATTCCAATCAAAAATCCGCCGAGAAAGTGCATTGGAATGTCGAACCATTCAATAGCCCAGTACAATGAATACGATAGAGCCAATTTATGCAAACCAGCAACTAACAGTGCGACGGCAAACACTTCGAAGATTAATTTTTTATTTAAGACATCTTTTAACATGAAATCATTATACCAAAATATAAAAAACCCACACGGGAATGTGAGTTTTTTAATGGGAGGGATGAATATCCCTAGGTGATCCCTAGGTGGGTACCCGCAAATTTGTACCAAGGCACAAACTGATATGAGGCGACCCTAAAAAGTTGTATCTAGAAATATTCAGCCACCCTCAGTCATTATATACCCCTGACAGAGCTAGGCAAGTGGAAACTTTATCGAAATTTTATCTATTCCAAGATACCGTCTAGATTAACGTCGTAGAGAATTTGTTCCTGGACGAGACGATATTCGACAATGTCTTTTTTATCTACCCAGAGATCAATTTCCCCTTTCGCGTCTTCTGGTGAACTAGAAGCATGCACCAAATTTCTTGTTGATCTTCCTGTAACATCAGCGAGCTCATAAGAGTCCATAACAAAATCTCCTCGAATCGTTCCGACGTCTGAAGAGAGAGGCTCAGTGCTTCCTACCAACTTTCTAACTATTTCAACTGCATGTGCACCCTGCCAAACCATCACTACAACTGGTCCGGCACCCAAATAATTCTGCTGATGATTCAAGATGCTTTTTCCTGCTTCCAGCGTACTAGTGTACGGGCACTTTTTACCCTTTTTTTCATAAGCAGCAAAAGTCTTCGCTCCAACCTTTTGCAGCCAATCAGGATCAAGAAGGTAATGTTTCTCAACCAACTCTTTGGTTGGCACCATGAATTTTAAAGCTACTAACTTCAAGCCGATTCTCTCGATGCGTCTGATAATTTCACCGATTAAAGACCTCTGAACTCCGTCTGGTTTTACCAAGACCAATGTGCGCTCTTTTATTATTTCCATGAAATTATTCTACCACAATTTTATCTTCGGGTTTCCCCAGTTTTTTGAAGGTATTATTATAAAATTCATCTACTTGTTCTCGCGACATCTTACCAACACCCTGAACAAATGGGATCAACGTATCAATCTTTTCGTAAACATGTATAACATCTTTGTAGTCCACAGGACCGGTCACAATTTTAACTAGTTCTTGAAAATAGTCCGCTATTACTTGGGCTACATCAAAAACTTCTGGATCGAGTACAACTTCTTCAGGACCCAAATGTAAAGTTTCAGGATCAGGCTCCTCCTTGTTGATATCAGCTATAATGTATGGGAGATCCTCGTGGTCTTCAAAACTCATATCAAAATTCTATCACAAGTCCGTCAAAATGACTGGTCCTTTTTCAGTTATCGCCACAGTATGTTCAAATTGTGCAGAAAGAGAGCCGTCGCGTGTCTCGTATGTATAACCATCTCGCATAAGCCGAATTTCGCCCCCACCGAGCCCAAACATCGGTTCTATGGCAATGACCATTCCCGGAACAAGCTCCTCACCCTGGCCCTTGAAGCCGTAATTTGGCACATATGGGTCCTCGTGCACCTCGAAACCGACGCCGTGTCCGCTGAGGCTTTGCATGATTGAAAGATTCGATTTCTCAGCAACTTTTGAAATCGCAGCGCCGATGTCTCCGACATGATTGCCGACTCGCGCCTGTTTGATTCCTGCCATTAGTGCCTCTTTTGTGCGCGCCACTAATTCTTTCACCCTCTTGTCCTTCACATCGACCATAATCGTCACAGCATGGTCAGTTATCATTCCTTCGTAGACAAGGCCGCCGTCAAGCGTCACCAAATCACCTTCCTTAATAATTTTCGGATTCTCGTTAGGAATTCCGTGCACAATTTCTTGATTCACTGAAATACAAATATTCGCAGGATAAGGACGTTTCGCACCAAGCGGAGTATAGTCGAGAAATGCAGATTTCCCTCCCGCCTTCGCCATCAATTTCCCTGCCATTTTATCGAGATCGGCAGTCGAGACGCCAGGCTTCACTTCCTTCGCTAAAGTATTCAAAATCGTCGCCAGTTTTTTTCCGCACTTTCGCAAACTTGCAATTTGTTCTTTTGTTTTTAGACGAATCATAATTTTAAAGCCGACAAAATATCGCGATGAACTTCTTCAATTGAGCGCTCCCCATCAATTTCGTAAAAATTGTGCGCGTCGTGATTTCGAAAATATTCAATCACTGGCACCACCTCTTTCTCAAACCACTCCATTCTATTCATCAAGCTCGCAATGTTAATATCGTCACCGCGACCGCGTTTTTTCATTTTATCAATTGCCCAATCTTGTGAAGTTTTAATGTGAACAATCTCCACATTTTCTCGTTTGAAAAAATCGAAAACTGATTCCAAGACGTGCGCCTCTCCGATTCGACGAGGTGTTCCATCAATCAACAGGTGCGTGTCGGCTTTCAAATTTTCAATCAACTCACTCACCCAGCCCCAAACTGAAAGAAATTCCGGCTGAAGGGCGCCACTCAGAGAAATTTCGCGTGCCAATTCACTCGCATAATATTTATCAGCGATAAACTTCCTGAAACGCGCACCAGCCTCCAAATGAAAAAACTCGCGACTATCATTCTTTTTAAAATACTCGCGCATCAACTCGATTTGTGTTCCCTTTCCACTACCAGAACGGCCAATAAAAATAATTGTTTTAAGATTCATTAATAGTATTCTACGATTTTTCGCTTTCAAATACAATCCTAGTATTCGCGCATTGAGACCTGTGAGTCGATTTTCTTGACCAAATCAATTGCAACTGAAACGGCAATCAATAATGAAGTTCCACCAATAGTAAGCGTTGTAATTCCAGTTAGGCCCTGCACAACCAATGGGAGCACGGCGATTAATCCGAGGAATAATCCACCGACCAATGTAATTCTAGCTAAAATGTGTCCGATGTGTTTTGCTGTAGATTCTCCTGGGCGAACTCCTGGAATGAAGGCTCCTGATTTCTGGAGATTCTTTGACATTCCGTCTGGATCAAATGTAACTGAAGTGTAGAAATATGTTAGCAAGAATACCAATAGAAAGTACAAAATTCCGTGATACAACTGATTATTCAAAAAGGCATTAATATTGCTGGCAGCTGATTGTACTGCAGCATTCGCAGAGTTCACAAATAGGTTTGCAACCATTTGCGGCAACATCAAAATTGAAAGAGCAAAGATGATTGGGATAACTCCGGCCATGTTCAATCGTAATGGGATGTATGTTGTTTTGCTCATTTGTGATGAAACGCCCATCGCTTGTTTTGCGTGTGCAACAGGAACTGGTCGCTCGGCTTCTGTGATGAATACAACTCCTGTGATAATTACAATTCCAACAATCGCAAAGGCAATATATGTTGGCAACATTGTTGGGTCGTAAGAGAAAATAATTTGCTGCAAATCGTTAGGTAATCGAGCAACGATTCCGGCAAAGATAATCAAAGACATTCCGTTTCCAATTCCGAATTCTGTAACCAATTCACCCAACCACATTAGGAACATCGAACCTGCTGTAATTACAACAAGGTTCGTCACCATCTGAAATGTCGACAAATCTCCAAGAATATTTTTTTGCTGTAGAATCAAAATAAATGAAAGTCCTTGGATAAGAGCAAGCGGGATAGTTAGTATTCGTGAGTATTGGTAGAATTTCTTCTTTCCGTATTCTCCTTCTTCTGAATACATTGATTTCATCTTTGGAGAGATCATAGTAACAACCTGCATTATAATAGATGCAGTGATGTATGGGCCAACGCCGAGCATTACAATTGAAAGTCCAGACAATCCTCCTCCAGAAAACATGTTTAGAAGTCCAAAGAATTGATTGCTATCCAAAAAGTTTTTTAAAGCAAAAGTATCAACTCCAGGAATTGGAATTGAAGCGAGTAATCGAAAAACGATAAACGCACCTAGAACGAAGTAGATTTTCTTTGCCAAGTTCTTGTCGCTGAAAATCAACTTTACTTTATGGAAAAAAGCCTTGATCATAATTATTCTATTTTACCACCCGCCTTCTCGATTGTCGCCTTTGCTGTTGATGAAACTGTGCAGTTTCGAATAATTAATTTTTTATCTAATTCACCACCTGAAAGAATTTTGACTGCCTCAACTTGTCCGCTGGCCTTTCGAATTAATCCTTTTTCAAATAGAACTGCTGGAGTTACTCTCTCACCACTCTTGAAATTTGTATTCAAATCAGAAATTGTAATAACTCGAAATGGAGTTTTAAATGACTGGAAAATATTAACTCCTCGTCCTCGCAATTTAGGAATTTTCTTGATCATATCTCGAATCTCTGGTCGCTTCTTGTGACCTGCTCGGGCGTTTTGTCCCTTGTTTCCTCGTCCAGCGGTCTTTCCTCTCTTTCCACCTCGTCCAACTAGTTTTGAAGTTCGATTAGCTGTTTTTCTTTTTAATTGATATGTTTGCATGGTTTTATTTCTTTAACAATGACAATGCCTGAACTGTTGCTCGAGCAATGTTTAGTTTGTTCTTGCTTCCTGACAAAATCTTTGCGTTAACATCTGTGAGTCCTGCGAGAACCAAAACGTCTCGAACTGCGCTACCCGCGATTAGTCCGCGTCCCTTGGCTGGCATAATTGAAACAATGGCGCTGCTGTATTTTGTTTTAACATCGTGTCGAATTGAATTGCTAGGTGTTCGTTTAACGTCAAGAATATTTTTCTTTCCGTTCTTAACTGCCTTGTCGATAGCAACTGAAGTATCTCCGGCCTTGCCGATTCCTACTCCTACCTTGCCCTTCTTGTTACCAATGATAACTGCGGCGCTAAATGTAAATCGTCGTCCACCTGATGAAACTCGAGTCACACGTCGAACACTAATCATTTTCTGATCGAATTCTGATTTTACTCGCTCCTTTCCGGCTCGTGGGTTTCGCTTCTTGTTCTTTTTGAAATCTCCTCGGCTTCGTGGAGGGAAAGTTTTCTTTTCAGTAGCTCCTGCTGTAGCTGAAGTAGCTGCTGCTGGTGCCGCATTGTTTACTACTGTGTTTTCTGTTTTGTTTTCTGTGACTTCCATATGTATTAAAATTCTAATCCACCAGCTTTTGCTGATTCAGCAAAAGTTTTGATGTTACCCGCGAATAAATAACCTCCTCGATCGAATACAACCTTTGAGATTTTCTTGGCTTTGGCCAATTCTGCGATTTTTGTTCCTGCTGAAACAGCTCGCTCTTTGAGAGTTTTTCCAGACTCTGTTTTTGTCCAGACATATACCAATGTGTTTCCTGAAGTATCATCAATCAACTGTGCTGTAATATCCTTGTTTGATCGGAAAATTGAAAGTCTAGGTCGCTCTGCTGTACCAGAAATCTTTGCGCGAATTCGCTTTTGTCGTCTTATTCTTTTTTGGTCTTGTACTTTGGACATATTATTTTAATTATACGTTCTTCTTACCTTCTTTTCTTCGAATAACCTCAGTGCTATATCGAATACCCTTTCCTTTGTATGGCTCTGGCTTCTTTAAAGATCGAATGTACGCAGCAAAGTGTCCTACAACCTGTTTGTCGATTCCTGAAATGCTAATTTTTTCCTTCTCAACTGTCATTTTGATTCCCTCTGGAATTGGTACAGTTACTGGGTGTGAAAATCCGATTTTCAAAACTGCGTTTTTACCCTGAACGTCGATTTTGTAACCGACCCCCTCTATAATTAGGTTCTTTTCGTAAGCCTTGTTAACTCCAGTGATCATGTTATCGATAATTGAAGTGTATGTTCCCCACAAAACTAATGTGTGAGCGTCCTGATTCTTTGGCTTTACAACAATGTTGTCTTCCTCTTTCGTTATTTCAACAACAGGCAAATAATCCATTGTTAACTGACCTAGTGGTCCTTTTACCAATACCTGATTTTCTGAAATTGTTACTTCAGTCTTTGCAATTATTTTAACTGGTTTTTTTCCTATTCTTGACATAAAAATGATTTACCAAATTTCGAACATTACTTCTCCGCCGACCTTGGCTGCACGAGCAGCTTTGGCTGACATTACTCCGGCAGAAGTCGATACGACTGTTAGACCCAAACCGTTCTGAACGTTATTAATTAGAGATGATGTCATATATACTCGTTTTGAAAGTTTTGAAATTCTCTTCACGTCTGTAATTGCTGGATTGTCTGCGTCGTCATAAGCCAATTCAACATTGATTGATCGTGTCTTTTCCTTTACATCAAATGACTTGATGAATTTTGCATCCTCTAAAACTTTCAAAATGTTTTGAATAAGTTTCGAGTTAGGTACAACAACATTGCTCTTGCCTGCTGTTGAAGCATTCTTCAATTTAATTATTAGGTTTGAAATTTTGTCTACTACCATGATGATTTTTTAATTCCGGGGATTTGTCCCTCGTTGGCTAATTCTCTAAAGCAAATTCGACACATATCGAAATCTCGCATATAACCTCGCTTTCGACCACATTTAAAGCATCGTCGAACTACTCGAGATTTAAATTTTGGTTTCTTTTGTGATCTTGCGATTACTGATGTTTTTGCCATAAAAGTAAGGGTTATACTATCAATTTGGATATTATATGTCAATCTTTAGCCCTTCTTGAAAGGCATACCGATGAATTCCAAATACGACAATGTTTCATCTGCTGTTTTACAATTTGTAACAATTGTAATTCCCAATCCAAAAGCATCTCTAATATCCTGATCGGATGTCTCTGGGAAGATTGAGTTTTCTTTGATTCCCAATGTAAAGTTACCCATTTCATCAACGCTCTTCTTTGAAAGTCCTAGGAAGTCTCGTGTTCGTGGCAAAGCAATGTTAATTAGCTTGTCGACGAAATCTCGCGCCTTCTCTCCTCGTAATGTTACTCGGTATCCTGATAGCTGTCCTTCTCGCACCTTGAAAGTAGCGATAG
>CAYLNC010000006.1:2152-3934 GCA_964385145.1 uncultured Candidatus Saccharibacteria bacterium | reverse complement strand
AATGTTACTCGGTATCCTGATAGCTGTCCTTCTCGCACCTTGAAAGTAGCGATAGATTTTTTAGCCAACTGTGAAGATGGTTTCTGTCCTGTAATTAGAGAGATGCTCTTCTCGATAAATTTTAATTTGTTTTTATCGTCAACTGAACCTACTCCAGACCCAATCACCACTTTCAAAATTCGTGGTGCTTGCATTGGGCTAGTATAGCCAAACTTGTCTTTCAAAGCTGCGAATACTTCTTTTTCTTTTTGGGTTACACTTTTAAACATATATTATTTAGTTAAAGCTACGTTAGAAACATCAATTGGCATTGGGCGCTCGACAACTTCGCCCTTCTTTCCAGCAACTCGTGGTCGAATGTGTTTCTTTGCAATATTTACACCCTCGACTACTACTTTGTTCAACTTTGGCAAAGCTTTCAAAACTTTGGCTTTCTTGCCTTTGTCTTTACCTGTCAAAACTATTACGTTGTCGTTTTTCTTGATTTTCATATGTTTAAATAATTTCTGGTGCCAATGAAACAACTGTCTGATATCCTAATTCAGCAATTTCTCTTGGGATTGGACCGAAAACTCGGTTTGCAATTGGCTCTCCCTTCTCCTTGTCGACGACTACGACTGAATTTTCATCGAATCGAATGTATGATCCATCCTTTCTTCGGAAAGCTTTCTTCTGTCGAACTACGAGTCCACACAAAACATCTTTCTTCTTGACCTGCTTTCGTGGCTGTGCCTTTTGTACAGAGAAAATAATCAAGTCACCAATTTCGGCGTATCTCTTTTTTGTTGAACCCAAAACCTTGAAGACGCGTCCGATTTGCGCTCCTGAGTTGTCTGTTACTGTAACTAGTGATCTGTCTTGTATCATAAGCCTATTTTTCAATTGAAACTAACTTGAATCTCTTGTCTTTCGAGATTGGTCTAGTTTCGTTAATAATAACTGTCTCACCGATTTTGGCAGTGTTGCCAGCGTCGTGTGCCTTGTACTTCTTTCGTGACTGAATGTACTTTCCATATTTAGGATGCTTTGAGAAACTTGAAACAGTGACAACAATAGTGTCTGTCATTTTATCTGAAGTGACAATTCCTTTTAGAGATTTACCCCTCAATTCAACTTCTGTATTCTTTTGTTTTGTTGCTCGTTTCATTATTTATTATTTAAAACAGTTAGAATCTGTGCTACTAATTTTTTCAAAGTTTTTCCTTTGCGTGCCTCTTTGCTATTTGCGCCAGAAATGCTAAATCGCAACTTTCTCAAAGCCTCTCGTGTTTCAGCGAGTTCTGTGCGTAGGTCTTTTTCTGTTTTGTTTTTTAATTCTTTTGTCATGTTTTGAGAAGTTACTCTATCTTAAATATTACAATCGCGCAACGACTTTGGTCTTCATTGGCAATTTTGTACCCGCTTTTCGAAGGGCCTCTTTTGCAATGACTGGCTCGACCCCATCAACCTCGAATACGATTCGTCCAGGGTAAACCTCGGCAACATATCCAACCAAATCTCCCTTTCCCTTTCCGAGTTTAACTTCGGCTGGTTTCTGTGTATATGGTCGATCTGGGAAAATTCGAATCCATGATCGTCCAACTTTACCAAGGTGTCGTGACATAGCCTTTCGAGCAGCCTCGATTTGATTTGAAGTTACTCGAGCATAAACCATTGCCTTCAATCCGAAAGAACCGAAGTCAACAAATGTACCTCTTGTTTCAGCGCGAAGAGCCTTGGTTGCGTGCATTCGCTTTGTTTGCCACTTTCGATGTTTTACTTTTTTAGGAAATAGAGACATAT
>CAYLNC010000006.1:0-2052 GCA_964385145.1 uncultured Candidatus Saccharibacteria bacterium | reverse complement strand
CGTGATGTTTTGATGATAATTCGATACATCTTGTCGCTGCGCTCCATTTCAATAGAACCAACATACATTTCCATCAATTTCTTAGTCAAATATTCCCGAACAAGAGTGTCCGCCTTGAGATAGTCTCGGAATTTTTTGTTATCACCAAACCATCGAGATTTCCAATCTCTGATTATTCCTAGTCTATGTGAAAATGGATGAACTGTATGTGACATAATTATTTTTTATTAATTTTCTTTGCTTTTTTAACTGGCGCCTTCTTTGCAACAGCCTTTTCTGTTGTTTCAGATTTTGCAGGTAAAGCCTTGGCTCCCTTCTCTGCCAATACAACTTTAATGTGGCTAGTGTGTTTGTGAATTGGGAAAGCTCGTCCGCGTGCTCGTGGCATGCTTCGCTTTAGAATGGCTCCGCCGTTAACTGTGATTTCTTTTATATACAAATTTTCTGGACCTAGTTTGAAATTGTGTGAAGCGTTCGCAATAGCTGATTTGATCAATTTTGTAATTGGCAAAGATGCCTTCTTTGGAATGAATGCGAGCGTGTTCAATGCAGAACCAACCATCTTTCCACGTACTGCGTTCGTGACTAGTCTCATCTTTCTTGGTGCCTGTCTATGATTTTTTAGTTCTGCTGTTATCATATATTATTTTTTAGTTTCCACAGCGGCTTTTGCAGATTTTGAAGCAGCGATTTCAGCTTCTCGTTTAGCCTGATCCTGTTCCTTCTGCATTTTACCTCCGTGGTTGGTAAATTTAGTTGTAGGTGAAAATTCTCCCAATCTGTGACCAACCATTTCCTCTGTAACCAAAACCTCGATGTGTTTTTTGCCGTTGTGCACGCCAAATTTGAATCCAACCATTTCTGGTGAGATTTGTGAGCGTCGTGACCATGTGTTAATAACACCGGTTGATAGCGGTTTTTTACCTTCGATTTTTGATAGTAATTTTGGATCTATTAGAGGTCCTTTTTTGATTGATCTTGTCATGTTGAGAAAGAAAAAAGCCCACAATGAGCTTGGGAGATATATTATCAAAATATGTTTTATTGTCAACTGCTTGAGCCTAATATCCCACACTTTTTTAAACTTAATAAATTTTTTAGAAGTTCTTTAGCGGAATTTTAGGATAATATTGTTATAAAATCAGGTATTTAATTAAAGAAAAAACGGGGCATTTCTGCCCCGCCCTTTCTCGAATGAAACTATTAATTAGTCTCGCTCTGAAGCTTCAGCTCGCAATTTTTCAATAAATCGAGCAGCAGCGTCTTTTCCTCCCAATCCGAAGGCGAGTCCGAATCCAAGAGCCAAAGCAACGATCAAACCTGTAAACAGAGTTTGCATGAAGATTGCTCCGATTCCCAATTGTGACAACGCAATCAAAACTGCGAAAATCAAAATAGCCCATTTTGTAATTGAACCTAGCATGTTTGCGTGGCTCATTCCTGCGGCCTTTGTGCTGGCTACTACAGTCTTCTTTAGGAAGTCTGAAACAACAACTGCGACCAATAGAATCAAAACGGCTGCAACAACCTGAGGAATGTAATTAATTACAACTCCCTGTAGGAAAGTGTTAACCTGTGTCAATCCAAGAATATCAAATGTAGCCATCAAGAAGACAACAATGATGAACCATCGTACTAATTCACCAATGAATTTTCCAGAGTTCAAATTGTATCCAGCTTTTGACATCAATTTGTCCAAACCAGCAGCAGCCAATGCGCTATCTAGTTTGATAGATTTGATAATCTGCGCGACAACCTTTGCTAAAGCGGCTGCAATCAACCAACCTAGCAACAAAACAATAATTGCAACAATCAATTTTGGTACAAATGCAGCTACACCGCTGAAAACTTCTCGGTATGTTGCGACCAAAACGCTTGTCCAGTCATTTAAAGTCATTAATTTTAAAGTTAAACTAATAATAAAGTACTTTATTACGGTTATACACCGTTCTCTAATTATATCACGAATAAAATTATGCCAACCCTATTTTATCTACGACTATTTCATGTGGATAGTCTAAAACGTCCCGGATTAATCGGTTACAAATGCTT
>CAYLNC010000005.1:20242-23117 GCA_964385145.1 uncultured Candidatus Saccharibacteria bacterium | reverse complement strand
TTGCAGGGACATCCGCATCGAGAAACTTTACCGGGAATTGAAACTAGTTCAGGACCGCTTGGCTCTGGAATTTCTCAAGCGATTGGTATGGCACTCGCGATTCGTCTCGACTCGGGAAAATCAGCTGACCGATTTGTGTATTGTATAACCGGCGACGGGGAATTGGACGAGGGACAAAATTGGGAAGCAATCATGCTCGGCGCCAAAGAAAAATTGCACAACCTCATTGTTATCGTCGACCGAAACAACATTCAAATCGATGGATACACCGAGGATGTGATGCCTTTGAATAATTTGGCGGCGAAATTTGCGAGCTTCAACTGGCATGTGCAGGAAATTGACGGACATAATTTTGAAGCCATCGACAATGCGATTGGTGTCGCCAAGTCAGTTTTCGATCAACCATCCGTTATTATCGCGAACACCATTCCAGGAAAAGGTGTGCACGAATTCGAGCGCAAACCAGAGTGGCACGGCAAGGCTCCGAATGCCGAGGAGGCGGAGGCGGCTTTAAAAGAATTGCGCACGCTCGGTGGCAAAATAGATTTTCATCAATACTAATATGTTCAACAAAAAACCAAAATTGAATCCAAATATTTTTGAAGAGAATGTCGAGCTCGTGCCGATTCGAATGGGTTTCGGTGAGGGGCTGGTTCAGGTGGGTCGCGATAACAAAAATGTTGTGGCGCTGACTGCCGATTTGTCCGAGTCGGTGAAGACGGATTCTTTTGCGAAAGAATTTCCGAATCGATTTTTTGAAATTGGAATTGCAGAGCAGAATTTGGTTTCAGTTGCTTCGGGTTTGGCGGCGATGGGCAAAATTCCATTCGCGGCGAGTTACGCTATGTTTTCTCCTGGGCGAAATTGGGAGCAAATTCGCACCACAATCGCATACAATAATCAGCCGGTCATAGTGGTTGGTTCTCACGCTGGTGTCACTACGGGGCCAGATGGAGGCACGCACCAGGCGCTGGAGGATATCGCAATCACACGCGTCATTCCGAACATGACTGTCGTTGTTCCGTGTGATCATATTGAAGCTCGCAAAGCCACTCTCGCATTAGCAAAATACGGTAAACCCGCGTATTTACGTCTCGGACGCGAGAAAACACCAGTAATCACAGTGGAGGAAACTTCATTTGAAATTGGTAAGGCGCAAATTTTATATATGCCGAAGGAAAAAATGGACGCGGGAATTATTGCTTGCGGATTTTTGGTACACACAGCTATTCGAGTCGCGCGAGAAATGGAATTGCGTGGAATAAATGTTGGTGTCATGAATCTTGCCACAATTAAACCTCTCGATGAGCACGCGGTCGCAGAATTTGCGAAAAAGGCTGGCGCGATTGTGACAGTTGAGGAACATCAGGTCGCAGGAGGAATGGGAAGCGCGGTAGCAGAGTGTCTCGCAAAAACCAATCCGGTGCCAATGGAATTTGTCGGCATGCAGGATCGATTTGGTGAATCCGGCAAGGGAATGGAACTTGTCAACTTCTTTGACCTAGATGAAAATGGAATTACAGAGGCGGTAGAGCGTGTGATTCATAGAAAATAATTTAAATATATGTCAGAAATTAAAATTGGAGGTTTATACAAGCATTCAAAAAAGGGAGGAACATATCGCGTGCTCGGCATCGCACATCATACAGAAGATTTGTCAGAGTTAGTGGTCTATCAGGCGCAATATGACACGCCCGATTTTGGACCGAAACCAATTTGGGTTCGACCTATTGGAATGTGGAGTGATATTGTTGAAATAAACGGCGAGAAGAAACCGAGATTTGAATACTTGGGAGAGTAGTTCCCGAGGTTAAAATTGTGACGGTTTTTTTTATCTTTTCTTTAGAAGTTCTTTAATTTTTCTTCATGTGCTTTATGCTAGATTTTTTGCATGAAAAATTTCGACGAGTGGAATACAAAAAAGAAAGAGATTGATAGCAAGGGTACATTTCTACACCCAAAAGTCAGGGAAGTCTGGTGGTGTAGTGTTGGAGTAAATGTTGGGAAGGAAATTTATGGCAAAGGAACAGATTATAGACGACCAGTGTTAGTTGTCAATTCAGAGGACTCGGAAAATTTTATAGGAATACCGCTTTCGTCTAAACTGAAAAATAGAAAATATTCAAGAATAATAAGAACTGAAGATGGTGTTTTACACTCCGCATTAATTTATCAAATAAGAGTTTTTGATAAACGAAGGTTGATAAGTTTAAAAACTACTTTGTCTCAAGAAGAATTTGGCGATGTTCAGAAAATGTTTGATACTGTCGTACAAAATAAAACAACCCCTTTCGGGGAAGTCGGCTCTGGTGAGCAAAGAGGGCCAATCCCTCTACAAGAACAATGATAGCGGATGATATTTAAAAGTCAAACAAAAACTTTAGAACTATTTTATAAATAAAAACAACCCCGCCATGACAGCGGGGAGTTGCGGGTGTGAGCCGCGAGGATGGTCAGGCGGCGCGCCAGCGGGGGTTGTCCTTGAAAAGCCAGTCCCCCATGATTTCGCGGACCTTCTCGCAGCAACTGCGCGAGGCCTTGTCTTTCAAAACGCGGTTGAAGACCAGGCGGGCGAACCCAGGTTCGCCTTTCGAAATCGCTCGGGCGAGAGCAATCTTCTCACTCTTGGGCGTTCCGTTCAGGAACTTGGCGACGGTCTCGCGAACGCCTTTCGGCACTTTCGGGGTACTCTGATCGCGATTTTTCTTCATGGTTTTATCCTGTTGTTTGAGTTGTACTAAATAAAGGAGAACCGTTCTCCTTCCTACGAAAAAGGATACATAATAATGACGATTGTGTCAAACTCTCGAAAGTTTTATTTAGCTTCAGTATTGTGACGCTCCTCTGTCTTCCAATTCACTTCAAATGATATTGA
>CAYLNC010000005.1:0-20142 GCA_964385145.1 uncultured Candidatus Saccharibacteria bacterium | reverse complement strand
CAGAAAAATATTTCAGTCGCTTTATAAATATCGGCAATTTTTCCGGCACCCAATTTAATTTGGAAAGTTCCGGGCTGAAAGGCCAATTTCGTTTCAGGATGAGCTTTCAAAAAATCCACAATCTCCACATGATACGGCAGGGAATTGCTGGCGAGACTGCTGAGATAGATCCACTTCGGACCGGCACCGCGCGCGATTTTTGGAAACTTGTAATTGTATTCGTTGTGATGAACGAGAATGGAACGGTCGGCTTGATATCGCAGAATGAAGTTGTGATTCGTGCGCGTCTTTTTGTGAACAGTTGCAAATTTTGTGTCGATGCCTTTCTTTTTGAAAGCTTTCAAAGTTTCGGCGCCAATTTCATCGTCACCAATATTTGTTATGACTCCCGTGCTCAAACCCAATTTCATTGCCGCATGTGCCGCATTATTTGCGTTACCAGTTCCGAGAATTGTAGTTTCATTCGAGTAGGGAATCTTGTCGCCGAATCGCATGCACAACTCGCGAGTCTTTTGCGGGTTGTCATTTTCAATCCAAGCGTCCATTAATTCGATAAAAGTATCAGTGACCGTGTCGCCAATGCCAATAAAATCCAAACGTTTTTTAAATCCGAACATGAGGTTATTTTAGCATTAATTTCCAGTATTTTGATATAATATGCCCATGCAAATCGACGAACAAAAATTAGTAGAAACAGTTAAAAAGTTATTAGCCAAGGGCAAGGGAATTCTCGCCGCCGACGAATCTAACGGCACTGCCGACAAGAGGCTCGAATCATTCGGTATCGCAACCGGAGAGGAAATGCGCAAGAAATTCCGCCACCTATTTCTCTGCGCACCAGGAATTGAAGAATACCTCACGGGCGTCATTTTGTACGATGAAACTTTCTGGTCAGATAATTGTGAGGGCGTTCCATTCAGAACTGCGCTCGCAGACCATGGAATTGTTCCAGGAATTAAAGTCGATCTCGGAGCAAAAGACATGCCAGGATTTCCCGATGAAAAATTGACTGTCGGTTTGGACGATCTCGCAGAGCGTGCGAAAAGATATTTTGATGCAGGAGCAAAATTCACGAAATGGCGAGCTGTCATCAAAATCGACGCTGAGAAAAATCTCCCAACAACAGAATGCATCACAGCGAACGCTGAAGCTCTTGCCCGCTACGCTAGAATCGTGCAGGAAATCGGTCTTGTACCGATCATCGAGCCCGAGGTATTGCTTGATGGAAAACACGATTTGAAAACTTCAGAAAAAATCACAACAATTGTCGTCTCAACTGTTTTTGAAAAACTTGCAGAGGCAAAAGCGTATCTCCCGGGACTAATTTTGAAAACCAGCATGGTCATAAACGGAAACCAGAACGTCGATGAATCTTCTCCAACCGAAGTTGCCGAGGCTACTGTGCGCATGTTGAAAAAATCCGTGCCGAGCGAAGTCGGTGGGGTTGTATTTTTGTCCGGAGGTCAAACTGCAGTCGAAGCAACAGCACATTTGGACGCAATTGCCGAGCAGGAACCGTTGCCTTGGGAGATTGCTTTCTCATATGCACGCGCATTGCAGGAATCAGCGCTCCGAATTTGGGCAGGAAAGGACGAGAACGTAGCTTCAGCTAGAGAGGAATTTATGAAGCGCCTAAAGTTGAATAAATTGGCAGACGAAGGAAAATACGACATAGCACTTGAATATTTAGACTAGTCGTGTATAATTGCACCCTATATGTTGATATTAAATGCTGAAAAGCGAGAATTAAAAGCGGATACATCAAAAATCAGAGCAGAGGGCAAAATCCCTGCGGTTTTCTATGGTCCAAAAGAAGCGAATACTCCTATAGTAATGAAAGAGGGAGAATTCATGTCTGTTTACCACGAGGCCGGTGAATCATCAATTATTACCCTAAAAATCGGCGCAGAGGAGCATGACACTTTGTTAAAAGATGTTCAGTATGATGCATTGTCAGGTAAAGTTTTACACGCTGACTTCTACGTCATCGAGAAAGGAAAGAAAATTGAAGTTTCAACACCTTTGGTTTTCGTTGGAGAATCTCCAGCGGTCAAAAACCTCGGTGGTATTCTAATCAAGGTTATGCACGAACTTCCAATTTCTGCTCTACCTAAGAACCTTCCACACGAGATCGAGGTTAACATCGACTCATTGGTTGAATTCTCATCAAAAATTCACACAGGTGATATTAAATTACCAGAAGGTGTAGAGTTGGACATTTCAGCAGAAGAGACAGTCGTATTGGTACAGGAACCACGAGAGGAGAAGGAACCAGAACCAGCACCAGACCTATCAACAATCGAAGTAGAGAAGAAGGGTAAGGCTGAAGAAGAGGGTGCGGCGCCTGCAGCTCCTGCTAAAGAGGAAGTGAAGAAATAATAAACTAGATAAAATAAAAAACCTTACTCGGGCACGACGTAATTTTCCTTCTCAGGAAAATTCGTCTCGTTCTCGGGCGAATGAAAGATAATGCGGTATAAAATCTTTCTATGATTCGCCCTCCGAAAGCCCCTCGTAAGGTTTTTTATTTTATCTGGTATAATATTTAGTATGCGAATCAGAAAGAAATTCCTGCTAATGATTTTTTTGTTTTCATTTTTTGTCGTAGCTCCGAACTCGGTATTCGCGGCGTTAAGCGCGAAAGAGGAGGCAGCGCTTAAGGCAGAGCTTTCTAGAATTGAGGCAGAGGCAAAACAGCTCGAGGAAACTTTACAAAAACAGAAAAACGAATCCGCAACTATTTCTCGTGACGTGAATGTGCTTTCTAATCAAATTAAACAGGCCGAATTGGCGATTCAGAAAAAGAATTTGGAAATAAAAAATTTGAAATCGACGATTGAGTTGAAGGAGAAAACGATTAACCAATTGGATGCTGAAATTGAAAAGGGAAAATTGACTTTGGCACAGCTGATCAAGAAGACAAATCAAATGGACGTGACGAGTTTGCCGGAAATAATTTTGGGAAATGAAAATCTCTCGACGTTTTTTTCTGATATGGATGCGTATAACATGATTCAGAATCAGTTGAAGAAACAGTTTGACGACATTCGTGAAGTTCAGCGCAAAACAGAAGAAGAAAAGAAGAGCTTGGAAGGAAAGAAAAATGCAACACTCGATGCACAGGATGCTATTGTGCAGGAAAAGAAGACTGTGGCGGTGAAAAAACAGGAGAAAGATTATCTGCTAACGGCAAGCAAGAAATCCGAGGCAACATACGCTTCAATTTTGCAGGAAAAATTGGCGAAAGCGGCCTCGATTAGAGCAGCACTCTTCAAATTGCGTGACTCTGCCGGCATCTCATTCGGTGAAGCTCTCAAGTATGCACAGGCAGCTTCAAAACAAACCGGCGTTCGACCCGCTTTCATTCTTGGAATTTTGAAACAGGAATCAAACCTCGGGGTTAACGTTGGACAATGCTATCTCACAAACAAAGTTACTGGAGCAGGAGTTGGAAAAAATACAGGAACACCTTTTGCAAACGTGATGAAGCCAGAGCGCGACATTCCGATTTTTTTGGATATGATGAAAAAATTGGGATTGGATTATTCTTCAACTCCTGTTTCGTGTCCACAGTCAATTGGTTACGGGGGCGCGATGGGACCTTCACAATTTATTCCTTCGACGTGGATTTCATATGGAGATAAAGTCGCGGCGGCACTCGGAATTTCTGCAGCGAACCCTTGGATTCCACAGCACGCATTCATGGCGACAGCGATGTTTGTTCGTGACCTCGGAGCCGCAAAAGGTGGATATTCTGCTGAGAGAGAAGCCGCCGCGCGATATTATGCCGGAGGTGGGTGGGCGACACTTGGAATTGGATACGCAAACAGTGTTTTGGCTCACGCTTCGGATTTTGAACAACAGATTAAATTCTTGGATGAAGTGGAGGACTAATCTTTACTTTTTTATTAATGGTGGTAGTTTAAGTTTAGAACTTCAAAACCACAAAGGGAGATTCACATGGCTGATTTACCTGTTGTCACAACTATTGCCGCAAATGGTGTTGAGATTAAAAAAGGGTCTATTGTCAAAGTTATTGATCTCGATTGTTTGTATCTCAAATCAGAGGGAGTAGTCATTGACCCGAATTCCACGAATGAAGGTGCTGAATATTGTGTGGCTGTGTTCTTTTTTTCACATGAAGCACCCCGCTATTGTACCGATCGTCTCGAGCTTGAAGCGTGGGACAAACGCCACATGTCTCGAATTAAAAATTGCATCACGGGCGAACATTTCGTCGAAGCACTTAAAGATATGGATTTGAAGACCTGTTTGAGAGTTGTATATTTTCAACCGTCGGCTCTCGAGGTGATCGAAGAGTGGAGTCTTAAAGTTTTGGCCGATAGATTTTACGGTGAAGGCAACTGTCATCACTTTAATACTCTCAAGCCCGAGGTTGTTTCGAGGCGTTACGAGCACTTCTGCATGATTGAGAAGTGTCAAAACCGCGCAAAGTTCACCGCCGTGGTGAATATCTGGGGCTCGGTATATCAAATGTTTCTGTGCGAGACTTGCTACCCGAAATACAATGGAATGTGCGGGGATTCTCTGCCCGAACACAAAATTGTTTTGATGAATGATACTACCCAGAGGAAGTCCGGATAAGAAACTTCAGAACCCCTTACAAGCTCCGCGCGCCAAAGGACGCCGGAGTTTTACTTTATAATACCCCTTGCCAATTCCACCCATTTTTGTTATATTCTCTCTACTAAATTAAAAACATGAAAAAGGACATACACCCAGATAATAATAGAAAAGTAATCTTCGTAGACGATTCAAGCGGAGAGAAATTTCTCGTAAATTCAACAGTTAAAACAGACGTCACAGAAAAATGGACAGACGGCAAGGAATACCCAGTCACACACGTGGAAATTTCTTCAGCTTCACACCCATTCTATACTGGAAAGGAAAACATGTTGGACAGCGCAGGACGTGTCGAGAAATTCAAGGCTCGAATGGCAAAGACAAAGAAATAACAATTGGAAACCTGCCGGGCCAACTAGTGTCGGCGGGTTTTTAATTTAGTATACTATTACAATGAATCCGGACGATTTAAAAATATATAAAGAAAATCAAAAAACTCGTTTTCTCGCCGAGGAGCTTGAACGCCTAGTTCAGAAAGAAAATGAGAATAACGAATTGATGAAGACTTCACCTGAAATGGCAGAACTGATTGCAGAGGAAAATACCGAGGTGATCACACAGAAGAACGCGATGATTTCTCAGATCAAAGATATTTTGAAAGGGGAGAAAGAAGAGGAACAATTTCCAAACGAAATCTTGCTCGAGGTTCGTGCGGGCGCAGGAGGTGATGAGGCATCACTATTTGCTTCACAATTAGCAGAAATGTACACACGATATGCTGATAATCAGGGCTGGCAGGTAGACAAGGTCGACGAATCGCTCTCATCGGCTGGTGGATTCAAGGAAGCTACATTTGAAATTCACGGTCAGGGCGTCTATAAAGCTCTGCGATTCGAAACCGGCGTTCACCGAGTTCAGAGAATTCCAGTCACAGAGAAGGCTGGTCGAATTCACACTTCAACTGCATCGGTCGCTATTTTGCCAATTCGCAAGAAATACAAAATCGAAGTCAAACCAGAAGAGATTCAGATGGAGTTTTCTCGTGCCGGAGGTAAAGGAGGACAAAACGTCAACAAGGTTGAGACTGCCGTCCGTCTCGTGCACCTTCCAACAGGAATCGATGTGCGATGTACTTCACAGAGAAGCCAGCTGAAAAACCGCGAGGTGGCCATGAGCCTCTTGATGGCGAAATTGCAAATGCATAAAGAAGAGGAAGAAGCCAAAAAATTCTCCGCGAACCGCAAAAATCAAATCGGAACCAACGATAGGTCGGAAAAGATTCGCACATACAATTTCCCTCAGAACCGTATTACAGACCACAGAATAGGGGAATCTTGGCATAACATAGAAGAGGCTCTAAAGGGCGATATTGGTGAAATGCTCGACGTTTTGGCTCAAAAACAGGCCGAATTAGAGGTAAAGTCTGACATGGAGGGGTAATCGCTGTGAAAGTCTTGATTTTCAAACACTAATTTGCTAGACTTCGTCCTACATGATTTTAACAAAAAATAAAGTTTCAAAAGAGAAAGTTGACGCCATGTTTGCCGTTGGTGCTCATTTTGGTTACATCAAATCAAGACGACACCCAACAACAGCACCATATATTTTTGGTCGCAAGAACAATGTCGAGATTTTCGATCTTGAAAAGGTAGAGGCAAAATTAGCCGAAGCCAAAGAATTTATCAAAAAATTAGCAAGCGAAGGTAAGCAGGTTTTGTTCGTCGGAGGCAAGAGAGAGGCAGCTTCAGCTGTTTCAGAAATGGCGATGAAAATCGATATGCCACATGTCTCTGGCCGATGGATTGGAGGAACTCTTACAAACTTCTCAGAAATTCGAAGACGAGTTGAACATTTTTTGAAACTTTCTGTTCAAAAGGAAAAAGGTGAACTAGTTAAATACAAGAAGAAAGAGCGAGTTCTAATCGAGAAGGAAATTGTAAAAATGGAAAAGAGATTCGGTGGAATTGTTCCAATGGACAAAAAACCTGGAGCGGTATTCATTATCGATGCCGATCGAGAATACATTGCTCGAGACGAGGCTCTACAAACTGGCGTTCCTGTTATCAGCCTTGCTGGTTCAGATTGCGATTACTCAAAAATCGACTACGTAATTCCAGGAAATGACTCATCTGTAGATAGTATTAAATTTTTCTTGAACGAAATGGTAGAATCATACCAAGAGGGTTTGGCTACAAAAAAGTAGTCTTATTATTGGTTAATAAAAAAATATGGCAATCACATTAGATCAAGTAAAGGCTTTACGTGAAGTAACTGGTATTTCAATCCAGAAATGCAAAGAGGCTCTAGAGGAGGCAAATGGCGACATGGAGGCGGCCAAGGCCATCTTGAGCAAGAACAGCGCTGCATCTGCCGCTAAAAAGGCGGACCGAGTTTTAGGTGCTGGAACAGTTGGAATGTATTCTCACGCTAATGGAATGATTGGATCAATGGTTGAATTGCTATGTGAAACTGATTTCGTTTCAAACAACGCAGAATTCAAAACTCTCGCTCGAGAGATCGCAATGCAGATTTCTGCAACTGCACCCGAAATGGTTAAATCAGATAATCCTGAGGATGCTGATAAATGTCTGATCAAACAGGCATACATCAAAAATCCTGACAAAACAATCGAGGTGTTGCTACAGGAAGCAATTCAAAAATTTGGAGAGAAAGTCGAAATTGGTCAGATGGCTCGATTTGCGATCTAGTAAACTTCAATGAACCCAACTATTATTATATTCGCCATATCATTTTTCGTTATTTTGTTTATGATATTGAAACAGAATTACGACCTCAATAATAATCGGGAGGCTAGTCATGACAGTTTCAAAAAAAGAATGGACCGTTTTCTTTCTGCAAAATGGTTTGCAATATCAGGAAATGTTGCTAGAATAAAAAACCGTGTAGTTAGTGTCATTGGGACATTGCCACATCGGACGAAATTGACCCTCAGCGTTGTTTGGGGTAAAATTCGTGGGAAAGTAGATAGCTACTTTGAACACTTTCACAAGAGTCATTATTTCGGAGTCAGAGGACAAATTTCAAATTATTGGAAAACTGTCGCCGACCACAAAGATTCTTTGAAGGATATAAAATAAGCCACCTTAGCTCAGTTGGTAGAGCAATAGTTTTGTAAACTATAGGTCGTCAGTTCAAATCTGACAGGTGGCTCCAAATTGACTTTTTTCTCGATGGCGTTATAATATATCTATTATTCACGGCAGAAAAGTTCCGTCCGGGTTCCGTCCCGAGTCGGGGCTTTTGTTTTTAGAAACGTATTCTAAAATATTTTGCTTGTCATTTAGAAAGTCAAAATAAAGGGAATCACTAGGATCAATCGACTTGAGTACCTTCGAGTATTTGAATCTACTTGAGATAATTATTTTTGTAAGTTTATTTTGTGATATGAGGTGTTCTATGAGACAGTGGAAATCGCCGTCACCCGAGGCAATTACTGCTTTATTAAATATATTTATGTCTAAAGCACACTTTAATACGAGCTCGGCGTCGACATTACCTTTGATCTCGTTGTTAGATAAGATTGTCTTTTTGAAGATACACTCGTAACCTTGCTCGGTGAAATCCTCGTAAATATCTTTATGTTCCTCCACATAACCAATGAACATGTACGCCTTCTTTACGGAATATTTTTCCAGCAAATATCTCCTAAACTTTGCAAAGTCTAATTTCCAGCCCAAATTCCTCACTCCGAGATAAATATTTCTGTTGTCTATATATGCGTAATTATTTTCATCAGTAATCATTCTCTTAATTATGATAAAGTCCTCAAAAAATACGAGTGGAAAATTTATAAATATTTTAAAAGAAATTGAGAAAAAATTTATCTGCGAAACGAAAATAAGTTGAAAAAAACCCCTAAAAAGGTTAATCTATACGAATATGGATTACAAAAATAGCCCCTATTTCCACGTGGCCCACGCTCGCGATTTGACCGGACGCGATAGAGTTATTTATCGACTACTAGAGATTTTGCCTGGATTTCTGTCTTGGGGAACTTTTGTTGCGATTATTTTGTGTTCTATTTTCATTCCGGTACAGACGGCGATTTTCATTATCGCTTTCGATCTTTTTTGGCTTCTAAAAACAATTCATCTCTCATATCATCACTATTACAATTGGCGCCGACTGAAACACAACAGTCAGATGAATTGGTATGAGATGTTGCAGAACATGAAATTCGAGCATCTACAGCATCTCGTAATTTTGCCATACTACAAAGAGGGTATTGAAGTTGTCGACGGCACAATTCAGTCGCTCATCAGTTCACAATATAAATTGAAGAAGTTGCTAATCGTTCTCGCTGCAGAACAGCGCGCCGGTTCAGAGGCCATCGAAATTGCAAACGCGATGAAAGCAAAATACGAAAAGTATTTTGGAGACTTCATCATTACTATTCATCCAGAAAATTTGCCGAACGAGATCAAGGGCAAGGGACCAAACATTGCCTATGCTTCTGAGGAGGCTCGAAAATTAATTTTGGATAGGCATGGAATCAAATACGAGGACGTGATGGTTTCTGCTTTCGATATTGATACTGTCATTTGGCCACAATATTTTGCATGTTTGACATGGCATTTTCTAACTGCCGAGGACCCATACAACAAATCGTATCAACCGGTGCCTTTGTATAACAATAACATTTGGCATGCGCCCGCATTGTCTCGAGTTGCTGCAATCACCAGCACATTCTGGCAAATGATTCAGCAGGAGCGCCCAGAGAAATTGGCGACATTTTCATCGCACAGTATTCCTTTCAAGTCGCTTTATGAAGTCGGCTACTGGCAGAAAAATATGATCTCCGACGACTCGCGAATTTTCTGGAATTTGTTTGCAGCCAAAGACGGAAATTATGCTGTTGTTCCAATCGCGTATCCTGTTTCAATGGATGCAAACCTCGCGCCAACTTTGTTTGGAACTTTGAAAAATATTTACAAACAGCATTTTCGATGGATGTGGGGAGTGGAAAATATTCCATACATGCTTTTCAGCTTCATCAAAAACAAGAATATTCATTGGAAGCAAAAGTTGAGCAAGAGTTTCACTCAGCTTGTTGGTTTCTGGTCACTCGCGACAAACCCGATTATGATTTTGGTTCTCGGCTGGTTACCAATTTTCCTCGGGGGAAATGAATTCCGCACAACGATACTTTCATACAATTTGCCGATTGTGACGCGAACACTTTTGATGATTGCTATGGCCGGAGTTATTTTTGCTGCAATCGTCTCCGCATCACTTTTACCACCAATGCCAAAAGAATTGAAGCGCAGAAAATTCCGATGGTTCACCATGACTTTCCAGTGGCTATTCGTGCCGTTCACCATCATTATCTTCGGATCATTCCCAGGATTGCACGCACAGACTCGATTGATGTTGGGCAAGTATGTCGGAGCTTTCTGGGTCACACCTAAACATAGAAAATAATATGCAACCACTTTCAACAAAAAAAAGAAAAATTTCATGGGCGATATTGTTTTTGATTTTCGTAATCGCCGCTCCATTGATTTTGTACCGATCGTTCGGATATCGTTTGGACGATTTGCGCGGAGTTGTGAAGTCTGGCGGAATCTACATTCATTCTGATTTGGCGAATACAGAAATATTTGTGGACGGAGAGTACTTTAGAAATAACGGGGTGCTCATCAAAAATACTTTGATTCAGGATTTGGATGCTGATGTCGAGCATAAAATTGAAGTACGCAAGGACGGATATCATGATTGGAATAAAGTTTTGTCTGTCAAAGAGGGTTTGGTGACTGAGGCGGCGAGCATGATGATTCCAAAAGAAATTGAAACTATTGAAGTTTTGCCATACGTGGATGCGAAGGGTGTGGCTACGACAACGGCAATTGTTGCAGGAGTTAAATTAGCAAAAAACGCTGAGTATGTTGCTTTCGAAAAGTTGTTTGCACCTGCAACTACAACCGCAAAAACTTCAACTGGTGCAGTAACTAAAGTTGCGACAACTACAAAAGAAATTCCAAAGTATTTTGCTGATCTCGGAATTGCAGACCCTGATAAATTGAAAAATTTAATTGTGCGAGGCGAGGAGGTGGCTTGGCTTGAGAGTGGAAATATAGTTATCAATTGGATTGGCAAGCAAGATTCAACTCCTTTCTATTATTGCTACGTCAGCGATTGTGTAAACAAAAAAGTTTTGGATTGGCAGGAAGAAATTACTAGATTTGAATTTCTTCCAAACAAAACTCACATTTTGATTGTGATGAATGCGAAGGGAATTTGGGCAGTTGAAATTGACGATCGTTCAGAACGAAACATTCAGCCGGTATTTCTCGGTGAGAAATTAGACTTCAGAATCAATGACAACAATCGAATCACTGTTTTGCAAAACGGAATTTTTCATGAATTGCGAATGTAGGTTTGTAAAAGGGGTTTGAAAATTATAAAATAGTCACTAATGAATAACATGCAAGAAAAAGGTCACATACATCCAGTCACTCGGACTGTTGATGAAATTGTCAGAGTTCTATCTGATATGGGTTTTGAAGTTGTCACATGCGACGAAGTTGATGACGAATATCACAATTTCGATGCACTGAATGTGCCAGCTGATCATCCCGCACGAGATATGCAGGACACTTTTTGGTTGAAGGACTTTCCAAAACATTTGCTGCGAACACAAACTTCTAATTCGCAAATTCATTACATGAAAGAAAACAAACCGCCATTCAAAATCGTTGCGCCCGGCAAAGTCTATCGATACGAGGCAACCGACAAAACTCATGAGGTGCAATTCCATCAGGTGGAGGGGCTCGTGGTCGGTGAAAATATTTCAATGGCTAATTTGAAACACACTTTGAAACTTTTCTTGAGCAAAATTTTCGGTGAGGATCTCGACGTGCGATTTCGACCTTCATTCTTTCCATTCGTTGAGCCAGGAATTGAGGTTGATATGAAAAAGAAAGACGGCAAATGGATTGAACTTCTCGGAGCGGGAATGGTCAACAAGAAAGTTCTCGACAATATGGGAATTGATTCGAACAAATATACAGGATTTGCTTTCGGAGTCGGTGCGGATCGAATTGCGATGATGAAATATGGAATCGACGACATTCGACTTTTATACAGCGGAGATTTGCGATTAGTTAATCAACTTTAAAATTATGATAGTTTCATATAAATGGATTCAAGAATATTTCGATGAAAAACTGCCAACACCAGAGCAGTTGGCGGATTTGATTTCATTGAAGTCTTTCGAGATCGAGAGCGTCGAGCCAAACGGCGATGATTTTAAAATTGATTTAAAAATTTTGCCTGATCGAGCGCACGATTGTTTGTGTCACGATGGAATTGCACGTGAAATTTCTGCGATAACTGGTTTGAAAATGCGAGACAGAAAAATCGCGCAGGTGCCAGCGAATTTTGAAACTGATTTGCGAGTAAACGTTTCGAGCGATTTATGTCGCAGATATTTGTCACGAGAAATTCGAGGTGTGCAGGTTGGCGAATCTCCAGCTGAACTCAAAGCGAAATTGGAATCAATTGGTCAGCGATCAATCAACAACATTGTCGATATTACTAACTATGTCATGTGGACGACAGGACAGCCGATGCATGCTTTTGATGCAGAGCGATTAACTGGCAAGGAAATTAATGTGCGTATGGCTCAAGTAGGTGAAAAAATTCAGACACTCGATAACAAGGACGTCGATTTGGACGAGACAATTTTGTTGATTGCGGATGCCGAGGCGCCGCTTGCTATCGCTGGTATCAAGGGAGGAAAACGAGCCGAAGTAGACAACAACACAAAAAATATTGTTCTCGAGTCTGCGAATTTCCATCCGACGAATAATAGGAAGACTTCAAAAAAGATTGGAATCACGACCGACTCGTCAAAGCGATATGAAAATGAAATTTCTCCAATCGTCGCAGAACGCGCAATCGATTTGGCAACTGAATTAGTTTTGAAATATGCAAAAACAGCGGACACACAGGTCTCGCAGAAAATTGATGTCTATCCGAAAAAATGGCGACAATATCGAACGGGGGTTTCCGTCGTGGAGACAAATAATTTGCTCGGTTTGAATTATGGTGAGGCAGACATTTCGCGCGCTTTCGATTTGCTCGGATTTGAATATTCAATTGTGCCAGTTCTCCAAACGGTCGTGGCGGAGGCCAACAAATTAATCGGAAAGCCATACAAATATGCCGCAAGCGTCTTCTACGATGCACCAGACCGATTTGATTGCTCATCTTTCATTTCGTATGTCTATTCGCTCGCAGGATATTCAATCCCTCGAATGGCGATTGATCAGTTTGTTTTCTCAAAAAGAATTTCTGAAAGCGAATTGGTACCGGGCGATTTGATTTTCGCAAACACTGGCAATTTGAAACGCAAAATTGATTTCGAAAGCATCGAATTCGTGAAGGGAACACGAGTTGAACACGGCGTTGATCACGTCGGAATCTATCTCGGTGACGGTCAGGTCATTCACTGCACAGAGGAGAATGATGCGGGTGTGATTGTTGAAACTTTAAAAGACAGCAGTAGATTTTCAAATATTATTGGCTTTGGACGAATCGCAGAACAAGGCGAGCGCAGATTTGCTGTAACTGTGCCAGTCGAGAGAATCGATATTAAAAATGCGCCAGATTTGATTGATGAAGTCTGCCGAATCTTGGGTTACGAAAATGTCATTGAAAAGGGGATTGCGGATTTTCCATTTGAACCAAAGCAAAACAAAATGTACGCGCTCGGTGTTGCGATTCGAAACGCGCTTGTCGAGGAGGGATTTTCCGAAGTGATGACTTACACATTCGTTGCGAAGGGTGAATTGCAACCAGAGAAGCCGATTTCCGAGGACAAGCGATTTTTGCGCGACTCGCTCGAAATTGGAATTCGTAACTCTCTCCAGAAAAATACTTACAACGCCGACTTGCTTGGCCTCGATCAAATTCGCGTCTTTGAAATTGGTAAAGTTTTCAGTCGCAAGGGTGAGAGAAATGTATTGGCTCTAGGTGTTGCGATCAAGAATGGAAAGAAACAGAAAGTCGGCGACATTTTGCGAAATGCAATCACCGCGGTCTCTACAAAAATCGGAATTGAAATTTCCGCAAAGGTTTCTGACACGATAGATTTCGTTGAGATTGATTTGGAAAAGATTGTCGAGAAATTTGATGCGGTTGGATATGAAAAACTTGCGACCGCAGACGCTTCGGCTAAATTCAAAACTATTTCTCCGTATCCATTCATCGTCCGAGACATAGCGGTGTGGGTACCAGAGGCGGTCACCGAATCAGAGGTACTCGATTTAATTTCACGCAATGCGGGTGATTTGATGGTACGAAATAAATTGTTTGATGTTTATAAAAAAGACGATAGAACATCGTTTGCATTTAGATTGGTGTTCCAGTCGTATGAGAAAACTTTAACTGACACGGAGGCGAATGCGATTATGGATAAAGTTTCAGCGGAGATGAAGGCGAGAGGTTGGGAGGTGAGATAGTTTATAAAAAGAGTAAACCGCTCAGCAAGTGCCAAGCGGTTTGTTTTTCCTATTTTTCCACCATATTGCAATCGTTAGCGCCCCATTCCCGAAGAGCCCGCTCACTACTGGGTGAACTAACTGAAGCCACCCGCTTTGTTTCCAGTCGACAACAATTGCGCCGATCATGAATACGTAGCAGAGTGTCGCGATTAACCACGGAAATGCTCGCTCTGTAGCTTTCCCAAACAGCACACCGCTTATTGCAGGGTAGAACGCCAGGAGCATGATAATCTGTAACATCATGTTTGCCATGATTGGGTCGCCGGTAGTTTTCCAGATAATTCCAATCACGAGTGCAAGCGAACCACATACGATATCTGCAACACGCAGCCTGGTCAGTTTTCCGCAAAGCAGCGCGTAAAGAAAGATCGAAATCAGGCCGGCGGTCGATACGATCGAAACGCTGAGCTTCATATAATCTTTGTTCACGACTGCGAAGTAAGAAAACAAATTCATGCCAGCAACAATCGACCTGATCAGAAATGCGGCAGGATTGGGGGTGACCCCGTTCTTGACAACATTTATGAAATACAGAACAACTGTTGTGATCAGGCAAAGGTTTGCCAAAATCAGTAGTGATGTTTTCACGTCTGTTTCCTCCAAAAGGGTTGAAAGAACGAAAACTTTGTCAATATATTAGCATTTTTTAGTAATAATGTCAACACCCCACAAAACCCCCTAAAATAAGCTCAGAATCCACAAAAAACCACTTGGAACTCTAACCCAAAAATGCTATAATATGCCGATATGGCAGACAAAAAAGATCAACAAAAATACGGTGCAGACGAGATTACAGTGCTCGAGGGGTTGGAGCCCGTGCGCAAGCGACCCGGAATGTACATTGGTACTACTGGACCGGATGGACTTCACCATTTAATTACGGAAATTTTTGATAACTCTCGCGATGAGGCCATGGGAGGATTCGCTAATCGAATCGAGGTAGCTCTCTTGCCCGGAGGATATGTCCGCGTTGTTGATAACGGACGAGGTATTCCTGTTGATAAACATTCTAAAACTAAAGTCTCTGCGCTCGAAACTGTTATGACGGTTCTTCACGCCGGAGGTAAATTCGGAGGTGAAGGTAGCGGTTACAAAGTCTCCGGCGGTCTCCACGGTGTGGGTGCATCTGTTGTGAACGCACTTTCAACTCATCTCATTGCCGAGGTTCACAAGGACGGAGCGAAATATCGCCAGGAGTACAACATCGGAAAGAAAAAAGCTGACGTCAAGAAAATTGGTACAACAAAAGATAACGGAACAATTATTACTTTCAAACCCGACGACACAATTTTTGAAACAGTTGAATTCGATTTTAAAAAAATTCTCGGTCACCTACGACAGCAGGCATATTTGGTGAAGGGTCTACGAATCACTGCAATCGACGCCCGACTCGCTATCGATAAAATGGACTTCGACGAAATTTATTATCTTAGCGATTCTGATGTCGAGGCACCTTCACAGACTTTCTATTTCGAAGGAGGACTCGCTTCACTCGTAAAATTTCAGAATCAATTTCAGAAGCCAATCAACCCAAACATCTTTTATGTTGAGAAGGAATTCGAAAACATTCACGTCGAGGTGGCTTTGCAATATGTTGACGATATCTCTCCTCGCATTACTGCATTCGCAAACAATATTTACAACAGTGAAGGAGGAACTCACATTACGGGTTTTAAAACTTCATTAACGCGAACACTGAACACATACGGCAAGAATAACAATTTGATCAAGGAAGCCGACGGCGCATTCACCGGCGAGGATGTGCTCGAGGGAATCACCGCAGTCGTTTCGATCAAGATGCCAGAGATTCAATTCGAAGGCCAAACCAAGGCAAAATTGGGCTCAACAGAGGCACGTGGAGCCACAGAGACCGTGTTTGGTGAAGCTTTCGCAACATTCCTAGAGGAACACCCAGAGGACGGCAAAGCTATCGTTTCCAAGGTAGTTCTCGCGGTTCGCGCCCGCAAAGCCGCCAAAGCCGCCAAGGATTCGGTTCTCCGAAAGGGAGCGCTCGAGGGTATGACTCTCCCAGGAAAACTGGCCGACTGTCAGGTCAAAGACGCCGCCGAAGCCGAACTCTTCATTGTGGAGGGAGATTCCGCTGGAGGTACAGCGAAAACTGGTCGTGATAGACGAACTCAGGCGGTGTTGCCTTTGAGAGGTAAAATTTTGAACGTGGAGCGAGCGCGTCTCGACAAAATGTTGGCTTCAGAGCAAATTAAAAACCTCGTCGTTGCGCTCGGCGCTGCGATCGGTGACACTTTCGATTTGAGCAAATTGCGATATCACAAAATCATCATCGCAACCGATGCCGATGTAGATGGTGCTCACATTACAACTTTGCTTTTGACATTGTTCTATCGATATTTCCGACCAGTGATTGATGGTGGATATTTGTATATTGCACAGTCACCACTTTATAAAGTTTCTCGAGGGAAAGAAGTTCAGTATTTATACAGCGACGAAGAGAAAATTAAATTAGTTGGAAACGACAACGACATCAACGAGGAAAATCCTGACGCCGAGGCAGAGGAGGGTGCAGAGGAGAAAGTTGATACAAAAAAGAATTCTACAAAATGGCGAGTTCAGCGATACAAGGGTCTCGGAGAAATGAACGCTGACGAGTTGAAGGAAACAACAATGGACAAAAAGAATCGAATTCTAAAGAAGGTTACGGTCGAGGATACGATTGAAGCCGACCAAGTATTCGATATGTTGATGGGTAAGGATGTGCCTGCGCGAAAGACTTTCATTACGACAAACGCTAAATTGGCTGAGATTGATCTATAGCAAAAATACTACAGGGAGAGACTTTCGGAGGGCGATTCACTTTGCGAATTTAGGTTACTAAATTACAGAGTCGCCCGAGAACGAGGTGCATTTTCACGAGAGTGAAAATGACACCGTGCTCGACATGTAGTATTTTTGCTATAAATTAATCTTCGACTTCTAGAGTTTCAGTCTCGTCGTTGTTGTCTTCGTCTTCCTCGTCAACATCGTCGTCTGAGTCGACAACCAATTTCATCTTGTATTTTCCAATATCAGGATTATTAAATTTAACTGTGATTGTAGTGCTCTGTCCTGGTCGTAGTGAAGCTTGAGTTCGAGATTCATAATCATCACCATCGTCTGGTGTGTTTTCGATTTCAAATTTCCATGTACCAGTTGATTCGCCGCCGACATTCTTCACCGTGAATTTAACTGCAGCATCGTCATTCTCGTCGATTGTGTCATCCTCGCGGAAGTTTGATCCGTTCATGCGACCAACTTCAAATGAGATGATTTCTAGATCTGCGTCGTCGTTTGAATTGTAGTCGTTGTCGTCGTCGTTATTATCAACAACTGTTCCTGCGACTCGGGCAGTGATTATGTTGTTGCTTTCGTTAGTCTCTCCGATTAGGTTTGCTGGATCGATTTGAATTTTGACATCGCCAGTTCTCATTCCGTTGAATCGAAGTGTGAATCGAACTGCATCGCCTGCATTAAGTGAAAGCTGTGCAGGTGATAGGCTAGTTTCTTTGTCTGGAGTTGTGTATGCGAAATACCACATTCCTGAAGCGCCGTTACCGATGTTAGAAACTGTAAATGAAACAATTCCGTTCTCGACAACTACGAGATTTGAAATTGCCAAATCAGGATAGCGAGGCACGTAAACATTTGTTGTAACAGGCTTTGTTGTAGTTACGGGTGCAACTGTTTCTGTCTTGATGATAGTTGCGGAGCTGGCAAGATTGTCATCTTTTTTGTTTGTAACAGAAATTTTTGTGTTTCCATCGGCCAAAACTTTACCTGATTCGTTAGCAAATTTAATATAAAGTGGCAAATCTACGAGCGAGTTCGCTTTTGTAAGGGTCGGAGTAACTTCTACAGAGTTTATGTTAGAAGAAATTTTGTATGGGGTGTTGCAGAGAAGTCGCTTGGCTCCGTCTGAGAAGTTAGCTGTAACCTGCAAATTATCTACACAACTATATCGAAGTTCATATGAACCATCTTCTGGAGTTTCGTAATCCCAAAATACGGCAGTAGTTTCGCCGGATTTTAGATCGTCATTATTCACAGTCAAATCGATTGACTTATCCTGGAAAGGGGATTTGATTGCGCTGCCGACACTGGCGAATCCTGAAAATACCTTTGGAAGTATTTTAACAACAGCAAAAGCCAAAATGACCACAACGATCAATATTCCCAATATGAAAAGCCCCTTTGTAAATATATTTTTTAACATAATTTTTAAATTTAACCCCTTTTAATTTCAGGGGTATTATATCACGGACGGTGGGTGATTGTCAAATTTCGGTTTGACTATAATATCGCGGTGTGATATGGTGTTTTTTGGATTTTCAAAGTACAAACTGCAATTAAAAACATACAAAACAAGGAGATAAGGTCATGGTGAGCCAGATTTTAGATTATGTCAAAATACCAGCAGATGCTGTGCCGCTTAAACTGGACTTTCTCAGCGAGAGATGGCTGTGGTGCCATTTCGCCCCGATCAATAAAATCCCGATCGGGCACGTACACGACGAATTGAAGTTCGTTATGCCCGAGTTTGGACACGGTGCCGAAATTTCAATTCCAGCTGGAGATCATTTTTTCTCGATGGAAAAATTGGAGCATCCCCAAACCGCAGCAGAAGTCATTCACTTGGCTGAATTGCAGGATTGGAGGCACCCTATCGAGCCGATCAATTTGATTTTTGGATTGCTGTCGGTGTCGAAAAATTTGAACGATGGATTTTCCAATATTTTTGTTGTGAAGACGACCTGCGAGCGTACGATGCTGTTCGTCGTTTCGGGTCGTGACCGCTGGACTATCAAGCTGCGTTCCGCGCAGTTCGTCGATCGGAAGTTTCAGCATGGAAGTAGGGTTTTCTTCCTGCACAAGGGCTGATGGTGGCCCCGGGTTTGCGCAATGCGCGAGCCCGGGGCTATATTTCTATATATGACCGCGGAAAACTTCAAAAAGGTTGCTATTATTTCGCAAATATAGTAATCTATTTCCAATATGTCACAAGATAATTTGATTACATTGAAGCACAAAGCAACAGGCGAGGTTTACATTACTCGACGAAACAAGAAGAATGGTGAGAAACTCGAGCTTAAAAAATATAGCAAGAAGCTTCGAAAGGCCGTTGTTTTCAAGGAGGTAAAGAAATAATCGCCTCGGCTATCTCTTTTTTTATTTTATGTTAGAATCAAACCCAAGTATATTGGGCTTATAGTTTCAATGGTAAAACATCAGTCTCCAAAACTGAGGTTCCAGGTTCGAGTCCTGGTGGGCCCGCATAAAAATGATAAAATTAATTTATGTCATACACAATTAGTAAAGAATTTAAGTTTGACGCTGGTCATAGAATTCTCGGCTTTGCTGCTTTGAAAGAGGAGACCATTCATGGGCACACTTGGAAAGTCGTCGTCCGTATATCTAGCGACTCCCTGAATGATAATTCAGTAATATTGGACACTAATGTAATTAGTGAAAAAGTTAAACCTTTTATTAAGGAGCTAGATCATTCATTTATAATTTGGAGCAAGGATCCAATGCATGAAGACTTCATCAATTTAACTAAAAAATATAATATTTATCCAAGTGTGGTTACGGTTGATTTTAATCCAACAATTGAGGGTATCGCAAAGTATATTTATGATACGATTGTGGGCCTTTTGAAACTTCCTGACGGTGCTTATGTTTCTTGTGTTGACGTCTTTTGTTCTTCGACACTGGTTGGCTCATTCAAACCGTAGATGTTTTCTTTTTTGTAGCAAAGACGTTATTGGTTAAAATTTCTAGTTTAAAGCGTGTGTGTTTTGACTTACTCCAAAATTAGGGCTAAAATCTCAATGGAGCACCTTCACCAATCAACAACTCAACCGAAAGCAGAATATGCATCCCACCAATGTTACTATTAGTGACGTATATAATGATGTAATTTCTTCTGAGGTTCCGAGAACAAACGATCCTCGCCACCTCAATCAGTTGCTCGGTGTTAATGCGCGTGGGCACCAAAAGGTAATGTTTTCAGTGCCAGAAT
>CAYLNC010000004.1:0-31510 GCA_964385145.1 uncultured Candidatus Saccharibacteria bacterium | reverse complement strand
AGCTGGCCTAGGAGGAACCATGTTTGAGCTGAGAAGCGTCAAATCGGACAGCTTCGTTAGGCTGGTAGAGCAGCCTAACGACTGCCCCAACACCCGTATCCGCTTCTTCATGAAGCGGCCCACGTTTGTTGGAGGGGCGGAAGCCTTTATAAGCCCCGAGGGCAAGCTCTGGATCGGAAGTCAAGCATTCTTGACTCCCGAAAAGGGCGAGGCGTCCTGGGATGACCCAGAATTCTGGGAAACCCAGTGGGAAAACTACTGGGAAACCCGGCAAGTGTTCCCCTACAGTGTGCAAGACAAGCTCTCGCACATTCTGAGCCGAGCCCTGGTGGGACTCCTGCCACAGATGTGGCCAGGAGTTTCGGGGGAGGTATATTGGAACAACGTGTCCAAGAACACCTCGCTCTGGGCAGAGGTGTCCAAGCGGGGGCTGCTTGGCAAATCCCAGTTTGCCAGGGATGTCTTTTGGAGTATCGTCTCCAATACCACGGATCAGAACCTCAGCTGGTCAGAGGTTTTGAAGACCCTTCCTCCAAAGACGAGGTACCTGGCAAAGAACTTTGCCAGGTACTCCAAGGGGATGCTCCATGACTTGGAGGCTAGAGAACTGGAGGAAGCTCCCGTGACAACGATCCAGCTCGGGATGATTCGACCTGGGCCAGATTGGATAATTTTCCAGCTCTGGCTCAAGTCAGGGCTTCCGCTTGAGCCTTTCCTGGCAAACCCAAGGCGGGCTGCTCAAGAAATCCGCAAGCGGACGAGGGCCGCTTATGGATCGTGGAAGCGATTCTCTGTTGCGGCCCTGCTGTACCAAGTTTCGGACTATCTCCTAAATCAGGGGATGGCTCCAAATACCGGGGTGGCAACGCTCCTGGCTCGCTCTCACGAGTGGCACGAGCAAAGGAGAAATGTTGCTGCAGCTGAGGCCGAACAGATTGGATTGGGAGCCTACGGGCTTAGAAAAGAGCTCGAAGCTAAGGAGCCTGAGCCAATCCTGTATCCCGAACTTTGGGATCAGGATGGTGTGGATCTTGGAGATGGATATTCAATCCATACCTTCAAGACCACTCTGGACGTGGTTCAGGATGGAATTGACATGGACCACTGTATCTGGTCCTATGCAATTCGGATCCGCTCCATTACGAACTTGCTCCTCTTTTCCGTCCAGAAAGATGGAAAGAAGGTAGCAAGTGTCTCGTTGGTAAAGAGTGGGAATCTTTGGACTGTTCAGCAGTGCTACGGCCCAAAGAACGCCATAGTGCGGGCTATCAGTGACAAGGTAGCCAGATGGGTCAAGAAGACTCAACATCTGTAAGGCCTTGGTTAACTGCACCAAGCAGGGGGTCTGGAATAGGCCCAAGGCTAGCTCTAAGCTGGCCTAGGAGGTAAGAAGATGAAGAATCTTTACTTTGGAGTGAAGTTGTTGGCTGTGTACTACATGGCCAACAACGAACTCGTCGTCAAGGCCTTCGAGACGGAGGAGGAGTGGGTCAACGGCCTTCTCCAAATCCAGGAGAAGGCCCGAGAAGATGGCAACCATGCTATCTTTATCTCGGGTCGGACGGTTCAGCGGGCTTTCTACATGGCCCGCGCTCGGGTGTACCCCGAGTACCGGACCAGGCCTCGGATCATTATTGTCCGGGTTATGCCAAAAGAGGCGGCCAAGGCCTGTGCTGATTTGCAGAAGCTCTGGGTCGCCATGGCGAACTACCTTCAGGGCAAAGCCGACTCTGAGTCGGCTTAGGAGGTAAAGATGAAGATAGCTGGAACGGGACATCGCCCCAACAAGCTTTTCCGGGGCAACGTGTATGCTCCGGAAAATCAGCTGGTTCTGGTGGCTTTTGCTGAGGAGCAACTCAAGAAGTTCCTCAACACCTATCGCAACATAGAGGTCATTAGCGGAATGGCCTTGGGGTGGGATCAGGCGCTGGGCCAGGCTTCGGTCAATTTAGGCGTGGACTTTCACGCCTACATTCCGTTTCCTGGCCAGGATAGCCCCTGGCCACCAACCAGCAGGGAGCGATATGCAAGGCTCTTGGCCTCGGCCAAGAGCATCCGTATCATATCTTCCTACTACTCTCCTGCAGCAATGCAGGAGAGGAACATTGCCATGGTCCGGGACTGCCAAGTGCTTTTGGCACTGTGGGATGGCAGTTCTGGCGGGACTGGAAACTGTGTCCAGTGGGCACAGTTGTACGCCAAGAAGGTCCAGATTCTGAATGTCTGGGCTGATTGGGTACAGTTTCGGTAAGCCTTGATGAGGAGGGGCCAAAGCCCCTCCCCCTTTTGTATTTGCCTTTTATGGATCGTACAGCCTACGATACCAAGGAGGACATAATGTCCATTGTTGAGAGCGTCTTCGTCGGGTTTGTGGTAGTTTACGCCTTTGTGGGCATTGCCCACTGGGCGTACTTGCGGAAGAAGTAAGGGGAGGGGGCCAAAGCCGAAAGGTGGAGGCCCCTCCCCCTTTTACATCTGCCTATGTGGGCAATAGTGCCCATCAAGACCCACAGTAGGAGGTAATACTGTGAAGTTTCTGTTCCTTTTGATCGTCAAGGGCCAGCTCAAGGCCCTTCAGATTTCGGAGTCCAAGACCGCTGAGGGTAAGCGGTCTTGGACCATTTCCGTCCTCGAGGCCTCGCTTGAGGCCTTGAAGGACTCCGTTGAGGGAGGCGTGAAGGTAATCGCTCACGCCTCCCAGAAGTGGGAGGTTCGGGAGGCGCTTGGAATGAAGCGCCTCCCCATCTCCTACGCCATCTCGGGCCACTGGCCCGAGAAGCCCAAGACCCCCATCGTCCACGCCGCTCATGCGGCCGACGGCTGGCTTCGCAAGAAGTCGGCTGAGAAGGCCGCTAAGAAGGCAGCCTCAGAGTAGCCTCTGAGGTTACTCCGAGGCATAGGCAGCTCTGAGGTTGCCTTTGAGTCTGCCTATGCCTTTGATGTATTCTGACTAAGCCTATTAGGTTTAGATCCCTCCGGTAGTAAAACTACCGGATGGAATGCCCCCGCCTGTGAGTGGGGGAAGGAGTCTACAATGCAGATCACCCTACAAGCTATCGACACCGACACCGTGACCATCATCCGCAACTTCGTCGTGGAGGCCCAGGCAACGCCGGGCCGCCACTCCATCTTCATCGCCTCTCCCGCCGGTCTGGTGGGTGAGGCCCGAAAGGCCGAGTGGACCGAGCGCTTGCGCTTCGTTCGGCGCCTTGTCATGACCATTCGCGACGCCTACCAGGGCAACTGGACCTATATCGCCGTGGAGGCACAGCCCGAGCGCCCCGCCATGGAGAACAAGGTCGGCAAGTACGACCACTTGTTGCAGTAGCCTACTATGGGGAGCCGAAGCCGGAGGGCTGAGGCTCCCCCCAATTTTTGCATCCGCCTATTAGTGGTTCTTCTGAGCCCTCCGGTAGTGGAGGTCTGAGAAGAGCCTGATTGTAGGCTCAATAACCAGCCCCTCGCAAGGGGAAGGAGCTATCCACATGCAGACCAACAACGAATTCGGTTTTCGGGCCATCGCGGCCCACGTCAGCAGCGCCATCGAAGCGCTGCTCGCCACCAGCATCTTGCTGGGCCACGGATGGGCCCGGCAGATCGTTCGGGAGACGTTGGGGGAGCACCTCTTCCTCGTCTCCGATTTCCCCCGATGCGCGGGTCGCTTCCGCGTCCTGATCCAGAAGGAGCAGGACGCGGAAGCTACCTTTGACGAGGCGGTTAAGATCGCCATCGACGAGGCTGCCTATCGGTGGGACCAGGACAATCGCCCTGGAACCTCCGTCGGAAGTGCCTCTTTCTCCTGGGCTCCGATTTTGGAACCCACCCCCAACTGGATCCCCGTCATGTTGGACGGGGATGGGGGACAGGACGTCTGGTCCTACCGCTCTCCCGGAGGCCGATTCGTCTTCCTGGCGTGCGAAAACGCATGGAAGATCGTGATTCGCTCCCATCAATGGGGAGATTGGGAGGCTTCGGCCTCCTACGCAAAGGATGCGGAGCCCGTCATCGGCCTGGTCCCACCCTGGCAGACGACTGCCGGATACTGGAACCTCCAAGAGGAGGAGATTTGGAGTGCCCTCCAGGCGTCTCCGACTGAGTTGCGTCTTGGTCGTCTCGATGTCCTCGGCCTCGGGCGAAAGCCCGTAGAGCTGGAGGATGCCCAGCAATTCATCAACCTGGCCACCCGGACCTCGGAATCCAGCCACTGGCTGGAGAGGTGGCTCGACCACGAAAGCGAGAAGAGGACCCAAAAGGTCCTTGAGGACGTTCTTTACTATACCCAAAAGGGTATCCGTTTGGGCTTGAAGGCTCAATTCGACGCGTATCGCCACGTTGAGCCGGGCCAGGGCGTTCTCCAGTTCGGCTACGTCGATCCGGAACTCCTCGCCGCTTTCGCCGGCGACGAGGACGAGTAAGGCCAACGTGGAGGGAGCAGAAGCTGAAAAGCTGAAGCTCCCTCCCCCTTTTGACGAGGCCTTAAGAAGGCCAGGAGGCAATCCATGAAGAAGTTCAAGATTCTCATTCCGGTTGGATTCACCTTAGTGGTGACCAACCTCATCAACACCAGCTCGGCATGGCCGAGCAACGAACTCGAGCAGGCAGCCATCTTGGTAGTTCTGCTTATGACTATCTGGGGCCTTGGCTTGTGGGCCCTGAAGGAGGAGAAATGAACTGGCAAAGACTGAGGAGTATCCTAACCCCGAAGCCCCTGTTCGGGGAGATCTGCTCTGACTTCTCGAAGAAGATCGATCTTCGGGAGGTCCTCGACCTAGAGCCTCCGGTAGCAGGGCGAAGCATGAAGACCCTGCTGGCCTACAAGGCCATGCTGGAGGAGAGGATTCCTAAGATGGAGTCCTCTTGGGCTAAGGACTACTGGTCCGGAATCCTGGCCCATGTAAACATGATGATTCGGACATCGAGAGAGGACATCTCCGGAGTCGGGGATGTTAGGGAGGCCAAATGATCTGGCTTGCTTTAACCATCGTCACTTGTCTCTGGGTGAGGGCCGAGATCCGACAGGCCCAGCTTCGGAGACACTTCTCGGAACTGCTTGGCCTCATGGAGATTCAGGAAGCGATCCTGAGCCTCCACCAGGAGGCCGCACGGTACATCGGGAACGAGATCAATTACGTGAAGAACGTGATCGATCAGATTCCCGAAGAGATCCTGGATGAAGCCGAGAGGCTTTATCAGGATCGGGCTGGGAGGAAACTCATTGATGGGTAAACTCCTTGTTCGGATCATGACTGCAGGAGGCATCTTCTGCGTCATGATGATCATTATGACCGTCTGCCTCCCCTACAGTGCCGCAAGGCGCTCATGGGAGTTGGCAGAGTGAGGGCACGGAGCGGACCAAGCGTTCGCTCCCCCTTTTAAGCCAGCCGGCCGATGAGGCCAAACAGGAGGTATCCATGTTCGTAGTAGTTGAGCTTCGGCTCAAGGACGGTAAGAAGGTGTACAGGGAGCTTAGCTCTAAGCTCGAGTACCCTTCGGCTCGTCGTGAGATGATTCGGATTGCTGAGGCTCGTGTAGAGCTGGAAGGAGTCCGAATCCTCCGGGAGACAGATCGGAGCATCACCCTTTCCAATGCTACGCTCATGCTTGGAGAGCGATGAATTGGTTGGGTGGTGTTTGGGGGTTGGGTGCCTGGGTAGTTGCACCCGGTCTTCTACCATGTTGACCGGGTGTTATGGGATTAATCTCCCAGGAGGTACCCTTGAACCAAAAGATAGTAAACCAGGTAGGGAATCTCTATAAAGAGTTCCCTAAGCACCTTAAGGTGTCCGCCAAGGCAAACAACCGGATCAAGAAAGCCCTAATCCAACTGTTGAACGGACACCCGGTCTACATCCGAAAGGATGACAAGATCGTAGAGGGCTTCATCTATGACCAGCAAGAGGATTGCCTCCTCCGCTGGAAGGCTGAGGAGGTAGATACACTCCTTGGCAAGATCGTACTGATTGGCCCCTACAACAGTGAGGCCAAAGACGTAGTGAGAGTGGACTGGGCCACCTTGATGTGGGCAGTTCTCATTGAGACCCTGGAGACCAGATGAACAAGAAGCACAATCCGGTAGTAGAGGCAGCTCTGTTCCAGAAAACGATCAGAGATGCCCGCAACATGGAAAACGTTCTCGCTGAGGAGAGACACAGCATCTCTCATGGCGGGATCGAGATCATCTGCAATGGCCTTGGAAAGCCAATGGAGGTAAGCTTTGATGACAGTCTTGGTATCACAGATACGCAAGCTGCCATCATCTGCGAAGCCTTCCTTGAGGCCTACCTGAAGGGCCGTGAGCGCATCGAGGCCGAGAGCAACAAGCTCATCAAGGCCGTTGGAGGGATGTCCGATGGCAAAAGATGAAGAAATCAAGGCAATGGCCGAGAAGTGGGGCTTGTCGCTTCAGAAGAACAAGAACGGCCATTGGGAATTCTGGGATGGTAAGGAGAGAGTCCTAACCACCTCTGGAACTCCCGGAGATCGCAGAGGCTTCAAGAACTGCGAGTCGCAGTTGAGGAGGATCATGGAGAAGAGGCTGGGAGAAATTAGCTATGACGAGCTTATGGACGAGCTCAAGAAAGGCAAGGTCATCACCAGATATGCCCACTCCACTGGAGCAAAGGTCTACTACCTTGGCCCCAATACGGGAGAGCGGCACAGACTGAGAACCAGCTTGGTTGAGGCCCTCATCAAGGATGAGCTTCTTGAAACTGCTGGAGATGCGCCCAGAAAGGTATTCCTGAGGCTCAAGAAGGAGCCTCGGGCAGTAGCTGAGCCTGATCCAGTAGTGGCCGTGATCGTCCCAGTAACGGATGCTTCGGCTCCAGTTGTTAGGGACGAAGGCTGGAAGACAGCTCTGGTCTCACTTCTTGAAGAGATTAGTGAGGAAGAGCGAAACATCATCCTGCTGATGGTCAAGGACGAAATCCTGAAGATCAAGCTTCAGCGGGAGAAGGTCAGGCTGGAAGGAGAGCTGGCCCACATCCTGGAGGTACACTGATGAAGTTCCTAACTGCGATCATGACGATCCTGGCAATCATCTTTGTCGGGATCGTTGCAGTGTGTCTTGGCCAATTCGCTTGGCTGAGGCTTTCCGCCGCTGCTGTGAAGAAGGCTATGGAGGCCGAATGAAGAAATACCAGGCAATCTGCGGGATCGAGTGGCCGTACGCGGTAACGTCTGCGGCCACAAGGGTCACCAAAGATGGGTATGTGGTGGAGGCTAAGAAGCCTCCCTACATCACCCATCTTGAGAGATTCGAGAAAACTGGCTCTCAGAGATCTCGCGACTACGCAGTTGAGAGCCTCATGAGGCAGATCATCCAGAACACCAAGTACGCTATGGGCGTAACGGTTAGGGGCTTTGAAGCTCCTATTGCCGTTTCTGCTGAGCAGCCCATGGGTACTATGTACGTGGACCAGCCAAGCGGTAGGATCATTCTCAACGAGAGTGAGGCTGAGCTTAGCTACCACGATGCAGACGGAGATCGGGCTTTGGCAGTCTCTACCAATGGACAGGGATTCTACATCAAGTTCCCTATCCACATGAAGCCCAAGATCCTGAAGGTGACAAATTCTCGTCCTGAGGAAGTCTACTATGACTTCACCAAGGAGGAGGCCGACTCACTGTGTCTCGAGAACCCCGTCAAGAGAATCGGAGATGAGGGTTACTCTGAGATCTCCTTGTTCTTTAAGAAGCACGTGGATGTGCCTGTGGGACTACTCACAGCTTTGCACAACACCATCGAGCTTCTTGAGGCCCAGACCTACAAGAGGTACCTGGACAGAATCGCGCTTCTCTATGGGCGAAACATCGATCCCGAGACTGGGAGAACTGAGAGAGGCAGAGACATCGAAGATGGTGGCATGAAAGCTGCCAGAAAGATGGGAGCTTCTGCTTCCGAGCAGACTGACATTAGGACCTGGTTCCAAGGCAGAGGCATTGCCTACAAGCATGCTTGGGCCTTCAGCGGTAGTGCCGGGAACTATCGCCTAAACCAGATGACCTGGGTGCCTTCTGCTAATCTCCAGGAACTGGTGAACGACATCTTGGACCTCAAGATCGAGTTCCGAGAAGTGCATCCCACAGTCCCGGAGAAGGAGAAGTATCGCTTCGTAGATGGAGAGCTATTTGATCGGCTTAAGTTCCTTAAGCTAATCCGATGGCAAAACATTCCTCATGCTGATCCATCTATGCCCCCTGCCTGCATGATCACGCTTACCCTTCAAGATGGGAAGGCTGTAGCGTTGACCGATGTCAAGCGGCATGATGGCACTGAGGCGGGCCTCACCTACGGCTTCTTGCTCTATCCTGTCTGGGACAACCTGGACATCTGGGATGCTCAGGGCAAGGAAATCAAAGAGCCTGCTTCCCATAAGTGGGTGCACCCAATCAACCATCTCAGCAAGGTGCTATGCACTTTTGACTGCAAGATCCGCTCGCCCTATGGAGACTTCGTAGACTTCTGGCCCAGAAGCTATGAAGACTTCAAAGACGAGCGAAGGGCAGTCAAGCTGAGCAACCTCCACAAGTTCCTTCTGGAGTACTGTGGAAGGTTCGGTGATGCGGTTCCCTGTACCAAGGAGAACTACAAGATCGTACCTTCCCAAATCGCCACCTACATCGCAGCTCGGAGTGTTACCATCGACTATGGTGGAACGTGCACTGCCGAGGAGATGTACATGGTGGCTCGGGAGGCGAACGCCAAGGGAAACATCTGCATCGTTGGCTCCAAGAGCACCGACAGGCGAGTCCGCAAGTACATGCTTGCTAACGCCTGGGGTGGATCCATCCTGGACAAAAACGGCCTTACCAATCCCTATCGGGGTGCGTGTAACAGAGCCCAGCTTCTGCGGGCTACTGAGGCCGTGAAGTTCAAGGTAGCCATCGTGAAGATGAATACCTACTCGCAGTTCCTGATCACTCCATCTGGAGCTGAGAAGCAGATTACCAAGTCTGCCTTCTTGCCCAAGGTGTTCAATACTGAGGAAGAGTACAAGCACTTCCTTGAGATGAACAAGTGGAGCGAGCAGGAGTGCCCCGCTGAGGTTCACCACTACATGACTTGGGGCGGTAAACTCCAAGCTTGTTGGACGATTGGCCCTAAGAAGGCTATCCGTGTCGGCAAGCTTGTTGACGCTCTGGGTAATAAGGCCCAGCCACGAGAAGTGGATCAGGTCATGTATCTCACTGAGGACGGAGCTGAGGAGATCGATCTCATCATTCCGTACCAGGAGCTACTCACTAAGGAGGTTCACCATGTCTTCTTCAACAAGGCTGAAGAGAAGACTTTGGTGATGCCCAGTGGCCAGTTGGTAAAGGCGCTCGTCTGTGAGCATACCTTCTACCGCTCTGGCTCGGCATCTGAGAACATCCGTGACAGAGTCAGGTACGCCCACTATACTGGCATGGAGTCGTTTGCCATCCAAGAAGCCCTTGGGAAGATTGGATTGGCTGAGCCACGCAACCCGGATCTCACTGAGGCTGAAGAGCTTCAACAGTGCCTGGTCAAGTTCCTGGAGCAGACTGGACCCATCTTTGGGACAGACCATGCTGGCTTCTACGACGACGGCCAGGAATAGGGTGTTATGAGTGTGCCCCAAGTGTCGGGCAAGGAAAACAACAACATGAGCAAGAAGACCACCAACGATTCGACCAACGAGCCCAAGGCTCCGATGACCCCGCGAGAGCTGATGCTTGCCCGTAAGGGTAAGCCCGCCAACATCGTGCAGAGCGCCCTCTCCCTCACTGAGGCCCGAGAGGCTACGAAGAGGGAAGCGATCTCGAATATCTTCGTCCTGAGCACGGAGAACCAGGAGCAGGAAGAGAACCTGGTCAACTACAGGCAGGGACGAAACATCCGCCCTGGCTACATGACGGAGGTTACTGTGGCGGCCTTCGCCTACATGTCGCAGACCCGCAGGGCGATGTTGGCCAAGGCCGAAAACCCGGATGCGGCTGTCCGGGTGAGCGTGGACGTTACTGTCCGAGGTTGGGACGTCCAGACGGATGCCCACGGGACCGTCATGAAGGATGACAAGGGGAATCTGCTCCTCATCACCAAGGACGAGGACGGCAACGACCTGGAAGAGAAGGACCTCATGACCTGGTCCGTCTCGTGGACCTATCCGTATGGGCGACGCACGGCTGAGCCCACCTTGACCTTGACCGCCTACTCCGGTGTCCCTCGAATCGAGAACAAGGACGCCAAGGAAGGCGAGAGCCGCTATGGTGGCACCGACTGGGCCCGAATCAAGTCGGGATTCGAAACCCAGTTGAAGGCCATCTTCAATCTCGATGACCCGACTATCGAGGAGATCATCAAGTTGATCCCTGAGTCGGCCTCAGTCTCGGCCTCGGCGGATGAGTCGGGAGGAACCTACAAGGCCCCGGTCGTGGAACAGGGTGGAACGCTCCCCGAGTCCACGATCACCATGGAGGAGTAACCTCGTTAAGGGGTGTTATGAGGCAGTTCGCAAGAGCCGCCTCAAGAGAAGTTCGATGCCGGCCAAGCTCACAAGGCAGAAGCCCGCACTATCGACTACTCTTCGAGTGGACGTCCTGGAAACAGGCGTCCACTCCCCCTTTTGAGGCAGCCTTTGAGTCAAGGACTTTAAGAGAGACCCTAAGAGGAAGAAGAAAAGGTCACCCTAAGAGCAAAAGAGCACTAAGAGGTTTTGTCCCCACTAATTACCGGAGATCCCGATGGACAAGCGGGTGAGGCCCAGTATGGAAACATGCTGGAGGAGGGTAACTTACTCTAACCAGGGGTGGTGGATAGGATGCAGGACTGGTTGACGACGGTAGCTCCCGACCAGGTCGCAAGACGATGAACGTGCCGACACATCCTCTTCGGAGGTTGGGTCTAAAGCATCAGGCTGCTTGCAGCAAGATGCTCCTGGTGCAAATCCAGGAACACGTTCATTTCCTGCATTTAAGATCCAGCTCAGATACTCCAAGTGTTTGGGTGTCATGAGTTAGGTAACCTAAGGAGGTATACCATGATTCCTGTTCTGCTAACAATCGGTCACGGTATCGTCTGGCTGATTACCACTCTGGCCGGACTGATGATCTGGGGCTTTGGCCTCGTCATCGGCATGCACTTCGGCAAGATGGCAATCGAGATGGTTCAGAGCCGTAACATTCGTTACTGGCGTAAACGAGCCATCGAGCTCAAGGACCAGAACGAGGCCGTCGCCGTGACGGGGGGCCTTGCGAACGCAAAGGCGTAGGGCCATGACTGCAATCCAGAAACTTCTCGGAGGTACAAAGACGATGTTTGAAGGCATCAAGGCCATGTTTGGTAAGGGCGCTGCGAGTGGCCACGAAGGGCACTCCTCGCCCCAGCAGTTTGACGACAACGGCAACCCCATCGGAGCGGACGGGCTTCCGGTGAAGGTGGTCAAGTTCGGCAACCGGGACGTCTCGTCCTTGGACGACTTGAACTCGGCCATGACCAATGCGAAGGCTTCGGGCTACATCAACGTGAGCCCGGACTCGGCTGTCCCGGTGGATTCGGCAATGGGCAAGGCCCTGTACCTGAAGGCCCAACTCCAACTCCAGGGAGCTTCCGAGCCGACTGCCCAGAAGGCGGCGTACGAGGCGTACAACATTCCGCCTCCGGCCAAGCCCGCAGTGGTCTTCCTCAAGGGCAAGGCCGTGGCCACGGATGATATGGGTGGTGACACGGCCGCTACGGCGAAGACCACCACCGCTACCAAGACCAAGGCCGGCATGAGCAACGAGGCTCCACAAACGGGAGAGGCCGTCAAGGCTAAGACCGTTTGGCGAGGCCCTCGCGCTTAGGCAATCGGCCAAGTGGGGGGTATTAGGCCTAATACCCCCCACATTAATTGCGAGGTGAAATCATGGACCGCTATGCTGTAACGCTACTTGGTGATGGGTTTTCTTTTAGGCCTATCACTAAGGAACCAGAGGCTTACTCAGCTCTTTTCGTTGAGGTCGAAAAAGAGCTTCGTGTCTCCCGACTGGGGAGGACGAAATGTGTTGCCGTGCATGCACGGCTAATGAAGGTGAAGGATGGAGTAAAGGTGCGCTTGTTCTCAGCTACGGAGAAAACCGTAAGCTCTGTACTAGAGCGCATCATGGAGCACCTCCAAAGGGGGTCCAATGGATAAAAAAGAAAGATGGGGTTCATGGTCTGTACTGTGGGCACAGATCATATCTGTACTGGGTACTCTTAAGCTTTTTGGAAAGCGAGTCCCCATACTGATAACCCCATCAATCATCTTCATCAAGTTCGTGACACGCAGGTATCAGGATGAGATCGAGAACTTCGTGAAGTGGGTACGATCACGCCTGAGGCCAAGGAGAAGTCGCTATGGGGAAAGTCTCGCTTGACGTTTTGGTTCAAGAGGCTCTGGAGAAGGCCTATCGCGAACACCGGTTGAAAAACCGGTTTAAGCTGAACCTAACGAGTACGCTCCTGATTAAAAACCAGGAGCCGACAACCCGCACTGCAAGAGGTAAGCTTGTCAATCAGGGAATTGACACGTTCTATCTCATCTTGATGGAAGGAGATCGTGCTATACCTATTGCCTCTTTGGAGGAAGATAGGGAGCACAAACTCACTTTCAAAGGTGGGAACCTACCTCTTGTCCGCAGTCGAGAGGAGGAAATTGGCACCGCACTTCGGACCTATCTGAAGTAAGATGCCAAGGATAATCTTCGAAGACACTTCTGGAGTCGTGCTGAAGACCCACGACATACCAGAAGAACACGTTGATGATCATCTTTATGAGCACATTGCGGAGCTCAATGAAGATGGCCACGACCTAACGCAGTTGGTCATCCGCGTATTCTCCCTCTATGAGGTAGAACTGAGGTAGCTATGCAAGCTTTCTTTGGCTTGATCATGCTAATGCTGTTCTTTCTCTCTGTTAAGCTCTTTTTTAGAGACCTTAACAAGTGATCGAGCTTCTCATCGTTGCTCTGCTGTTTGGAATCGCGGTCCTGTTCTGGAACGCTTACGAGAGTCTCTTCTATGATAGGTCTACTTCTAGCCGATCTCGTCATATGGGGAATCTTTCTGAAGCTCCATAAGAAAGACTGCCTCCACAGTACCGGTTCCCTTAACCCCCTGTATGACAAAGACCTAGACGAACTGTCTCGGGCCTGTGACATATGGGGGGTTTGCCCATCTGGTGGATGCGAGATGCCAAAGCACCTCTTTGAAAAAGGAGGATGCCATGCCTGCACCGACCCTTCTGAGAAGGATGAAGATCGACTTATACTTCAAAGCTTCGAAGAGTGGGCCAAAAAAGAAAGAATTAGAGATAAGGTAGAAGAATATCTCTGGGAAGAGGAGATTCTTCTACCTGAAGACACCATCTGGTGTGATGGAACTCCCTTAGAGCCGGGTAATCCAGAGGATTACAAACTTTTCCTGCAAATAAAAGATAATGCACTATTGCAGGGAATGTACAACAGTATGAATCTGAATGAAGGCGGGGAGCAAAGACTACATCTTGATTGGTTCAAGATGAAGGGTTGTTCTGAATACGGAGCTAATATGCTCCTAAACCAGGGAATCAAACCTTGGCAGTTTGAGCTAGAGTGAGGCAGACATGGAAGAGAAGCAAGAAGAAAACGGAATTGTCATCCCGCTTCCGGTGCAACTTAAAGCCGTTGCTCAGGCGGCCTCTAAGCAGAGACTCTATGAGGCTCTAATACAGGAGGCACAAATAGGAAGCCCTTTGGACCCGGTCTTTACGGTAAAGGCGTCAAGGGCTTCCGAAAGGCAATACTGGAGGTCACTACTTGAAATTCTTGGCTACCAGACTACTACCAGCCCAGGTGAGCTAAGAATTGAGATCAACACTGGTGAACCCAATCCCTACAAGGGTCCTTAGCTCAATGGTTAGAGCATCGCCCTTTTAAGGCGAGGGTTCCGGGTTCGAGTCCCGGAGGACCCACCAAGACTTTAAAACATCGGAATGATAACTTTGTGGGCTCATAGCTTAGCTGGCCTAAAGCAAGTGGCTCATCAATCCAGGTCTAGTAGGCCATGATCGAACTCCCAATGGCAGTTTGGACATAACCAAACCAGATTGTCTAGAGAGTTGACAATAGAGACGAGAGTCTCTTTGGCAAAAGAAGAGATTGACTTTTTGTGGCAGCACTCTACATAGTGTGTATATCCACATTTAGCACATTTCCTCTCTCGATCACTTCTTATTAAGGCTCTTCGAGCAGACTCTCTTATAGAGCGGTAAGCATTTGCATGCTTCCCTTGCTCACTGGAGTTTTCTTGAATAGTCTTAGAAGCTATTAGATCTGATCCTCTATAGGCAACACCAGACTTACATAAGCAATCTTTGCAATATGTATTTCTGGATTCTAATAAGACACCACAAGACTTGCAAGTCTTGTGCTTCTTAGTTCTTTTAGGACTGAGATTATTATTAAATTTTGCTGAACATGATTTCGAGCAAAATTTGGGATTTGAAGTTTCAATCCCACAATAGACGCACGTATTCATGTTCTAATAGAGGAAGTGGTGCCATAGAGTAGGAAACTCTCTATGGGATCTCTCCTGTTCAGGGAAGCCTAAGCAGTTTGGCAAACTGTATGGTAACCGTGAGCTAGCAACATGCTAGTGCAGAGACTGTACGGAGAGTACCTAAGGTCGAAGACTATGGTAAAGAGACAGTCCAGAGAGTTGAGAAATCAACACAAATCTGAACCGCTAGATCCCAGGTTCGAATCCTGGTGGGCCCACCAAGTTATCTAAGGAGAGGAAATGAGGTTACCATACAACGCCTCCGGGATGTACCGATGCTGTATCCAGTTTCTTAGGCTCAAAGAAGAAGAGTACAAGGAGACTGGAGAAAGACCTACTGAAGGAATTACTCTGAAGTGCCCAGTTTGTGGAGATGCTTTGATCTTTCACAATGGGGTCTTCATGAGCTCCATCGCCTACGAGCATGAGAGAAAGAGGAATCCCTGACAAAAGGTGTTATGGAGGTTAACAATGGCAATCATTCAATTAGTGCTACCGGTGATCGTCATCATGGCCTTCATCGTCTTCAAGCTGAACCATGAACAGAAACGGTGGCTTTTTAAGGTCCCGATTCTGGTCAGCTCAACGGTGCTTAGTCTCCTAATAGGCCACGCTGCCGGTGGCGTAATGGGATTCTATGCTGCTGCTTTCTGTGACCTTCTGCTTTTCCCGCTCATGCTACTGGTGAAGAAGGCATGGCAGAAGAAAGACCAGAAGATGGGCTCCAAGCCCACTACTATACCCTTTCTAAGGGTCGCTTAGGAGAAATCCATGATCATCGAAACCATCGCAGCCTACGCCCTGACGGCCATGCCCTACGTGCTGATCGTTGGTGGCATCCTTGGCATCTACCTCTTGGTTGTCCGCATGACGGTTCGCACCGCCAAAGCAGCTACTGGAGGCTAAGATGAGGAAGGTCTTCCGCCATCTGCTCCGTAACATTACGGAGACCATCACCATTGGCCTTAATGGCCTCGGCCTTGTGCTGCTCTCGATTCTGGGAACCTGTGTTGCAATGGTGCTATCCCTGTTCAACACTGCGGAGCTTAGCATCAAGGACAGTGCAAGGTACATCATGAGGGAGCGTGTCTATGGCACTGGCACGAATACTTAGCTCCTTCTTGAAAGGAACCTCTGTCGCAGTGCTGTTTGCTTCCATTGCGGCCTTCGGGCATAAGATCGTAACTACGATCCGAGCCTGGAGCAAGATTCCATGGAGGAGAAACCCAGATGCAGATCCTGTGGGGTAAGGCCCTTTGGATGCTGGTACAGCTTACCTGCTATGTTGGTTGGATGATTCAGGTAATCAGGAGCTCCTGGCCTATCGTCACCAAGATAGCGGTGCCAATTTAGGGGGCGCTATGGCGCTCTACCTAAACAGCTTGTGCCAATGGGCCCTCTGGGTAAACCAACCAATGGTTCTCCTATGGTTGTTCCTTTCAATTCTGGGTTACACTTTAATAGTTTTAGCCCAGAAGTAGGGTGTTTTGAGGTCTCAACCTCATGCCTCCCTCTCAAGTCTGGTACCTCCCAGCAAGCCGGGGTCTCCTCCTCTCCACATCCTGGAGGCCCTACCAATATCCAGCTTAGAATTAACCAGAATACAAAGAAACTTACTATGTCAAAGTTGTTATGACATCTTCTTATAGAATATAGTTTCGAAGATAACAGAAGTTAATTCCAGTTGCCTATCATTCTCAAAATAATAGAAAAATTTTACCCTATATTCTAATGGCCTATCAGGCTAGTAGTCTTTAGGTAAGCTTAGGTATATAAATTCTAATAGGCCTCTGCCATGTATTTTAACTATTGGCAAGACCTTAATCCCAGAAATCTATAAAATTGTGTGCACTAACTCTTTTTTTATAACTTAATTAGGACTTACATTCTGAAAGCCTGTAGGAATATTGGCCAGCCTAAACGCTATTATAAATAAAAAACTAGAAGAATTGAAGCTCTAAGAAGGTACTTTACTCTATTTCGGCTAGGGAGTGTCTACTTAGTGCTGTCTTGAACCCTAAAGCGGGACAGGTTTCATGCGATTCGATCTCATTTTAGCCTAAAAGAATTTAGAAATCTTCTTTTATATTCATATAGAGGAGCCGCCGGATAATAGTAAGAAATCTGGATAATACAGATAAATTTAAGTTCAAATCTTAAGATGAACCTAAAGATCCTCCTAAATTTAGAACGTAGAACAAAGTTCTACGTTCACATTTTCCAGAAATCTTAAAATGAATCTTAAAATGAATCTTAAAATGAATCTTAAAATGAATCTTAAGATAGAACTTTAGATGAATCTTAATATCTAACTTAAGGTAAATCCTAAGATTCATTTTTAGAGAAATCTTAAGAGAAATCTAAAGTTAAATCCTAAGCTTACCTAAAAATGAATCTAAAAATGAAACTTAATATCTATCTTAAAATGAATCTCTACACAATCATTTTTTAAAACGATATCTTTCTCTTCTTTTTTTCTTTTCTTTCTGTATTATGGTATTTTTGATTTTCTGGGTAAAAGGATTATTCTATTTTTGCCTATCATTCTAGTAGTCTTCTACTTAGGTAGGAGTTTAAGTAGATTCAAAAGGGTTTATTTTAGGTTCTTTTTTCTTTTACTTCTCCCTCGCTTTCCTATTAGCTAACCTATATATTTTATAGGCCTAACGTTTTATGGGGGTTTAGGTCCTATTTCTATACTTCTCTAAAGGCCCCTACAAAGCCTTCGATACACTTCAAACCCAGTTTATATTGGACTTAGTAGTTCTTTAATATACTTCTATAAAAAAATATAAGGCATTATGAAAATATCTGTAAAGTACTATTATAGTTCAAATCTTACTGTTGACTATGTTACCTATCTAGCACAGAACCTTCCTGTAAAGAGTGTAACGAAGATATATTATATGTACTCTTATGTCGCACCTCAATATAGTTCCTATAAGAGAGACATAACTGTAATATATAAAGTAAAAAGTGACAAGTTCTATAGAGATACTTATCAGGAAGTAGATGGTATTGGAATTAAAACTGCTATCTCAGCTAGTCTAGATTGGCATAGCTTTTAATCTCAATATGGTTAAGCCAACTATAAAAATAATCCTAAATGAAGATGACTTAAGGTACCATCCTTACTTTAATAAAGATACAGCTATATGCTGTGCATACATGATGAGTACCTATTCTAATTTAGCGTATTTTGACGTTTTTAGGTTAGGTACTCATTGGCCAAAAAAGGATAGATCTATATTATTAATTAGAAACCAAAAAGGCCAGAATAGATATTATATTTATCATCAGTCTACCCAAAGATTTTCATGGTACCCCTAAAAATAATTAAAACACCAATAGTCAATATTAAAGGTGTAATAATAGACTTGAAGTTTAAAGATACTCTAAAGGGAGCTAGTATAACTTATAGTTCTTTGATCTCCTATCGTGAAAATACCGTTACCAATAGATATAATAGAATCCACATAAGCTACTGCAAAAACGATCTTCAGTTTGGATATCTTACTCTTTATAAGATGAGTGGATTAAAGATCCAAATTTTAAACACAAAAGACTCACCAATAATACATGGTTAAATTTACTAGATATGGAAGGCCCTTATGGTCTGGGATCTATATAGAGAGTGCTCCAATTAAGATCAATGGGGAAGCTATAGAACTCAGCTATAGCTATACTGGGTACTCGCAAAAATATCTTTTATATGCTAAAAAGTGGATGCTAAGGCTAGAAAATCAGATATTTGAAAAAACCCTAACTATTGAGTTAGTCTCTGACCAGGCCAACTGGAATTACCTATTTCAATGAGGAGACAGATATCTGTGAGATATCTGATGGCTGTTTTCCAAAAAGATACAAACTCTAAAAACTTAAGAATTACGCTTAAAATGCATAGCTTGTATTAGATACCCAAATTATAAAGAGAAAAACTTAGTATGCTTAAATTTACTAGGTACGAAAACCTTCCTTATTATTCTGATATAACAACATATTTAGAATTTAGAGCATCCTTAAAAGGATGCTCTATCGAATATATGTATACCTACCTGCCAATCGACGTACATAAGATCCGAATTCGGTATGATGATTACTCACATACAGTCCCCTATTTAAAAGTTCATAAAATAAAAACTCTTTTAATTACTCAATATACTACTTACACTAGCTATGATTAAATTTATTAAATTTAGAAAAAGGTTTACTAGAAAGGAAGAGAATCCTTATATATCTATATCTAGCTGTAATAACAAAATTAAAAACAGACGTATATCTTTTTGTTACTGCAGCTATGCTAATATGCAAGTTAACTATTCTATAAATGCTGAAGATTTTACAATAGGACAAACCATTTGTAAGCGCTCTGGTGTAGGGGGCACTTATGGTCATCTTCACGTCTTCATAAAGACCCGTTTATCTAAAGATGATACTAAGACACGTTCTTTATACTCTGTCGGCGCTAAATGTAAGTAATTTTCCCACTATGCTACTTAGATAAATAATAATGCATAAAGTTAGGTATACTAAAAGGCATCGAATTATAGGAGCTGATTAGTTACAGATTATGAACTTTTACAATCGATCTGATAATTTTGCGGTAAGCAGCAAAGAAGATTTATTTAGTGCATGTACAAAAGTATCCCTAAAAAAAGACAATCTTCCGTCAAAGATAATGATTCAACAATATACAAAAGATAATGTCTTTGTAGTTAGATTATCTTTAGTTGTACTACTTACATGTAGATCTTTCCCACAAAAAAGTCCTAGACCTTCTTTAAAGATTTTTAACTGGAGATCAGATTTTGGGTATATATGGGATAGAGAAAATGAGCATGATAACAATTAAAGCTAAAACAATAAAGATAAGGGATAACCCTGTTACAGAGTACAGAGAGTATTGGCTAAAGATTAACAAAGACTCTTTAATATTTATAAGATATAAGTACTCTAATACTCGCTATGAGTGTGGTATTATGGCTAGTGCAAGTAGTACGAATCCTGGCTCCTTTTACACTATAGTTGAGGCTAATTGCCAGTTTAAGAATATTTCACTTACAAAATCAATCTATACTACTACTGGTCGTATAGCTAAACATGGTGTATTAGATAGATTAGGTTAGATTAAATCTAATCAACCTCCCTTAGCACTATCTTAAAACTATGCCCAGCAACAAACTTTTTATATCCTCCATAGAGGATACTACAATCGCAAGAACTAATACCTTTGAACTTGGATCCGTTAAGGGTAAGGTAAGAGCCATAAACTTATACTATGACTACCACAAGAAATTTAAATATATAATTAGAATAAAAAATAATTATAATATTAGTATGTACAGTATATCTAGTATAATGGACCATTTTAATGTTAGTTTCTTTGGACCTGTACCTGGAACTATTTATTATTGTGGGCACGATAGTGGCGAATACAAAGTTCTTTACTAAGTTTAATCTTATCTATAAGAATGAAAACAAACTTGTATCTTGGAACTTATAATCAAATAACGACTAATGAAAGGGCCTTATTGGATAGCCTTATAAAACAAATTACTATTAAAGATTGCCATCAAATAAGGATTAGTAGGGAGATCCACTTTAAGCTAGACAATATCTATTACATAAGGTTAGCCTATGGAAGGCATATCTATTCTTACTACGTTCCACGTAATGGAAAATGCTATGAAAGAATGTTTTCTCTAAGAATACTTAATCGTAGACCTGTCCCGCTGCTATATAGTAGTTATATTAATAAAGAATACTCATCTTAAACATAATATGAATGCATTTTGGTATCCTAAAACTTATAGTAAAATAACACACGATGAAGGATTAGAGCTACTTAAAATTATAAAACAGCATGCCACTGAGGGTGTTCAAAAGGTATGGACAGATCAATTCCATACTATAATATATCTAAATAACTTATATAGCCTATCTATAATACATTATAATATTATATGGCATATCAATAAATCTTATTACGTAATACAGGGACCCTCATTTTCAATATACTATCACCATAAGGATGGTCAAAAGGAAACTATCTATGATACTTCGTTCGAAACGAGCCCACTATCTAGTAAATAGATAAAGTAATAGATGAAAAATAAACTAAAACTAAGTATACAAGACGGTACTAAATATATTAGGTCTAATGTTTTTTGCCCTAGTGTAGTTCCCCCTTTAAAGAAAAAAGTGCATTTTTACTACGAATATACTAAACCTATTAGCTATTTTATGGTAATGTATGCCAATAATTCGTATGCATACGAAATACGCAGTATCGAGAGTTGCTTTCTTGATAATAAAATACATAAACAATATATAACTAAAAACCATTTCTTCTACATTCCCTTTAAACCATACAGCCCCACGTTTAAAGCTCTTCTATAAAAGAATAAAGGTATGCATGATAAAATTGTATAAAAATAAAGCCTTTGAATTCTATTGTTATACTAATAAATTTCGTATTAAAAGGCCTACCACTCGTAAAAAAGCAGTAGTAGCTTTTTCTTTTAGCATGGAAACAAGCTACTTCCCTCGCCAAAGTATTAGAACTCACCACTATAAATCTTTTTTATTTTGGAGAGGCTCTAAGCTAGATAAACTAGAATCATATTCTAATATATTTGGGGATGTTTTTTACTATCATGTAGGCTCTATATTTGATCCTCCAATTAATCTTTGATTATGGGTGTTTTGAGGAAAAGAAATGTGGATATGTGGCAGCACAAAGACCTTAATGGTTCTATCGAGAAAGGATGCTTCTAACTTTACCTATGAGCATCCCTATATCCACATAGCCATTTACTCAAGCAAAGAAACTCCTGTTCCGCTGGCTGAATCGCCAGGAAGAAGGGATGTTTTGAGTTTGATGTTCGATGATTGGGATAAAGAGAAAGGTCACCCAGAAGGATCCTCTCTTTTCTCCAAAGAACAAGCAGTTGAAATCAAGAAGTTCCTAGAGCTATATCCTGGCATTAGGCACATTGTAGTCAACTGTACTATGGGAGTCTCTAGAAGTGCCGCTGTAGCGGCTGCTATATCAAAAGCCTACAATTGGGATGATAGGGTTTTCTTCACTCGCTTTATCCCTAATAGGCACGTCTTTAGGACGCTTCTAGAAGAGCTCCTAGAAAATCCAGTTTCTGGGGAAACCCAGGAAGACAACCAGTAAGGAACCACCCGAAAGGGAAATACGTACCACATCAAGGTACACGTAGAGCTGATGGAGAGAGGGCTCACAAAAGAAACTCTCACTAAGGGGGTGGGGTTTAGGTAACTAGATTCCACCCTCCCAAAGGATCATTAACATGGCAAAGCAACTCAAGAAAGCTCTTAAGCGTCTCTCGATCAAGATGGGTGGTTACGAAGAAGCACAGAAGAGTGCTACACCCAAAATCCAACGGACTTTTAACAAACCGGGCTCGATGAAGCCCCCTCGCTAAGCCTATAGGGGAGGGTTGAGCTAACGCTCCCCTCCTCATTTTTTAGGTACAATGTACCTACGTAACAGACGTAGGCATAACAAGGATGGCTCCCTTAATAGTCAAGGCTGACCTTGATCATCCTAACGGTGTTGATACAGGGGGCGAAACAACACCATCAACCATATGGCTCTCTTGGTACAAGCTCCTCTACAGGGAGTAGAAGTAGGAAAGACGTGGGTGGCCACCCACAAGGGCCCTCCTATCTGCGGTGGTTCGATTCCACAGGAGCCAGACTCTTTTCCCATAGGGAACGACGATCCAGCCGACGAGGTTCTTAGGGAGTGCAATAAGAGGTGGAAACTCTCCTAGAAATAGGCTCTCTAAGATAAATTTCCTAAAAGGTTTATGACTACTAAAGAGGTTGAAGCCTTTTTGGTCAGTTTGAGCTAGTTCCCTCGTGCTGGAGCAAAGTCTATGACCATCTAGCCGAAGTACAAGGCGAACATGTAGACCTAACAGGAGGTTCAATTCCTCCGACGAGGACCGATTTTCCTAGTGGTGGTAGGCCTGGAAGTAGCCATCCATAATAAGTCCGAGGGTGAAGTCGGAGCTGCCTGTGGCCCAGTGCCAGAGGAACTAGGACCTGAGCAAAAGAAAGAATAAATATCCTAGTTTCAGAGAAAATAGGGAGCAACCCTGCCGATCAAAAGGCTCTAGGCAAGATTGGATTGCCTAAGATCAAAATCCGTGCTCAGTATAAGTTACTCTTAAGGAGTAGCTAGTAGGTTTGGTGTAACAACAATCCACTAGGAGAAACTAATGGAACAAAAGCTTGCCTTCCTAATCTCTGGAAAGTATACTCCTTCTTTTAGAAGAGGTGTACTACAAAGTCTGGGATGGTCTAAGCCCACTATTGCACTAACCTTTGAAGAGATGGGTGAACATGTAGACCTCCTTAAGAAGTCTAGGTTTGTTGACTACCGTGGTTTTGAAGTGCCCATGTTCTCAGAAGTCAAAATAGATGTTTCTGAGATTTAGGGTGTTTTGAGAAATGATTTTGGTAGAATCGTCTACCGAAAGATCATAGTGCTGCGAGGTGCTATTATGTGACTAGTTAAGTAACTATTGCAAGAGTGAAAGACTAAGATGAGGAATCTCGCCATAAGAGTACTGCTCTAACGATTTGACCATGACTCCTTTGGGAGTTAATGGTTCGGGGGCTTGGCCCCGTTAGATAAGCCATAGTAATATGGTAAAAGGACGGAATGGTAACCCGTCGCCCTGGCTCTTCGGAGTCGTATGGGACACCCAAGCAAGCACAAGGTTCTGAAACTCTAGGGATCTAGCCTCTGGAGATAACTGCGTACCTTTGCCCCCAAGAACAGTCTGAAGGAGGGGGAGTCAACAGAGAAACAGAAGAACTAAGTGTAGTGTAGTTGCCCAAGGCTCGCAACCAAGTGCTTCTACGCAGATTGAGGGACTAAGTGAATAGCAAGGTCCTGAAAATCATTCCTCTTAGCGAAAAGAGGATACTGGAGGAGAACTGTATTGCCTTTCCAAAAGAAAGGTAGCAGAAAGCCACGCTCTTCTCTTACCGTATATTGCATAATAATAGTCACTCTGAGTTGAAGTCAGAATAGACTAACTACAAAAGTTAAGCAAAAGTCGTGGCGACTAATGGTGAAAAGCACCTTGCTCTCTTGTGATACAGAGAGGCAGAGAGGCCGCAAGCTAATCTGTAGGTCGGGAGTTTCACGAACTGGGCGGCATCCTAGTTTAGGAAACGAAGGGCCTAGAAGCCATTAGTCTATAGCGAGACCGGCGCTGAACTCGGTTGGTGTTGACTCCAATGCGTATGTGAAAGCATATGCGGGCCGTATAGCTAATACAATGTGGCTACATGAAGTTGGAGGCACTTCTGGCTGTCTAACCAGAGGTCTTTACGTTGTGGCGTATCGTATAAAAAGGAGGCTGCTTGCCACTTCAAGCAGAGAATAAATTAAAAAAAGATTCGGGGCCTGAAACTGGGCCCACATATTATCCAGCTAAGGTTTAGGGTGTTAAGGTGAAAATACTTTAGGGGAACAATGAATAGCTTAAAATTTGTAATAGCTAAAATAATTTTAGCTATTGGTAGCTTTTTCTATATTATAGGCATGGGCCTCTTCTTTATTATTGTACTCATTTTCTATTTTCCAATTTGGGTGCTTGAAAGACTTGATGACACCTATAATTGGGCTCTAGACCAAGTTGGGAGCTACCGTAGATAGGTAGTTAGGAAAGAAATGAAGGAAAAAAAGAAACGCCAAATGACCCTAATAAGTACTAGCAATACTAAAGATGGAGTCTTAGACGAAATAATAGTAGGCGATTGGTTTCATCTAGAGCTGATGGATGAAAAGATAGGGCACTATTGGCTAAGACTTGGAGATAGGACCTATACTGTTCTTATTCCTCACACAGGTGAGGATGTTAAAGTAAATCCACAAGATGAAGATGAGGAAGCCTATAAGGAAGCAAGACAAAACGCTAGAAATTACAAAGGATGAAATAATAATTGAAGGAAAAGACCGTTTTAGTAGGTAAGGAAGCTTACATTGCTAGACTTAGAGCAGGAGAAACAGTAAGTTTTCGTGAGAGCGGAAATTCTATGACTCCTCGTATTAAGCATCGTCAGAAATGTACGTATGCACCTGTATCCAGCCATGATGATGTTTCCATAGGAGATGCTGTATTTTGTAAGGTAGGTTCCCGTTACTATACACATTTAGTAAAGGCGAAAATAGCTAAGGGCGAAAGTTATATCTACCAAATTGGAAACAATCATGGTAAGATTAATGGCTGGACGACTCTAGATAAGATCTTTGGTAAAGTCATTGCTATTGAAGATTAACCTAGGGAGAGAGTAATGGAGTTACTAGGTATGTATCTGCTAGAGAAAATATAAGACGAGCCATGAAACTTAATCTAGCTAAAGGAACTAAAATAGATACGCTTAAACCAGGAGGTAGAAAAATAATGGAGCGAGGAGAATGTGGATTCTGTGGTAATGGGTTTGTAATATTGACCCTAGTTATACTTCTTTGCTGGTTTGCATATTGCCTTATTAATGCATCAGCTTCTTTACCCCCAGGGTATGAAAAAGATCCCGTAACTGGCATGATTACTTGGTCGGACTCTGAAGGCCGCAAGTTTATGAAAGATCCAAATGGGAACATTAGAGAACTCAGCAATAGGTAATAGTGTAGATGAAGTAGTTGCTTTCTGCATTGTTAAAGCGGTAAAGAAGTATGAAGCTCATATTAGAGAAGAGAAAATAAGTACCCGTTTTACATTAGCTTATACTAAGCTAATAGATGAGTGTAGGGAAGAGCTAGATCAAGAAAAAGCTTCCATTATTGCTCACATACCTTTAGGCTACTTTGAAGACAAAAATATATGGGACTTCTATGGAGTTCTAAAGCCCACAGAAAGCTTTTACTTCTGCCCTCACAAAGTAAACAAATTATATAAGGAAATGTATAATAATCTTTTCCTAAACCTAAATGATCCCCACCAGATCTTAGAGAAGTGGCTTAGAGTTTCTCTAAGGCGGGCCCTATACCAATATGAGGAGCTTATTAATAAAAGAAGTACTACGGAGAATCCATATAGTTGCCCTGTAACTAAAGGAGATTTTTGTACTTTTCTTAGAACTTCCTTATCTTCTAACCTACGCCCATACTACCAAGAAAATATTGATAATTGGGCCACTTTCATCAATCGTTTTTGCAATCCAGATAACTGGGAAGATCCTGGAAAGTTCCGTAGAGTACTAAAAATTGAGGCTTTTGGTTCTTCCTTGCAAATAGATAATGCTCTTGTAAAAAATCTTATAGGAGACTTTAAGGTGTACTCTTCTGTCAAACCGATAACCATTCCTTCTCTTAAACAAGAACTTGAGCCAGATATTGCCCAACTGAACCTTGAAATTTCAGCTTTTAATAGCTATACTGCGCAAGTAGCTAAGCTTACTGAAAACATTGCCTCCCTTAACAAATCATATGAGCAACAAAGAGACTCCCAAGGATCTGCCTAAGGATCCTACTAGCCGTTTGCTTGACGATGTTTCTAAGGTCGTCGGCTTTGATGTATCCAAGAAAGCTACTCCCTCTGGAGATGCTCTTAGCAATGCTCTAAAAAAGATTGCTGAAGAGCGTCAAAAGGAAATGGAGAAGCAGGCTGAAGACCTTACTCGACAGGTCCTTGCTGCCGTAGATAAGTACAAGGTAGCCAAGAGCCAGTTCACTCAAGTTGAACAGGCCTTCCAGAAAGAGGTTAAGAAGCTCCTTTCTCGCATCCAGAGGATGTCTTCTGGAGATGATTCTCCTGAGGAAGAGGAAGAAGAGAAGAAGGACTAGGAAGGACTATGGTGGCGGCAGAGCCGCCACCATCCTTATATATATATTATGAACAAATTCTTTGGCTTTATTAGTAGATATCCATTTCTTATTATGCTACTAGCTCTTATTCTAGTAGTACAACTTCAAATCTATCGTGGCTACCTTCCAGATCACTGGATTAAATATCCTATCTTTGCAATTTTTGGCTTTTTAGCTGGAATTGCAGATAGCTCTAAGAGGAACTTATGAGAACTAACTTAGACCCAGGTAAAAAAGTTCTACTTGTAGGCGACCTTCATGGGAGGACTCAGTGGCTTAAGAAACTTGTTGATGAGCAGGATCAACTAGTTATACAGCTTGGTGATTTAGGCTTTGCACAAGACTATAAGTACCTAGCAGATGTTTCTTCTGGGAAACTTTTAGTGGTTGGTGGCAATCATGATGAGTATCCTGATATAGTCAACTATCCCTGGTATCTGGGTAACTTTGGACTTATTCCAGGATTCGCTAAGACTTTCTTTTGCCGTGGAGCGTATTCCGTAGATCTAGTTGATAGAACTCCTGGATACGATTGGTGGCCTGAAGGGGAGCTAAGTCTTGATGGTCTAGATGCCTTTCTTACTGAGTATGAAAGGGTTAAGCCTAGAGTTATGCTTACTCATGATTGCCCCTCTGATATCCTTCATGAGCTATTTGGTTACGGCAACATCATTAGAACCCGAACAGCTCAGGCCTTTAATGAAGCCATTAAGATTCATCAACCTGAGTTTTGGTTCTTTGGTCATCACCATAAGAGCGCAAATAGATTGATTGGTAATACTGTGTTTCAATGCCTAACTATTGGCGAAGTTAAAGAGACAACTATCTTCTAGAGGACAAGTAATGACTGTTGATCAACTTATTAGTGAACTAGAAGCTATAAAGTATCTTTATGGAGGTGCCTCAACTATTCTTTTTGAAACCTCCTATGAAGATCCAAACTCAGAAGAAGGATATAGCACTCTATGGGATGAAATAGAGAAAGTGAGCTACACTGGGCATTTTGTCTTCATAACTGGAAAAAAGTATTTTGATAACATTGACTAAGTAAGGAGTAATAAAATAGGTATGAATGAAACTAGTTGTAGTAAAAATGGTATCAAATATTGGTACCAAAACCGTAAGCTCCATCGCATTGATGGTCCTGCTATAGAATATCCTGATGGTACTAAAGAATGGTATATCAACGGTATAAAGCAAGAAAACTAACTTTAGTTAGTAAGTAACGTCCCCCATAAGGAAAAAGAGAGATTTATCACGTTGGTAAAGTAGGGCGTAATAAGATGGATATTATCGAAGAAGCAAAGATATTGTTGCGAGATGCTGGATTCACTAAGCGTTTATCTAATGTTACTGAAAAACATGTTGATGTAGAAAAGGAAGAATAATGAAAGAACTAGTTATTAAAAAGGGTGGAATTGTAGAATATACTCGATGGGATGCTGACCAAAAACCCCCAAGGTATGTTACAAAAGATGTTACTGATAAAGCTAACCGTTTTCTATTTAGACAAGCTTACCTAGAGGAAGATGTTACTTTAAGAGATATTTTCCTTATTCTACAACGTCATTTAGACTTTTATGATGAGCTCTTAGGAAACTGGTGCAAGGATATTGTTGCTGAGGCCTTTTCTAAAGACCAAGAAGAGATAGATAAGGATTCTGATATTGAGTATCTAGAGCTATACTGGTTGCTTACAGAAGATAAAGAGAATGTTTCTCTTGAAGGATACCAACTTCCAAGCTTCCACGGCCATGGAACTGAGGGTAGCTATGGTGTTTCATTGACTCCAGCATATCAGTTACTAGATTGCCCTCTTAAACTAAGACAAGAAATATATGTCTATAACGATATTTGTAGTGTTGCTGAGCCTCCTCGTAGTTATCAAAATGCTACTTATACTCTAGGAGACATACTTTATGTTATCATTTGGGAGCTTTCGTTTTTTGGCTCTCCTTCAATGAGGGACAAGAAAGCCGAAGTGCTTCTTGGAGCAGCTACCAAAATCTGTGAGGCTGACAAACCTAAATCCAGTAATTAAAGGAGTACAATGATAGACACCAAAAATATAGATCTTGATCTTCTCAATATTATGACTAAGTATCCATCAATTCCTACTTATCATGAACTAGGAGATCGTGGGGTACTAAATGATGTAGTCTTAACAGAGTTTCCTAAAAATGAAACTCTCCAAATAACAGAGAAGATTGATGGGACTAATGCTCGTATAGTTTTTACTCCAGATGGATTGGCTATTATAGGTAGTCGAGAAGAATTTCTATGGGCAACCTATGATCTAATTGGAAATCCTGCAATGGGCATTGTTTCATGCCTCAAACCAATGGTTTGTAATCTCATTAAGCAGTACCATACTTGGGGGCCCATTAATCCTAAAGCCCAAGGTTTTCCTCTTTTTGTGATCTATGGAGAGGTTTATGGAAAAGGTATTGGAGCTGCTGCTAAGCAATATACAGCTACAGACAAAGTTGGATTTCGACTATTTGATGCTGCTATAATAGAAAATTCCCTAGAAATCCTTACTTGGGATCGAAGCCGAATTTCTACTTGGCGTGAAAATGGTGGTCAGGCATTCTTATCAACAACACAAATTAGTATGTTTGCTAAAGAGCAGAATCTAGAATATGTTCCTATGCTTGGAACAATAAATGCTAGAGAGCTTCCAGAAACCCTATCGGAAACTCAGATGTTTCTCAACCAATATACTAATAGCAAAGCTAGCCTTGATAGTACTTCTGGGAAAAGTGAAGGTGTTGTAATTCGAACTCCAGATCGAAAAACTATTGCTAAGCTTCGATTTGAGGACTATGCTCGTAAAAGAAAATGTTAAGGATGCAGTTTCTTACTTCAAATTAACCAATCAAATATATCGGGCAGAGGTGTCTCTTAGAGGCACAAAAACTAGAATAACCTTCTATAAAGGAATCTCTATAAGATGACTACCATTTTATCTACTATAGGAATGCTTCTAGTTCTTATAGCATATTTCTTAATGACTAATAATAAAATATGTGAAAAAGAATTTCACATACTTAATACTATAGGAGCAGTTTTTCTCTTAATTTCTTCAGTTCAGCTAAGTGCATATGCGTTTGTAGTACTAAATGCATGTTGGATTTGTATTGGATTAAAAGGAATTTCAAAAAAGCGTTAGAAAAAGATATGGAAAAAGCAATCGAACCTTTTACATATGATACATATAAAAGAAAAGAAAGATATTATAAGAAAGAGTATTCTTGAAACTCCTATTTTATATGTTAATGTATTTAATAGGTCTAATCAAACCTATATAGAAGCTATAAGTAAGCCCAAATTTAAAGTAATTCTTTATAAAGGCTATATTTATAAGTTTCTAGTCTCAGTAGAGGAATGCCAATTAGATTCTACCTATCTGGTTTCACACTCAGTAAGTTTAGTAGAGTATATTAGAGTAGGCTCTACAAACATGGTTTCTACCCGTAAGATGCTAAACTTAGATAAATAGACGATATAATAATGATAATTAAAATAGATACGTACAGCCGAACTGCAGCTGAGCATGCTCCACTTGGAGCGCTTAAACAAGTAACATGACACACACTGAGAAATTCATCCAAAAGCATACGGGCCAACAATGGACCGACGAGCAGCTCAAGGCCATGAGTCCAAAGCGCCTACTGTCTCTCCTGAAGTCAGCTCGTGCCCGACGAAGCTCCATTCTGCACCGCTGGGGGTGGCGATGCTGTGAATATTGCCATGAATACCTGGGAACACAGGAAGAGTGGGACCGTGATATCCGTCCCGCCGCAGAAGCAATGGATGTGTTTATCGGTCGTTTGAAGTCGGTGTTGAGCACAAAACCACACGTCCCCCGACGTGGTGAGAAACGGGGCAAAGCGAAAGCATAGATCGATTTTGTGGCAGTGAGCACGAGATGTGCAGCAGGAGTTGATATAATTATGACAGTTACAATAGATACAGTTATCAACCCCGAACCTATGCTTGCTCCACTTACAGCACTTAGACAATCAAAAAATCTATATGTAAGTCTAAGTAAAAATAGGCCTGCTTATGAGGTTTTTGTTTCTAAAACTTCTAGAAAATTACATCACTCTGTTTTATATATAAGCCAACAGCTTTACAAACGTATTTATACACCTAGTTATAGAATGATAGAATATAGGATAGAAAACTATAAAGGTTCTTCTGTTGTTTTCTTAGAGAATTTTAAGGTCTCCAAATAGCCATGTCTATGTCTCCAGAAGAAAAAGAAATTCTAGTTGATAAAATAAAGTATTATTACGACCTAAGATCTTTTAAGCTATATAAGTATGGTAAAATTGAAAGAGGATACAGAGGCCCGGAAATAAGGATACACGACCCAATAGCTTTGAGGCTTCGAATATATGGAAGTCGTACACTTATATATAATCAAGAGACTAGCTTTTTCAAATATAGTAGGGAATTTGATATTCACGAATATATAAGGGTCGGTACTAAAACTATTTGTATAGATATAAAAAGATATATTTTATGATACCATTATCAATACTTTTTAATGGCGGCCATAAAATTAGAAGGTACCTTTTTGACGGGCCACGTCCAGGTTTATTGGATATAGGAGTTCATCCTTTCGAGGATGTATATACTCATAAGCAAAATTTTAAGTCTATACCTAAATGTAATTCCTACAAAGCTAAAATTATAACTACTAGTAGCCAAAGGAGCCCACTAACAGATGTAAAATTTCTCTTATCTAAGGATGTAGAATTAGGTATTAGGATTTTCTGGTATAGAAAAGGGGCTTTTAACCTTAAGATTCATACTGGCCAAACATTGACTAGCTTTACGTTTAGATCGAAATGAAGGAAAAGTGTATTCACACTATTAGAAGCTCTAACCTCTTTATATTTAGATGGCTGGGAATGAAGAGAACACTTTACGAATTCTCTTCAGAGAGACAAGAAAAAGTTCTTTTTACTACTTGGGAAGGTAAAGAAGGAATTTGTGAATATTGTAATAAAGAGCTTAGAAGCAAAAGATACTAGTACTCTGGAAGTACTAAAGGTAGTTACACAGTATGGTACTGGCATAATAAGTAGGAATATTTCTATTTTTAGGGCCCATAATACTCC
>CAYLNC010000003.1:0-33979 GCA_964385145.1 uncultured Candidatus Saccharibacteria bacterium | reverse complement strand
GATCCCCCATAAAAAGAAAAAACCTTATAATGATTTAAATTTCTTTTTACTAAGATTGGATCTGGTTTTATTAGGCAAGCCATCTTGGAACTAGGTGAAAAGTAAAGCTGTGTTATCTCTGAAGCTTTAGGCGAGCTTTTTAGGGCTTCAATTTTCTCATCCACTTTTTTAGAAGAGATTCCATCCTGATCTGGTAAAAGATCTCTTTCCTCTTTAAGAGCTAAACTAGAAGGAGACTTTTCAAAACAATATCCCTGCTTAGGTATATAAAAGGCATGGACTGTCTGTTCTGTAGTTAAAAGATTAAATTCGTTAGGTTGACATAAGTAGTAGAAAGTAAACTTTCCAAGATAAATGTAATCAAAGTTATTTTTACCTTTGTATACTTTCTTTATCTTTAAATCTTTTGCTTTAAAATTTGGTTTAGATGCTAAAGCTTCTGCTTCCCTAAGTTCTTTACACTTATCTGAATCAAGATTAGTCACGTGACATCCTCTTTCATAGTAAAAAACTAAGTTACCCTGTATCTTTCCATTAACTACAGAACAGGATCTTAAAAGCTCTACAAGATTAGATATCGTTAGCTCAAAAAAGAATCCATTTGGGTGCTTAACTCTAACTAATTTGTTACTAGTATAGCCCCTTTCTACATAAGTTACAATCTCTAAATCAGTAAAAGGAGAGTTGTCATATACTATAGTATCAATTTTCTTATCTCTCCAGCTATTAAAACTTGTTTCTTGAGCTATTTTTCCCTCTTCATAGGAAGTTACAAACCCAAGTAAGCCGTAATTTCTATTATCAAATCCAACTATAATTTGTTTAGGTATTTTCATATTGGTAAACCTACATATTCTAAAGCTTTTTCTAGAGTAGTAGCAAACTTAGCAAACCCATAAGCCTTAAGCGTTTTAGAATTTTCTCGCATCATTGATGCTGGATGATTTTGGAAGAGAACCGGACCAAACTTAGTTTGTACTATAGTATTTGGAACTATAGATTTAGAGCCTTCTTCACTGCCCATTAGGGTAGCTAAAGCTACCCTACCTACAGCTATAATTAGCTTAGGTTGAACTGCTGCCCATTGAAATGCTAGCCATCTCTTGCATTTACTTCTAGGAAGACTATCTGGAGTCTTATCCTTAATTCCAGTAATATCAGTAGTCCTACAGAGAACCACATTGGTAATAAACCAAGGAGAGTCATGTGTCCATGGCTCATTAGGATGGTTAGCATTATACTGCACAATCCAGTTATGCCTAGGATAACTAAATTTCCATTTATTAATAAGAATACCGTCCACAATAGCTCCAGCACTCCTAATATAGAAGGTTGAAGGCAATTGCTTTGTAGTCTTATAATCTGGATTACATGTAACCTTTTTAGGGGGCATACCAGAAGAAAAGGGCTTGCCTAGGAGTCTTTGAGAGTAGCAGTCTTTAACTTTTGAACAAAGACTACAGTGGCTTCCTCTTAGCTCCATAGGACCAACCATAGGGAGAGCAGCTAAGTCTTCAAGAAATCCAGGACCCTCTCCAACTATCATAATAGAAGCCTTAGTATTACCATCAGCTTTTACTACTTTGTTTCTGGTAAGGGCTAGTAAGCATTCCTCACAGCCCTTACCATATGTTTGCCACCACCAGTTATAAAAGTCTTCTGGATCAGTAGGAATTGCCTCTACTGGGGGAAGGTCCTCAACAAATTTTTTATCTATTTTAGCTACTAAGTCAAGAAGTGGATGGTTTGTTAAAGACTTAGATTTTTTAGTTGTACTCATTTTCTTTTAGAAGTTGCTTAATCTTTCGCTTTGCTTTGTATAAATGAATAGAAATATTTCTATTTGTGGTATTTAGCTCATTAGCTATTTCCAAAATAGAATAACCTTTGGTAACTCGATCAATTATATTTTTCTGCTTAGCTGTTAATGACTTTGTTATGTTTTCATAGAAGTCAGGATCACTATAGACATCTCCACTAGTAACATGGGTAGCACTATCTAAAGGGATAATAGGCTTAGAAATTTCATTCTCCCTATTTAGATATCGTCTACAACTATCTAGCATAGCTATCTTTATATAGTTGTCATTAATTAGCTTATCGGAACTAGCTACCTTATAGCCAGATAATAGTGCTACCGATAGTAGGTCATCTCTTAGATTATAAGAAAAAGATCGTACTACTTCATCAGCACACCTAAATAAAGTATTCTCATTGATAGGCTCTTTTTCTAAGTTCATCATATGTTTTTCCTCGCCTTGCCCAAGCTGTATCTAAAAGATAATCAAGTTCATCAGAGCCATAGCGACTCAAATACAGATCTAAATCCATACACTCGTCTTCTTTATCCTGTGGTAGGTAAAGAATAGAGGAAATATCTGGAGCGACCTCAAAAAGTTTAATGGAATTTTGCAGCCTTAAAGCTTCATCTTGAATACCTGGATCGGTATCAAGTATAATGTATAATCTCTTAACATCTTTAATAAGAGATTTTAGAGCAGTTTGTATTGCTGGGGATTTTGCAAAGCCTAAGCCTGGAACGGCACAAACGCTATAGCCTAAACTATGAGCTGCAATAGCTGCAAGCTCACCTTCTGTAATAATAGAATTGGATCTAAGTGATCCTTTATACCAGAGCTTATCCTTTAGAGATGATCCTCGTGGAGCTAGGTATCTAACAACCTCTTCAGATTGATCAGCAAAAGGATTTGCTCTACTCTTTAGAGTTAAGATTTCCTCTCCAGACCAATAGGGAATTAGAATTCTTCTAGGATCAAGTGCCCTACTAGCTTTTAGGTCTTTTCCCCAAAGTGAAAAGTACCCAGAGGCTACTAGATCTTCATTACTAAATTTTCTTTTAAGTTCATGTATTAGTGCAAAAGAGCTAGTAACAAACTTATATCGTTCAGGTCCATATATAGATCTCTCTACTAGATACTTCTTATGTATACCTAGTAGAGAGCCATTATCAAAAATAAAGTTAGTTACTTTCTTGTGTAGATCATTATCTACAGGAGTTTCTGGTTGACCACCTTGAACTCCATAGAGCTTTAGACCCTTACCATAGCCGCAATTAAAGCAGAAAAAGCATCCATTGTGTATGTTTGCAGAGAGGGAATTATGTTTGCATTCTGGACAAATTTGTCTAATATTGTTACCCTCTCGAGCTTTAACTTCTGGCCCAAACTTCTTAATGAATTGATCATATAGTGATTCTTCCTTTATAGGTTCGCTAAAGAGTCCCATGTATCGAGCTCCCAAATAGTAGAGCTATTATTATAAATATAGTTTGGAAGATTACCATAGGTAACATTTAGAGTCTTCCAAGGACTATATTTATCGTGGACCCTTCTTACTCTATAATAAGGAAAGCCCACTAAGCCAAAAAATATAACTAACACACACTCTTGAAAGGGGTGCTCCCTTTCAAGTTTATCTAGCCAATGCTTTTGAATACTTAAAACATCTTTATCAGTTTGCTTAACTTCAAAAGCATAATTTTGATACGTAACATCGCCTTTTCTTTTACCACAACCAGAACCAGGAACAAGCTTACCCCCAGTAACTTGGGCTACTAGTTTTTCAGCTTCTTCATATCGCTCCATTATCTTCTATTTACTCGAGTACTAAAGAGGCGTTGCTCAATATTCTTTTCTAGCTCTTCTAAGCTAATCTTAAGGGCTCTAAAGTGAGCAGTAACTCCTTTAATATGAAGCTCTTTATCTGTAGCAGTCATTGCCTTCTTCACAGCTGGATCCTGGTTAATTCTTAGGTTATCCGCTTCCAGCTTATGTGCTCTATCATACATTCCAGAACTAAGACCAATAAGCCCAGATACAATATTATGGTACTTTAGAAGTCTATTTTGAAAAACCTCTGGATCTTCTTTAAAATCAAAAGCCACAATAAACTTTTGGAATAGATAAGAAAGAGCCTCTGCTTTATCAAAAGTCCAATCTTTTATCTCTAAAAGGGTATCTGAATTTGCGGTTTCTAGCTTTCTAATTTTGCCTAAAATATCTTGACCTGTTGGTAGGTCACTATCTACATATTCGTTCACTTTCTAACTCCAAGGTATTCTTGAAGATATTGATTATATTCATAATCCTCAAGAGGTTTAATTCCACACTGACCACTCATAAGTACATAGAGAAGGGGCATATCCCAAGTTGATACTTTAGTCTTTACTACATCTATAGCAACTACTGGATACATTTTGTCTCCCTCTTCATAGACCAGGGGACTTTTTAGAATGTTCTCTCTAAGCTCATTCCTCACTATCCCAGCCCATACTACATTATAGGCCATATCAGAGGTACCCTTAATATCATCTAGATCGGATTTCTGATGTTTCTTCTCGCTTTTCCTAAGATGGGCAGATAAGATAACTATAATCTCAAGCTTATTAGCTTCCTCTTGAAACTTACCAAGGTAATAATTTGCTTGAGATAGATCAGAATTGCCCTTAGCAGAAGAAAGATCAAGATTATTCCAAGCATCAATCATTAGAATAATCTTCTTATTAGGATACTCTTCTCTAGTCTTACGCATAAGCCTAAAGATAGTTTCAGGCTGCCTAAAAGAATAATAGACCATTTCACCCGCAACCTCGTTAGTTTCAATGGCTTCAATAGTTCTAAGCTTATCTTCTGTATAAAGCTTCTCTATTACTTTTTGGGAATCTTCCAAAAGTTTTTTCTTAGTATCACTAAGATTTAGAGAGGTAGTAATCTCCTGGTACGTAAGCCCAGAAAGAGCTGCAATATACTGTTGGTATCTCTTTAGGTAAGGATCATCAAGGCTAATATCTAAAACAATAGTATCATCATTTAGACTACAAACACCTAACATTAGATTAACTAAAAGGGTAGATTTTCCACTGTTTGGTCTACCAGCAAAGCATACTAAGCCAGACTCTAAATCATGAAAAGCACTAGAAAAAGTAGGAATTCCATTAGATAAATTCCAATTACATATCCTTAACTTAGAATCATCTTGTCTTTCTTTAAGCCATTGAAGATAGGGTCCAGATCTATTACCTTGCTTACTAAGTGCTGCTTTTAATTTTTTCTTAGAATTTTCAATCCAGTTCATAAATTCATTCCATATTTAGAGATCCTATTTCTTCTAGCAATCTCTACTGCTCCCTCTGCTATATTCCTCTCAATAGTATCTACATCAAAATTATCTTCATCAAATCCAGAGCAATCTATACTAAATAGAATTTCTTCTAGATCATATTTCTTAACTATCCTAATGAGCTCATTTCTTTCTCTCATAGTTAATTCTCTAGTACTATCTATAGCAGCTTTTCTTCGCTTCTCTAAGTCCTCTCGAGTAGTAAAATTAGATCTTATACCAAGAGTTGGAGCCATTATAGTTCTAATGTAGGTACATAGGTTCTCAAAAGTATACTCTGTCTTAGGACTATTATCTTTATTAAAAAGCTCAGAATGGTACTTTGGCTTATTCTCCAGTAGATTCATCTTTAGCCTCCAAATACTTTTGAAACACCTCTGTAAAAGGATTATCAATAGGGGATATTAGGTTATATTTACCACTAGCATCGTATAGATCGCTTTCATAGAGGGGATTAAGAAATTTCCTAATTTCTACTTTTCTAATCCTAAAAACTTCATTATAGATTTGACCAACAAAAACACCAGAGTCTCCTATCTTATAGTCCAGAAATTCATCAGTTTCCGGTGTACAATTATAGTTCTTCTTGGTTAATCTATCTTCAATTATTACAAGTCTAGGTTGTATATCTACTATAGTACCTAGAATTCACGCAACCACTACTGGCCTCCAACTATTCCATCTGCCATCTTTTCTAGATAGGAAATCAGAACAAGAACTTCAATCATAGTCCAGCTATCCTGAACAGGAATAATATCTATTCCTAAAGTTTCGCATAGCTCAGAAACTTTCTTCTGCTTATGATCATCAGCAGGTTCATAGAGTTTCTTTAGTTCGTCCTGCTTGTATGTTTTTGCTTCCTTCATAACTGCAGGAGAAATAACCTCTCTCACAAACTTAGATAGAGGTTCAGAAACCTTGGATTCGGAAGAGCTCTCTATATTAAACATAAGCTTAAAGAGGTTCTCAGCCGATTCTTTTGCTTGTTGACAAAGGCTAGCTACGTTTTCTAGAGATTCTCCTGTAGTTATACCAGAAACCTCATACTCTTTACCTTGATGATCAAAAGTGCAAAGAGCATTAACTAAAACTGTATCAGTACCTCTAACTTTGTCTATTGTTACTACTTTAAATCTTACTAGTTTCATTTTCTCGCCTACTTAGCTCACCCATTTTATGTATATAATTCCACGCACCTGTAGTTCTACTATCGTTAGTACCAAATGCTGACTGCAAACTTTTTTCGCCTTTTTCTATTTGTAAGAAGACCTCTTCATAGGCTTTTGAAACTCTCCCTATTGAATAGTCTATATAGACTTCGGATTTGCCCCTTGGACCACTTAGGCTTAAAATATGGCCCTTGTGAACTGAGGCACCCTCTTCTTTAGCATAAATATTTTCTTTACCCTTGATGGTTACAACTTGAGACCAGATATCATAATGTCTACTCTCTCGTTGTGTGCCTATTATGGTACTTCCAAAGCTGTATTCTCTAATTCTCCTTATTAGTTCTGCAAAGTTCCACTGGGAACTTTTCCAAAGATTCTCTAGAAGATAGATATTATCAAAGATAAATATTGCTTCTGAATCAATATCTAAAATTTCTATAGCTACGGAATATATTTCTGAAGGCTTTAAGTCCCAAGGCCTAAGAATAAGAAGTTTTTCAGCTAGCCTAGGAGAAAGTTTGTGTGGCTGTGCTGATAGAATTGGGTCAACATAGACTACTGTCTTGTCTAGCTCTATAAGCGTTTCTGCAAGACCCAATACAATTGCAGTAGTTCCAAAATTAGCTGGACCTTTTAGTAAGAGAAAGGATCCCAGTGGAATTCCAAAAGCCCTATCTAAGAAAAGAGAGCCTGTAGAGACTTCTTTTTCTTTAGCTATTTGAGCCTTTAGAAACTCTTTAAAGGGATCCTTCCTCATTTACCTAGTCCGCCGTATTGATTAAGGTACCCCAAGGTACCTGTCCACCCCTATAGTTGCATACCCAGATAACTGGATAATCGGGTTCCTTTTCTGGAAAAGATCCAAAAGTATCAGTAAAGAAAACGAGAAGTGCTGGGCGAATTCCCTTCTCTTTCTGATATTGCGCTATGAGATCAAAGACTGGCCTAAAGTCAGTACCTCCTCCCCCATCTATACTAAGCGTTGTCCAATCAGGCTCTTCCGTAGAATCATAACTCTGAACTTCATAAACTGCAGCATCGCAGCTAACAAAGTGCAACGGAAAGGGTAACGTTTGACGAAGACTAGCAAACTCACTAAGGCCCTGTGTAATATCATCTTGGCTCATCGAGCCAGAAGTATCTAGAGCCAACCACACATTGCTAAGAGTTTCACTTTCTACCTTAGGAAAGATAGGAGGTCTCTTCTTAGTACCAAATCCAATGTGGGCCCTTCGAGAGTTTGCTTTGTGTGAAAAGTCAGACTTAGAAATCTCAGTTCTAATGAGCTGTCTAAGATAGTCAGTCCACTTAACTTTAGCAGTAGTTAGCACATCAATATACCGCTCCATCCCAGCAGGAGCTAAACCCTGTGATTTAGCAGTTTCATAGGCTTCAATCACCTTTGATCGAAATTTTGCCTTTGCCTGCTCAAACTCAGGAGTTCCCTCTCCTTCTCCCTCTTCAGGCTCTTTAATATCGCCATTCATAGGGTTCTTGTCTGCAAGTTTCTTTGCAGCTTGTTGGATAGATTTAGCTAGCTCTTCTCGAGATTGCTTACCTCGAGATTGCTTACCTCCAGCAGCTTTACACTCTTTTTCAAGTTGCTCCATGATGGCCCAATAGATAGGAATCCAATCCATATCTTTGAAACCCTCAATGTTAAACTGCTTTTGGGTCGGGCCTTCACCAATAGTAAATCCAGTATATCCATTATAGGTTCTAATAGGTCTAACACATCCCTTAGGAAGCTCATCCAGGGATAGCTTAGGATCCTCATCAATTATTCTATTGATCACCGCATCCATTGCAATATTACAAATATCCCTATTGAAATTTGCTGGGATGCTAAGATGCTCAAAGATTAAGTGAGAAATTTCATGAACAAGAACAACCTCTCGGCCCCTCTTAGTTAGTTCATGAAAAGGAAAACTTACTGGATTATCGGATCTCTTTCTATCTACTGCATTAAGAAAGAGATTCTTATAGTTAACAGCAGCAATAGGTACTTCTCCTCCAGTTGCTACTGGATCTACATTTAGAAGAAGAACTCCATAAAAAGGATTTTCTTCAATAAACTTCATTCTAGCATGAATGAAAGCTTCTGTAGTGAGTCTAACTTCCTCATCATTAGGCTGAATAGATTCAGTCTCAAGTTTTTCTGGATTAGAAACAGTGTTACTCATATCTTATAATTGGGGGCCCTAGGGCCCCCAAAGGTTAGTGCGAACGTGCAAGAGCCTTAACGATTTCCGTATAGCTCTTAAATGCATCCTTAAATTCGGGGCGAGACGACATAGCTCCTCGAAGCGGAGACTTAATTTCATCACGCTGATACTTATTGATAAGAACCTTAAAGGCAGGGTCGATTCCAGGTTGGTCGAGCCAAAGATAAATATTGCTAATACCATTAACTCGTCTGGGACCCAAAGCCTTTATAAAGGCCTCGTTTCGATCTGGTGTCTTAGCAGTCTGATAGTTGGCATCACTAATTGCCTCAAGTACCCAGTTGTTAATAGTATAGACACCCTGAAGGACAATAGAATAAAGCATATCTCGTTCCTCCTTAGAAGGAACACTAACAGCCTTACCATCAATAATGTCCTCAATAGCGTACTTATTCTTAACAGTCTTAGCATACTGGTAGAAAATATTGGCACTAGCCATACCAACAGTACCCTGAATCATATATAGAGGATAGCTTTCCTTAGTAAGAAAGTCCTCACCAAGAGAGTTAACCTGACAAGACAGCTTGTGCCAGGATCGAGGGGTACCATAAGTGTAACCATTATCTGGAATAGCCTCATTAAAGAAGTTTTGATTAGACTTCAAGAAGCCAACAACAAGAGGATTAATATCATGATTGATAGCCCACTCTTCCCACTCAGGAAAAGTAGTACGAACATTAAATTTCACAAGACGGTTACCTACATTCCGAGGAATATCATAGGTGGCCGCTTTGTCCTCTTTTCGGTTACCTGCACAAACGATAAAGGATCGGCAAATATCAATGGTATAGTCACCAACCTTACCATCAATAATGTTTGCAGCAAGATTCTGAATAGAGGGGTTTGCCTGAGGAACCTCATCAAGAAAGATAAGAACATTCTTTCCATGAGCACTATTCTTTAGGCCTTCCATAGGGAATACCATAGGAGGAGCAAAAGTACACATCTCTGCTCCGTCAATAGAAGTATAAACAGGAACACCCTTCAAGTCAGTAGGGTCGCACTGAGCTAAGCGGTAGCTAATACAAACCCAATCCTGATTAGCAATTTCTTCTGCTTCCTTCTGAGTCTTACCATTAGCAAGGCAGCGATTAATTAGAGCTTCTCGATAAAGCTCCTTATTGTTGTTGAGATACTGAGCAAAGTCCTCAACAATGGCAGTCTTGCCCTGACCAGGAGCTCCAAGGAAAATTGGAGTAATACGAACACCACTCCGTTTTTCGGCAAGGAACTGTTCGAAACAAATCGTACTCGCTTGACGAAGCGAGATAGGGGTGAGATCATCAACGTGTATCTGTTTCATGCTTTTGTTATCTAGATAGCTTAGAGATTTCTTTAACTAATGCATTTCGAAAATGGACAAGATCAAGGTATTCTTCTTCCTTAGAATCAGAAACCTTATATTCTGCCTTCAAAATTGCTTTAGCAATAAGGTCAGTAGTAATGCTATTACTAACCTTTGACAACTCGGTGTACCGCTGTCCCGGCCTAATGACGGGAAGGTCTACAATGTAGCCTAGGTACTCAACTCCATCTACTACTATTTTCTCTTTAGGCTTAGCCATAAAGAGTTCAGTAGCCTCATCAAGAGTTAGGTTCTTTAGTGCATTTTCAGGGCTCATAACAAAGCAAGCTAATGCTCCCTTCTTAGCAAAAGTCTCAAAGCTCATAAGAGCATCAATACTCTTTCCTTTTGCATCTCTAGCCGTACTATTACTTAGTCCAGCTACAACCTTAACTCCACCAGGAAAAACTAGTCTAATACCGCCAGGACTTGACTCTAGCTCATCAACCACAGTTTCATCCTCATGGTAAATCTCGATACCAGCCCTAAAGGGCTTAGCAACTATATTTCTTTTTTCCTTAGGAACAGAAGTAATATCTCTGGTAATCTTCTTTCTAGAAAGCCTAGAGGCAATCTTATTTAGACCAGATTTATAGAGATCTGCTCCATCTAGCATAGAGTGTTTAACTCCAACTATACCAACCCTAAGCATAGAAACATAGGGTCGTATCTCATCTGGAAGATCGTAAGGAACTTCTTGTGGATTAGAAAACTTTTCTGCACTCTTTAGAGAGGAGAGCTCTCTAGCAATCCTATCACAAGGAATAATATTATGGAAACCAAAAGCAAAAGTTTTGGCAACCTTTGCTATTCCATCAACATCTCCAATATAGGCAAAAGTTCCAACCTTTCTCTTGGGAACCGAAAAAAGATCAATCTTTATTCCAGTTTTCTTCTCTACATTAGCAGCTAGCTTCTCTAAAATAAGAGGAAGGCTTTCCGTCTTTTGAACATACGTAAGCTTATTTAGCTTAGCGGCTAGATCAGAATCTGGCCTAAGATAGACCATCTGGCTATAGAGATACTCTGTAAGAGGGTGGGGCTTTGTCTTACCATCTTCATAGATAGTAGAAAGAGTAGGAAAATTCTCTAGATGCTTATAGAGCATAGAGACTTCTAGATCAGCAAGTCTCTGCTTACTAAACTCAGGAGAATTTGGCTTATATGGATGGCTCTTAAGGCTACTCACTACCTCCCTAGGTCCAACAATTCGGAAGGAGCCATCTACACTATACTCAAAGATAGGAGGAATGGCCTTTTCCGAGGATCGTACCTCTATATTGCCTCTTCGGCAAACTACAGAAATAAAGGTACAATATCCAACTACGCGATGCTCTAATCTATAAAGTGATGCCATTATCTATTTGGTATACGAATTCGACTATTTCCACACATCAATTTGCCCTCAGAAGGTATCCAGGATGCTACTCCATTTTCCACCTTAAGAGTAAAGAAATGTGCTTCTTGACAAGGACAGAGCCCAGAAACTTGTGTTTCAAAGTTAAGAGAACTTAAATCAACCTCTTCTAGAGTTCCCTCACAAAGTTGATCTGGAAGATATCCTAAAACTTCTCCAATCTTTTCAATCCCACAGTGACATGTTGGGCCGTCATTAACAAAACAGTAAGATTCAAACATCAAGAGATCCATAATCTCTTGAGTTGACATATCTGCTAGCTCTTCAACCGTTATTACATCTGGGTCTTTACTCATTTGCCATACTCCTTATAGTATTAGTCTGGCCAGTTACAAAATCCATGTAAGCTTGAAGAGTTCTAAATCGCTTAATAAATTCAGCAACTTCAAAACTCTTACTAGATGTTACAGTTAGAGCAAACCAATTTTGTGTCTCTTGGGCAGCAGAAATCTCCTTTTGCTTATCCTTAATATAAGCCATTTTAGTCTCAATCTGCTGATTAGTCCACTCTCCCTTACGAATGTCCATAACAAACTCAATCATCTCAATTGCCCTAGGAGCAATCTCTTTCCATGCCTCATGCATAGGATGATCTGAGTTCTTATATTTGGGAAGGGTGTTAAAGAGCATCCACCTAATGGCATAGGTGGCTGGGCCGATAGGAACATCATCAAAGTAAGTTCCTAGCCAAGAAGAAAGATCATTTCTATCTAGCCTATTAGCCTTCTTTAGTAGAAGATTTACATCGTCTTCACTAATATCGGCACTCTCTCTAACTAGAGAAATTTCTCTAAAGATAGGATACCCATTTCTCTTTCTAGTAATAAAGAGCTGGTCACCATCACAGTCACCCTGAAAACCGTCCTTTAGGTCTTTCTGGTTAACGTAGAAAGGATCTAGCACCCCAGAAAGATCTATAGTGTCTTCAACTTCTTCTAGAAGAGAAGCTAAATTAGGAAGACGAGCTCCTATAGAAGTAGAGCTAATGGGCTTCTTATCATTAGTTGCATTAACAATAATTCTAAGCTCCTGAGTAGTAGCAGGGCCTAGATTAGGAAATCTAGTTACAGCTACCGTCTTAGTCTTTTCCCACTTGGGATTAGTTGCTACAAGAGTTTTGAAGGTTCGTTCGGAGATAAGAATATGCCCCTTAGGAACATTTTCATGGGTCTGACAGAAGCTCATGGCTCCAGGGCCATGTTTGTCCTTAAGAACTCCTACTCTAACTAAGTTTTGGATTTCTACATCTACAGCATCAATAGCTCTTTCAAGCTCTCTAACTCTAAGATCTGAGTTCTCAAACCTCATAGAGTTAAGAAGGTGGGCAATAGGCTTGGAAATCCAGGCGCATCTTACTGGCTTTCCAAGTTCATCAAGAAGGTAATGAATATCTTTTTGATGGAGGCCTTTGGGTACTTTAATCATAGTACCACCAAAGGTTAAATATTTAGGAATTTCAAAATCTTTTACTCGGGTTTCCGAGCTAAATGGTTGATAAGAAGCTGCTGTGGTATGAGTGATGCTATCCATAAAAAGAAAGGTGAGCCCTAGGGCTCACCTGGTTTAACCAATCTTGAACTCGTTAGCGTTTTCGGGCTGAGGCTGATAGCCTTCACCAACACGCTGTGCGATACTTCGCATTAGGTGCGAGAAGCCAAATAGAAGCTTTAGCTCCTCAAAGGAGAAGTTAAACGGACAACCAACTGCCCGAAGGCCAGCAGTAAACCCAATACTTCTATCCCAGTCTTCGATGAATCTTCGAATTCTCATTCCTTCTGTTACTAGCCCAATAAATTGCAGATCCGGAGGAACATCATCATTCTCCGTATACATGCTTTCTAGGGTAGCAGTTCTTATAACAAGACCCTTACAAAAGTTAGAAAATTCTCTAGCTAGCTGATCTCTAGTAATATTCTGCTGATCCGGGAAGGAGTCTGGAAGAGGCATATCTTCCAGAGCCTCTGAAGCCACATCATAGAGATCATCAACTACTACAATCTCGGTTACTCGATCATTAGAGAGAAGAACCTGGGTAATTCGGGCACCGATAACATCCCTAAACCACTCTACCTTCTCCTCATGAGAACAAGACATTAGTGGCCAATTATCAAGCTTCTCCTTTGTCTTCTTATAACCTTCAAGTAGGGCATTAGCTGCCATTAGAGAGCCTCCTCAGCAACGATGATTGGGAAGCCCAAAGCATCCTCATCAACGTTCTTAACAACATACATCTTTTGAAATCCCTCTTCAAGCATATAATCCTTAGGAGGATTCCACGCAGTAAAGATAGGATGGTGAATATCCGCAGTTGCATTAATAAAGTCTCCAACCTTTACTTTCTCAAGAAAAGGAATAGAGGCAGGATTAAAGCAAGCCATAGTAATGGCGGGAATACAGAGGGCAGAGGGCTGGGCAGCAATCATTCCATAGTGAGGAAAATAGTCCAAACCCCAAACGTTAGTCTCAGAATCTAGATCATTTTGTAGAGTAAAATGAGGATTCTTTTCAATCGGAATTGTTAGTTCAGTAGAGTCGTTTGCCATACTTTAGTACCAGTTATGCTTTAGATGATGGTTCCATGCACGAGAGAAGGTTTTATATCTTCCCTTTACATATATCAAAATCATTTTTACTTGTTCTACAGGACATTTAGTTTTCCAAGGAACACCACTATTAATATAGGTGCTTTTCTTGCCTTGACCTAAACCATAACATCCATTATACGTAAGAGTTAAGTCTCCTAGTCTATTCTCTTTACGCACTATTTTATTTAAAATATCCCTATCTTTTTCAGATACTGGAATACCGGTTCTCTTTGAAGCTATAGTTATAACTTCTTGGAGCTGCCTCGAATAGGCGGGATAGTGGGTATGTTTCTTTTCATAACCACATCGCGTACACTTTGAGCCGTACGCAAGCATAGACAGAGTTAACACCAAAAGTGCAACTACTACCTTTGCCATGGGGCATTACCTCCTTGCGGTAAGTTTAGTAGTATGAACCGTGGTTCATATAGTTACTGTAGTTCTCATTTAGAGAAGTAAGAATTGTAAACTCCTTTTCTTTTAAGATACCTTTTATATAGTACATTGTCATTTACATCTACGAAATCATAGACAAATGCAGTATCCTTTCCTTTTGCAGCTCTACAAACTCTTCCAATAATTTGGATAAGCCGTACTGGACTGGTAAAAGGAGTGGTTATAAAAAGAGTATCCCAAAGTGGAACGTCAAACCCTTCGCCTATAGAAGCATATGTGGAAATCGTGAGCCTAGAGTTTAGTTTAATTTCTTTCAGAGCTTCTTCTGCCTGTTTCTTTGATAAGCTTCCATGATACAAAACAGGATTATATCCTCTAAACTGCTCTGCTAGATATTCAGCATGAGCAATTCGCTCTGTTAGAATTACTGGTCTACAGTCTGGATTTTGTCTTAGTACATTATCTACAGACTGGATAAGAAAAGCATTTCTTATATTATCCTTTGTAAGAGCATTAATATGAGCTACTATATCAAACTCTTGGTACTCTTTAGAAGGAATAAAGGGAGTATTTAGGGTAATAATTTGAGGATGAACAATAGCATTTTTATCTACTAGAGAGTTCCTATCTATTACATACCCCTTAGGACCAATACATGAATAGAGGACCCAATCTAATTTATCTGTTCTTTGTGGGGTTGCCGTTAGCCCATAAACGTATTTAGCTCTAAAACTGTTTATAATCTTAGTAAAAGAGTTGCACGGAATATGATGTGCTTCATCTTGAATCACTAAGCCAAATAGATCTTGATATGTACTAGGATCTTTACGTAAGAGAGTTTGAATAGTTCCTACTGTAAAGTCTTTAACTATAAATTTACCATCTCCAATAATTCCAGGATCGTAGCCTAACTTTGTTTTTACTTCCTGAATGGTCTGCTTTAGTAAGCTCTTAGTATGTACCAAAAAGAGAGTTCTTTGCTTTAATCTGTTAGCAATCTCTAAACCCATCAACGTCTTTCCAGAACCAGTAGGAGCCTCTAAAATCCCAAATCTTCCATCTAACAAGGCATCAACTGCCTCTTCTTGATCCTTTCTAAGTTTATAGGTAGGAGTAAACCCAACTATAGGAACATTGGAGGTTAAATCAATTATAGGAGAATCTATATCTAGTAATCCTAAAAGGCCCCTAGGACAAGTTAAAATCTTATTCTTGTCAGTAAAGAGAATTATCTCTTTATCTGGAGGTGCCATCTTAGACATCCAGGGCTTTAGTTGACACATCCTTTGAAATACAGAATAGGCAGGATTTTCTCCAATACAGTTAAGATGAACTGTCTCTAAATTTCTTTCTCTATCTTGATCTGTTAAAGTTATTACATTTGAAAGTTCAATCATCTAGTACTCTTTTAAAGGGTTGAGAATTTATAACATGCCTAGGATATAGGTTTAGAGGCCTGGCTCCATAGGAATCAAACTGTCTTCGGCAGAATGGAACTCCTAGTTTATCAAGATATAAATTAAACCAAGGAAGATGTTTATCTATTGTTGGCTTTTTTATAGTCATTTGGCATATACGAATACTATCTGCTGCCCAGATTCCACTAGTAAAAAGCTCGGTAACTATAACATCTCCATTACTAAGTAAGAGACACTGCGTCTGTGAGCGTTTTATAGATAGCTTCATTTCGAAATAAGCTCCCACATATCTATATCCACTGTGTTTCTAGGTACAAATATTACTTTTTTATACGAACCAGTAGCAGCTGACATTTTTACTCTTTCTAGGTGTACTGCTCTTTCTCTATTACAATGAAGAGTAAAATAGTCACTAATCTTTCCTTTATTGAATATTCTTAGACTAAAGATATTTTTTAAGCCTTCTGAGTTATATCCTGTACCATTATTTCCTACGCAAATCCAAAACTCTAAATCTTTAGCTAAGCAAACTGCATGGATACTGCAATACTTCTTATATACTTTCATTTTAGGTAGTTAATTACTTCTTTAAGTCTATCACTAAGATTAATAGCACTGATAGTAATAAGATTTTTTGGTTTGAAGACATAAAAAATTGACAAAAGTTTTTTATCTGCCTCTGCTCTCCACTTGTCATCAAAATGAAGATCTGATCTTATACCGTCTTTTACTGGCTTAAGTACTGGGGGAAGATGAAAAATAAAGTCGTATCTAGGAGGATCATTACACTTATTCATCTCTTTAAAGAGATCATTAATAAGCATAGTATCTTTTTTATTATTCTCTTTTCTTAGCTCTAAAGCGTAGCCAAATCCTAGAAAGATAGGAGAATCTGTAACCAAAACATCTATAGTCGAGGGAAATTGGTTTTCTTCTGCCAGTTGCTTATTAAAAATTCGCATCTGATCATAAACAGAATCAATACTACCATACTTGTGGATGTAAGCTCTAGCATACTCTGAAACTAATTCAATAGTTTTATAGTTAGTTTCTTGTCTAAGTATCCCAGCCAGGGCTCTTGCAGTTGTTGTCTTACCTGCACCTGGTACCCCCACAAATCCAATCCTTATCATTTCAACTTTACCTTAGACTTTGGAGCTAATCTATCCTTATAGATTAAGCTTCTCTTTATTGGTCTTCCATAGCCGTATGTCTTATCAACAAATTCATAGATTATACCACATTTGTTTTCAGCTTTTGCCCAAAAGGTAAATCCAAGCATTACTGCAATACGCTCATCATAGAGCTTAAAGGAGTTATAAACTAAAGTAGGAGCCTTGCCTGTTTCATCTGTATTAAACTTTCTAAGACTCTCAGTTCTATGCCCAGTTTTGCTATAAGTTCTTAACATATACTTATCTTTGAACTCATAGTATTGTGTCTTAGACTTAAGTAAAAGGCTATTATGTAGCTCTATATTTTGGGAAGCAACTTTAATATTCATAAACCTAAATATCTTTTAAATGCTGGAATGTATTCATCTAGGATCTTAATTGATCCACTAAGAAATAGCTCTTTTAGCTTATCTTTAGGAATCCTTCTAGGAGACACCATCATGTAGACATAGTTATGCTTGTTACAAAACTCAGTCATTGCTTTGGCCTTTAGTTGTACCAATTTACCACGTTGATGTTTTGCAGGCTTAACTTCAACAACTATATGATTGTCTACAAATAGATCTGGATAGTGGTGACGTTGCCTACCATATAGATCAGTATAGGTAACGGTAAACCTAGGAGTTTCTGCTCCTTCCCATTTTTGACCATTTTTCTCGCAAGTGAGCACAAAAGATAGCTCTTTTAGGGAACGAAAGAACCAATCCTTGTAATAACCTTTAAAGGAGAACCTCTTTGGCATAACCAAATAGAGGTTCTCCCCTAAATGACTAATGCTTACATCTTAGCAAATTCGGCTATTGCCGCAGGCACACTAGCATCGAAACCAGCAATGTCAAGCATTAGAGGATTACCAGGCTCTGCAATTGTAAAGCTAGTAGCGTCAGTAGCCAAGACAATTAGCTTGGCTTTCTTATTCATGGCCTTATTATATTGCTTTAGTGCCTCACTCGGATGAATATTACCTGCCCATGTCTCATTGTCGGTAATAACAATAAAGACATCTACATCTAGCTTATTCTGTAGGGCATATTCCATAGGAAGAGCACAATCAGTACCACCAAACGTCCTATTGGTAGTAGTCTTTAAAACATTCTTTAGACTTTGATTTTTGTTGATCCCAAGATGAATAAAGTTAGTACTAAATCCCATAGTATAAGTATGCTTTTCAGACTTAACAATAGACATAGCTATTGCAGCTGCACACTCTGCTGCAGTAAGAACACCATTTCTTGAATAGGACATAGACCCAGATATATCAATTCCTAAAAGATAATTAAGATTTGTAGGCTCAATATACTTAAAGGCTTTATAGAAGGCATCTTCTAGAGCAGAGGTTACATTAGGATCAGCAGACCAACTACCACTACCCTTTAAGCCGCGTCCAGAGGCATACTGCTTCATAGCAATAAGAATACTAATAGGGTGAACTCTAGCAGCCTTAATATTGTCCTCATTAGTAAGCTTATCAATTACCATTTTACTTTCGCTACTAAGAGGCTTAAGTAGGTTGTGCTTAGAGAGGTTGCCCAAATTTCTCATAAGAGCAGTATAGGGCATTTTAGGAAGAAGGGCCGCCCAAACTGTAGCATCATTAAGATACGTAGTAGGAATAGCTTCTCTAGGCAAATCATAATCATTAATTAGCTTAATAATTTGCTTTGCAGAAGTAGCCTTCTTAGCAAGCTCAAAACCTTCAATTACCTTAGGTAGTTCCTCAGAAACAGTACCATCTACAATCCACTTAAAGACTGCATTTAGGGTAGCATCCTTACTAATTGGGTGCGAGAGCCTTAAAAGATCTCTATTGGACCAGCCATTTCTCTGTTGATACTTAACTACTTGATAAGCAAGCTTATCAGCAGACTTATCTAAATACCACTTACTAACAGCAGTCTTAAGACCACGGCCCCAGCCCTTCTGCAGATCTTTTAGGGCTTCTGCAAAAGTAAAGAGATGGGTCCCAATTCTACATACCTTAGGAAGAGCTGCATAAGCAGCCTTTCTTGCATCGTCATTTCCTAACTTAACTACTGCAGCAAGTGCAAAGATGGCAGGATCATTTTTAACTGCTCGACCCTCATCTGAAATCTGAACGATCTCATTAACGACCCTTACTCCATCTTCCTGAATACAGTGTTGAAGATTAGAGAGTGCTCCAAGAGTAAGTTTCTGCTCACTTAAGTAATAGCTACCTCCCTCTGTTCCCAGGATAAGAAATCTGGTCAAAAACTGCCAAGGAGAGACAGTAAAACTATACCCTCCTGCATTGTTCTTCTTCATATTCTTACCAGGAATAGGCTGAGACTGAGGAATTTTAGTAGGATTAGAATATTTTCCGTAATTCATTTTTTCTCCGACCCTTAGAGCGGCGCTAAAATACAAAACATAGAGCGACCTTCTAAGGTAATATCTTTATCTGGTTTGGCAAGTTTATCTAGAGCAGAAACTATATACTCTAGTTTCTCTTTCCCTAGATCAGGATGGGCGAGTTCTGGTCTCTTAAACTTACATTCAAGTTTGACCTTATGACCTTCTTCAAGAAACTTTCTAATGTGTTTTATCTTAGTATCTAGGTCATGGGGACCTGTTACTGGTCTAAGAGTAATACACTTTAGTTCCTTAGCTTTTGGCTGCTTCTTACGGCTCATCTCGTATTGATATTTTCCGTAATCAAGCATCTTGCTAATAGGTACTTCTCTAGTAGGATCAACAATTACTAGATCAAGACTAAGACCTTTAGCCATCTTTAGGGCCTCTCTAGTCTTAACTTTACCTAGATTTTTTCCTTCATTATCTATTAGAATAACTTCTGAATAGACTAGACATTTTTCATTTTTAATCGAATTGATATTCATACTCTTAATAGAGAAAATTGCTTTTGCATGATGCTTTTGAAATATAAAAATAATTTAATAGTATAATATATTTATTTTAATAAAAAGTAATATATAATCTTATATTACCAAACTTTCTTTAAAAATGGAGGAGCGTAGAGGATTCGAACCTCTGGGACTGTATAGCCCAACAACTTAGCAGGTTGCCCCAATAGTCCTCTCTGGCAACGCTCCTATTCAGCATCTTCTATTTCTTTTTTAGTAAGCTTCTTTCTTTTACGTCTATTATATAGTCGCTTATCTTCATTCGTATGAACTTTAGCTTTTCTCATAATAGAACCTAAATGAGTCTTTGGTTTCTTTTTCATTTTTCTAAAAGTAAATATTTTAGATAGTGGAATTTGTGTCTCATAGGAACATCTTGCCGCATTTCATAAAATGAAAAATTAACGTTTTGACGAACTCCCAAGCATACTGTAACCCGTAAATCTTTAGGACACTCCAAATTATGGGCAGTTATATAAACTCGTGGGCTAAAGGAACTAGCTGTCTTTATTATCTTAATATTTATATCCTCAATGCTATAGAACTTTCTAAATACTCTATAAGGATTTCCTACTACTTCCTTTATTAAGCTATAATTCTTAATAGAACAAAGAGTTTTAAAATCAATACTCATAACTTATATAGTTAGTGGGGGAGAAGGTAGGATTCGAACCCACGAATCAGTTATCTGATTATCTGTTTTCAAGACAGACCCAATCATCCTCTCTGGCACTTCTCCTTAAAACTAGAGTTCATAGGTTTTCTTAAATGAACTATTATAGCCCTCTTGAACTGGACTCATGGAAACCTTTTTAATTTCAATATCAAATTCACCCTTACTAGAGGTAGTATAGTATCTACGACGTGGGCTTATATGTTGTAGGTATACTTGATAGTAATTATCTCCAAATTTTGTAAGAATATTACCTCTATAGGGATAGTATCTAGTACTCTCAATAGTTACCCATTTATGATACTTACATCTAATAGGTACTGACCAGTTTTTATCCCATTCCCGTTGAAAAGAGATATTGTGTTTTCTAATCCTAGCTTCTTTTTTAGAGATACTATTATCTTCATTAGTTCTCTCTATATAGAGGTTTTCTGCTAGATACTTTCTTGTAGCTGGATCGTTAATCATTATAATGTTCTTTATAAAGTTTCTAGCTACCCACTCCCTATTAAAGATAGGATCTTGGAATCCTTCTGGAGCGTTATCTTTCTCTGAAAAAGCTAAATTACCAAAGTAACCATAATTATATCTTCTGGTTAAATATCTATCATTAGGTTTGTATTTTACTCGATATTCCATCAATATCCTCGTTTGCTCTAAATAGCTTGCCTACGGGAAACCGAGGCAATAGATCATCAGTTCTATCAAAGAACTTAACTGTTAACTTTTGACCAATATATTGGTTCTTATTTTTAAACATTATAGCACGCTCCTCCATAGAGGTAGCCATGGTGCATTCAAATGTTAAATCGTTAAGGTCATTCTTGCAGATAAATACTGCACAACCTTCAAACTTTCCTATTCCGTCTCGACAGTCTACAACTTCAAATTCAGCATCTTTGAAGGTCTTAATCTTAATTAGATCAGAAGAACGATAGCCAAAGAGATATAGACCATTAGCATTTCTAGCAATGGTACCTTCATACCCTTCAGTTACTATTTTTGATTCAAAAGCTTTAACTTCTTCTAACGAATTAACTATACCAGTTTCAACAAGCTTTAGGTTAGGAATTGCTTCTATCATCTCTTCCCAAGCTTTATCAAGTTCATACACTCCTGAAGTAGGGTGGCCATCTTCTCTATCCATAAAGCTTAAAGCATTACATCTTGATTCAAAAGGTAGGTCATCTTTTCCATCAACTATTGGCATATCATAAATATGATACTCAACCAATGGAGTTTCTACTTCTCTCCACTTCTTAACGTATGAAGTAATAGTTTGACAGGATTTACCATGAATGTAAAGCTCACCATCAAACATAGAATCTTTAGGAAGAACTTTAGCTACCTGCTCATTAATATGCTTAGGAACAGTCCATTCCTTCCCGGCCCTAGAAATAAGCTTAATCCTATCGCCTTCCCAAAAAGCTAAGCATCTAACTCCATCTAGCTTAGGTTGCACATAACAGGGAAACTTAAGTTTCTTCAAATCATCTTTTGCTAACATCGGTAAAAGAAGGGGCTCTTTAGCTTCTTCTGGGGTGGTAGAATATTTTCTATCTAGCTTAAACTTATAGAGAGATTCTGCTTCTAGACTAGCTTGTTGCTCTGCAGTTGTAGCATTAGATCTACCCTGATTTTTAGGAGTAGCTTTGTATCTAGCTTGTTGCATAACTCCATCTAGAGTTCCATACTCAGTAACTACTTCATTACCTTCGGTCCATACAGACCAAACTCGGAGTTCTCCTTGTTTACCCTTATGGTATAGAGTCTTCTTAATCATACTTTTTCCTCTGTCTTTGTAAATTCAAAAGCTAGGTCCTTTACCTTAAATAACTCTTTAATATCTTTGTACTTCCAATATTCTGAAAGCATTTCATGGGTTACTACAGTAAAAGTAATCTTATATAGGTTTTTAGCCAAAAGGCTCTTTATATCTTTTATAAGATAATCATCACTAGGACTGCTATATTGAAATACCTTATCTTTAAGCTCTACTTCAATAAGAGATGTCTTGGTTCCACTTTTCCTATAGAAGACAGTAATCTTAATATCATTATCAGTATAAGAATAAGTATCTTGATACTTTGTTTTCTTAAAGTTTTGACTTTTTAGATAGGCACGAGCTGTCATTTAGAGGGCTCCTTAAAGATATACGTTTTATTCTTTTTCCAATATATAACTGTTTTTAGCCTAAATTGTTTTTCTCTTTTAAAAATACCAAAAATCGTTCCTCCTTCATCTAGGCATAGTTCTGATATGATAAAGGATTTACGCTTATATTTTGCCCTAGAAACAACGAAATTAGCAACCCTAGCATAAGATTTCTTTGGAAAAAAGTAAACAGTCCCATCTTTGAAAAAGGACGCGTCATATAGTTTCCCTAAAAGGGCATATTCTGGAGAATTAAATTGGTCTAAATCGTCTTTTAAAACTAAATCTATGCGAACAGTTTTATTTAATACCTCTAGACATGCTTGATTTATTTTACTATAGCCCGCACTCCTATTTACAAATACACTAGATCGTGGAGCCCATTTCTGTGACCAGTCAAATGTCTCCCAAACAAGGTCATAATTTATATACCTTTTACCATTCATGTAATCTTACTTTATTCCTTCGCCAGGAAGAATTCCCCTACCATCATTCCAGATAGTTACTGTTCTTCCAACTAAAGCACTAACATCTCTAGCTAGCTTATCAACTGGAAATCCTCTTGGATCTGATTTTCTTAGGGGACTTACCCAATAGTGGGTTGTTAGGTAGCTAAGAGTAGGAATAGCCTTAAATAGTTCTGTTAAAAGCTCAAGAGCAGCATTATACTGCTTCTGGGAGTATGGATCATTTCCAGTATTGCTATTTACAAAAGAGATTCCTATAGAATACTCATTAACGTTAGGGCCATCGGGGCCTTTACTCTTTCCAGCATGAAAAGCAACCTTATTATAGGGAACACATTTTATAACTTTACCATCAGTTTCTCTTTGGTCTTCAATTATGTAGTGATAAGATAGTTGCTTCTGCACAAGTGTACTAATAGCCCCTACTGCAGTGGATCCAGCAGTAGCATGTAGTACAACGGTTGTAATTGGTTTAGTTCTATTTCTAAAGGATAGCCAGCTTTTAATTGTCTCTAAATTCATTTATAGCCTCTTATCTAGTTCATCAAGTAATATTGAAAGCTCTTCTAAAGGAACTTCTTCATCTCCATCAAGAAGTTTCCACATGTTGGGCCATAGATAACCTATCCCTTCTGCATCTCTCCATTTAGAGATATTCAACTCTAGATCATCTATAAGGATTTTATTAGGGCCCGAACATGCATATTTGTGTTCAGTGATGATAACTTTATGATTGCCAAAAGTTTTCTTTACATAATTAATTTTGGCATGCGCTGCAACTGGAAAGTTGCTAGGAGAAGATAGAAAATAAAGATCATACTTAGAGCAAATCTCTACTAGTTTCTGGCTCCAAGGAAAGGTAGGGAGAAAAGCCCAAAAATTGTAACCAGCCTTTCCAACAACCTTAGGAACATTAACAATCTCAGGAACTAGTTCTTTTGGAATCCAGTCATTAGTGCTCTTTAAAATAGCTCTTAACTTAGGATCATTTTCATCTAGATTAAGAAGTTTCAAAACAGGACCCAGCCAGTTAACAGTGACACCGTCTAGATCAAGATATACTTTTAGTTTGCTCATAGTATTTATATTTTGTACTAGCTTGGCAGCTATGACAGTAGCATCCATCAAGATGTGAATGACAATCTGGGCAGCATCCTTCTGGAGTATCTTCTATCTTTCTTACTTTCTCTGATCTATGGTCTACATAGCTTGTGCGACACGAATCTGAAGTATCTCCAGATATAAATTGTGTCAATGCGTCTCGTAGTTCCTTTGCCTCATCTTTAGTAATACACATATGGCACATGAAATTCGATAGTATATCTGGTTTGAAGTTATAGGCCTTACCTACAGTAATTTGAAGGCTTCGACCATACGGACCTCCTGCAAATCTTGTAAAAGTTATATTACCACGGTCATTACGTAGTTTAAAGTATGTTTTACTCATTTGGCGGGTCGTCGGTTGGATTTGAGAGTATGTAGATTAGTATCTCTAACTACTCTTCTTACAGACTTTTCTACTTCTAGAAAAGCCTTAAGTTTTGCATAGGGAGCTCTTAAAATCTTAGTAGGAGTCTCTAGAACTATATCAGCAATTTTCTGCTTAACGTTCATTCTAAATTCATACACTCCAGTTTGTGGTTCTTTTGTTACAAACCATTTATTTTCCATAAAGATATACTGATCATAGTAACCTTTACCTTTTCTTACCCAAAACTGAATCCCTTCTCTTTTTGGAAGTTGATCTGTTATAGAAGTATCTTCAGCAAGCTTTAGATAATGAGCTGGTCCATCATATCTTCTATCTTCTCTTTTTTGCTTAGCTAGTTCTTGCTTCCAAGAACCAAACCACTTAGAGTTAAGTTCATAGTACCACTCTACTTTTGTACATTTAAATTTTAGTTTACTCATATAGAAAATGGCTGAGGGAGTAGGGCTCGAACCTACGGTCTTCTGCTCCAAAGGCAGAGGTCTTACCAACTAGACGATCCCTCAATATTCTGGGTTGGGATAGTTTTTAGGGGCCTTTCTGGGAAAGACCAATTTTCCTAGAACTTCTTCTTTTGTTACGAGTCCAAAGTCTCTAGAGTCATAAGAATAGTAAACGTTATCACCTACTACAAAGTAGCCTTTAGTATTACTATAAACTACTCTTTTGACAAAATACTCATTATTCTTTTTAAAAAGAATAATATCTTTTTTAGGTTCAATACCTCCAAATAGATTGGGGTATCTGGTAGCTAGAGTTAGGGTTCCATTACTGTAGGTAGGAAGCATACTAAAACCAGAAACATCTACTACTCTAAACATAAAATGAATGATTAGAAGTAGTAGAATTAGGAAAAGATTTAGAGATAGTCTAGTTTTAGGTGGTAGCTTCATTAGGTTTTGGTGGAAGTACGGGGACTCGAACCCCGAACACTGCCTTGCAAAGGCAACGTTTTCCCAATTAAACTATACCCCCATAATCTCCAATTAAATAGAGTCATTATCTATTTCTGGCTGACCTGCTCTAAATAATTTAAACATTTTAGAGAATACATTTGCAGCTAATTCATTATCATAACTAGCATCATGTAATTTCTTTTCGTCTACTGGAACACCTAGATACTTGGCTAAGTCTTTTAGCTTACAGGACTGATTTCTAGGAATTAGCCCCATAAGCATAGCCATACTAGCTAAAGTTAAAATATCTATAACTTTCTTATCCATAAAGGTATAGAATTTTCTTTCTTCTATGAGGCCAGACATAAACATATGCTCTAGATCAAAGTGAATATGTTGACCAACACATACCATTCTTTCTTTAGTTGTATGATCTCTTAGATATCTATATAGTTTTAGATTACCATCAGCTATACTAATAGCCTCTTTATTGTGTTCTACTAGATCAATACCATTAATAGCTAGTGCCTCAGCATTGACATGATAGCAACCATCATCTGGTTTTAGTTTAAGATTAAGACTATCTAGTATCTTAAAAGAACCAGACTCTTTAAATTCACATACTAAAGCATTAAAGGTAAGAATACTTACCTTATTAGGATCTATTCCTCCTGTTTCTGTATCTACAAAAATAACTTTCATTTAGAACTCGTAGCCTAGACCACAATCTAGGACTTTAATTCCCAAAGATCTCCACATTCGAATATTTCTAGGGCGATCTTCTAGAGCGAATACAATCTGGTATTTATCCTTAATATACTGCTCATAAATATTTTTCTTTATTTCATAGTCCTTGATATGATTAGAGCCTTCTGGCCTAAACATAATTAAGTCATACTTAATTCCATTATCTTGTAACCATTTCTTGGTTTGAGATATAGCTAAAGGAGAGCCCTCACGCCCAGTAACAATAAGAATATTATAACCCAGAGCGTCAAAAGCTTCTATTAGTTTAGCAATAGCTAAATCTTTAACATCAGTATCATATTTATAGCTATCAAAATGTGATCTACCATTAATATGACAAAGAGTACCATCTAGGTCCACTATAATAGCTTCACCTAGAGATGGAGCAGAAGGTTGGTATTGATTAGAGTCTTTAAGCCCCAAAACATTAGAATAGTACATCTCCAAAATAACATCCTTTCCAACACTGCTGTCCCTATTTAGATCTCTCTTAATGCACTCCTCTAAAGAAACATAAAGGGAAGACTTAGGATCGGTAAAGTCTAATAGAATTAATTCAGCATTATACTTATTTGCAATCTCCCTAAAGTGCCTAGCATGCCTCTCAGAGAGATTCGTATCATCAGATATGACATCAAAGCCCCTACTAAGTGCATCTCCTATTCTTTCATCTCTAACTCTTGCAATTTCTCTCTCTAATCGCTTATTAAAGACTCCTCTAACATAATGAGGACTCTCTTTTCTTAAATCGTCTCGGTTTACTCTTACCAAGGTGCCATTAGAATTAGCAACCATCTCCTTAGCAAGAGTAGATTTTCCAGAACCTGGAAGACCTTTACAATAATATAGTTTCTGCATCTTGTCCTCTATTTGGATAGCTTAATCATTTACTTTTTAACGGTGGAGCTCAAATGGTTTACGATATAAAATACATTAATAATGATATAGGGCTGTTTTCAGCTTATACTACAACAGGCAGCTCCGCTGCTTTGGTAGGGAGGTTTCTAGATTCTCAAGGAAACTATATTACTAGTTTAGTAGCTCTAACTGCTACTGGAGCAGTAGAGACGTCTCTACTAAATATGTACAAGGTAATTGCCTCTGGTGCTACCTCTTTACCTGGAGAGCTATTTGAATGTCAAGTTGCTTCAGGAACACTTGTCCTAGACATAAGAGCTAGAAAAGATGGCACTATTAGAGTTAATGATGCCTCCTTTGCAGAAACTCTAAGAAGGGGTACTAAACTAACTCTAGGAGGAAGAAATCCTTATGGGTATTCTGGTGCTCCTAGACTACAAAATATTGCTTTATTTACTGCAGCTGCTACTTCTCTTCTAAGTGTAGAGTTTCTAGATGCTAATAGTAATACAGTACCTATTAGTAATGGTACAGTTTCAGTAGGTACCTTAAATCTAACTCTTACAGGAGCTGCTAGAAGCTTAGCTGCTCTAGTAGTTGCTCACGGTTTTGAAACTAGTGCTAATGTTCCTGGTATTCCTAAATCTGCCCAGTCAGCTATTCTGAATGTTAAATCTAATAGCCCTGCTGCAGTTTATGTAAATACTGCAGGATCAGATGGTGGCCTGGGTGGAAATGGATTTTACGATACTGCAACTGCTCCTACCTCTAGTACTGCAACAACCATTGCTATAGGTGGAATTCTAACAGTTGGAGCAGGATCTTCCTTTGGATCTAGTTCTTCCAGTAGCTCTACCACTACTAGTGTTAGCGCTACTGTTAATTTAGCTTCAGAGTATCCTTATAATTTGGCTGTAGTAAGTGAAACTGGAGGAGCTTGTACTGTTAATGTAGAGTTTCTTGATACTTCTTGGACTACTCTATCTACTGGTGGTTCTGCTGTACAAACCTTTGCTATTACAGGAACTAGTGCATTTGCTCTAGGTGCCCTAATAAATATCCCTGCAACTGCTAGATATGCTTATTGTAGAGTAGCTACTGGAGTTATTAGAGTTAACAATGGGGCTCTTGCTAATAATACTGTAAGCGCAACCCCAACTGCTTCTTCACCTAGACGTTATATAGCAGGTGACGAGTTTTGGGTTGGTCTATATGTATAAGGTGATATAATGAGAATAGAAAGATCTGCTCCTGGTGGAGTATACAAAAGAATACCTCTAAATCATAATGGACTAGTATCCACAACTCAGTATGTTACTAGTGGTATCTGCCCTACAGGGGGAAATGCAGTCGCAATGTATCACCTTTGGGACGTCATCCAGCCTACTAGGGTTTTTGGGTTAGAAATATACTGGAGATCTTTAGTACATCCTTCTGCTGCCTCGCCAATTCGAGTTGTAGCTGGATTTGTTGAAGTAAATGCAGATTTAACTGCTACTGGAACACTTGTACATCCTGATCTAATTGGAATGTGGACTGTTGCACCTACAGGAGCAGGTACAAATACTACTATCGCATGTGCCTTATTCGGTCCAGGAGCATCGCCTGCAGTTACCAGAATGTACTTTAATAGCCCAGCAACTATCAATGGTCCTAAGTATGTTAGATTATGTGTTATCTGGGAGCCTACTTTCTTAAGGTATACTACAGATACAACTAATCCGGGTTCAGGATTTTACGATATAATAGGGTGGAGAAACCAAATACTCCCACCCCAACAAGTTAATACTGGTCTTACTTTCTCTAGTTTTACTGGTCCCAATCTGCCCTCTGGCACTGTGCTAAATGTAACTTATCCCCTTCTTAATGGAGATCCAACTGCCTCAAATCCAATTGGTCCACACTTAGCTAGTTGGACAGTCGTTACAGATAGGTAATATTATGGGTGAAAGATGTATACATGCTTCTATAAGTGGAGCAACTAAAAGATCTGAATACCAAGCTCTTATTGCTGCTGGTAAGTGGACATCAGTAAGGTGTGAAAGAACATTCCATGTTTGGTCACAAACTCCTACTACTAATATCTATACAGATGCCGGTGTTAGAGGAGGTATTGATAATGTTATAGATTTAGTAGCCGGATGCTCCAATAGTCCTGGAATTCTTTTAGGACTACATTATGGCCCAAAAATGGGTGCAGATGCTAATGGATATGCATGGGCTCAGCTAGCTGGCTTCTCAGATACCCAGGCAAACTGGATTGCAGACACAGGAGGTGTTAGAACAAACTGGTTAGCTGCAAACTATAATGGATATAGTGAAGCTAATAGTTGGTACTCTAGGCCCCCTTCTGGAGGAGGATACGCAGTCTGGAGTGCAATGGCAAACCAGTTTAATCATTTCATGACCTATGCTTGTAGTACTTGGGTACATAAGCATGGCACGCCATGGCATACTATGGAGTTTGAGTTTTGGAATGAGATTACTATAGGAGGAGCGGGAGGTAAAGGACTATCTGGCAATGACTATGATGGCCTCGATCAGTGGGGCCAAGATATGAGCAACTACATAGTTCCACGCCTTAACCTAAATCCTGATGGCCTAGGCAAAAGAAAACTATATAGTTCAACTTTCCTAGGTGCCTACTCTATTCCTAACTTCTTTGGGGGAAGCTATACTACAGATGAAGTTGCTAGATGTAAAAGAGGAGTAGATCTCTGGGCTAACTATGCTTGGTGCCAGTACTTTGATGTTGTCTTCTTTAATCACTATACTTGGCCATTTCTAAGTAACCAGTTAAGAGATGCAATAGGTGCAGTAGAATATGCTAAAAGATCTACTGAAAAGCTAGCAGAAATAGTAGGTCATATTAAAAGCAAGACTGGAACTTGGATGGAAGGTAAGCCAATAGCTATTGGAGAGCATGGTGCTAGAATAAGCAATTTAGCCAGAACTGCAAGTGGACCTGGAATATATAGTGAGTATCAAAGAGGCTTAGCTACTTATCTAGAAGCTAAATCAATGGCAGAACTTGTTAATAGAGTTTATACCTTTACTTTATCTGATGTAACTGTAACTGCTTCTAATAATATAGGCTACTACTATGGAGATGGCTCTGGAAGTGCAGTTTCTCTAGCACTTATTCCTCATCTGGCTGCTGCAGGATATACAGCAACGACTTCTCCAATTGGGTGTGCCTATACAATAGACGCTTTTGCACCTCAATCTATTAGAAACATTCTAACTGGAGCAAGTACTGGTAGCCTTCTAGATCCTTCATAAATTAAGGTATCTTTTAAGTCTCCTTCTAGTTTTTTCAATGTCTTTAGAAAGATTAGAAGGAGACTTAAGAATTTTTCCATCTAAGCTCATCTTTATTGCATAAATAGTATCAAGTCTTCTCATTCTATGATTGTCTAGATTTACAGCTAACATAGTCTGTAAACAATGCCTAGGAAGGTATTTTAACTCTGTGTCTGATGGAGTTATATATTGCAGGCTTATAAAGACTTTCCTACGTAGCAATTTTACAGAATAGCTACTACCATTAGTTGGAATTATTATCATATTTAAAGGTACCAATTGGAACAGCTTTTTCTGGCTTTAGTAGCTTCCAAAGTACTTTATTACAGTCTGCTCCATCATACTGCAAAAATAGAAGAGACTTTAAGTTTGTCTCTTTTACTTTAGCTACTTCCGCAGCATACTCTTTTCTATTTGTAGATTTCTTTTTAAGCTTATTAGCTAACTTTAAGCTAGCATCATAAAGCTCCTTATACCTAGCTCTAAAATCTCCGATACAGGCCATTACTTCTTTATAGAGCTCATCTGGAAGCTTTTCTAGTATTCCTTCTAAAGCAATATTAAGAGAAAGAGCTTCCCAAATAACTTTAGTATTGCATTGGGTTACAATTCCGTGGAGTGCTATATACTCTTCTTGCTTAATCTTCACTCTATAGTTGGAAGGTAGATATCTAAGAACAAATCCCTCAAAGTTTTCTCTCTTATATTCCAAAAGTTCCTTCATAGTCATCTCATAAGATTTAACTACATTAGGAAAAAACTCTGGTAGATGCTCTGGAGTAATTTCATTCCCAGAATTAGTTTTAATTACTGCTAATAGGAAAATATCTTTAGTACTTCCATAGTTTACAACTATTCTATTTTCTGGATAAATCATTTCAAATAGGTAGGTACACCCTTCTACTACTTCAATATTGGAATACTTCGTATTCCAAATTTGCTCTAAGAACTTTGCTTGATTAGTAGTAAATGATCCCTTAGAAGCAAAAACTAGCTCTCCATTATATTTGAAAACTATTCCTAGAGATCCATCTAATTTCTCTGTAACATAAAAAGGCTCGTTAGGTAAAGAATCTTTAACCTCTGCTAAGTTAAAGAACTTTCTTAGAGGCCTAGCTATAATTGCTCCCCTTGAATTAGTAACTAGACCCCTTGCCATTAGAGTATACTCATCCCATTTTCTCTCTGCAACTGTTAAGGCTGAGTAAGTCCAAATAGTTAGGTCTAAGGTAGGGTGCTTTGCACATCTAATATAGCCCTCATCCTTAAGACGTTCCAGATTGCTTATAAGATTATTCATTTTATTTAGGTAAAAACTCTAAGCCAGCTAAAGCTTTGTTATTGTTTCCAAGATACATATTTTTCTGGGGGAGAGCTAAGTAACTCTTGGATCCTCCATCACATTTCATAGCCCAAGGGCATTGAAGATTAAGGAAAAGCTTAGCTAAGTCTTCTAGACTAGCTTGCTTTTTGTAGACAACTATTAGCCTTCCATACTTAGTTGCTCCAACTGCAACATGATCTGCTCTTCTAGTAGCATCGTCTTTAAAACCTTCTTGTTCTTTTGTTAGATCGCTAACATCCTTATTGTACCAAACAAGAGTAGGTCCAGCTTGCATCACTACTGGATATCTATCAAAAGATTCAACATACTTAGGTTTCTTTATAGAGCAGATAGCGTCATCCCTAATACATAGACATGGCCTTATTTCTTTTTTACTCTCTATAGTTGCCCAATAGCTACCTTCAGATTTAACTAAGCCAATAGCTAAGGGACCCCAACTATAGTTAACATCAAAAGCTACTATAGCATCTTTACTGGGTTTACCAGAAAAAGCCTTAAACTTAAAAGCAGCAGGATTTATTTGAATTGCTATAGTATTAGAGTTATTTATTACAATTGAATAGTGCTCCATAAAACTCCCCTCCTAGAAAAGCTTCTAGCTATATAGAGGGAGATCTATTTCACAACATACTGGGTGGTATCTATTAAACCACATGGCCTTATAGGATATAAGCTTACTTGTGGTATAGTAGCTAAACTCTATATTATGTTTCTTAGGCTTTATCTTAGTTATACAATAGTAGCTAGAGTGATCTAATCTCTTATTAGTATATTGTAAAATTCTTATACCCGGTATAGCTTTATAGTATTGGGGTTCAGGAGTAAATACAAGGTGCTCGTAACCTTCATCGAGAATTAGATTAGGAAGATTCTTCATTAGAGCGCTCTAAAAGTATTATCTTTATAGATCCTTAGAGTTGACTTAGGTTTAGTATTAGGAAGTGTCTTAAAAGAAAACTCACGTACTTGGACGTTTCGTAGGCTTGCTATAGGAAGATCAATAGTCCAAAACTTCCAATATACTTCTTTTTCACTAATAAAATGGCCTATGTCTAATAAGATATATTGATCCTTTACCTTATATATTTGCAACTTTAGTGGTATATAGGTAGTATCGGATACAGAAGAAATTCTAGGCATGGTGGTTCCAGTAGGATTCGAACCTACGACCTTGTTCTCGTAAGGAACCTGCGCTACCGCTGCGCCATGGAACCACTACTATCAATAACCCGGACACCAAAAGGCTTGGCTTCATCAATTACTTTGGTTATAATTTCTTCTGGAGTTTGAGGAGGGATATCTAAATCTATTACAAAACCACAACTAATAATATATTTAGCTGAAGCCTGTATATTGTGCTCTAGAAACTTATAGTTAATCTTTCTAGAGATTCTCGCTGCCTGTTTATAATCTGAACTATTCATATCAACTTAACTTTTCCACTAATTTTGCTATTTTATCTAGTTGTTCTGCAAAAGCTTCTTTGGTTGCTAAAGGATACTTATTAGCAACCCAAAACTTAAGCTCTCCATCTATATAAATGGGAACTGCCTTTAAATAAATCCAGTATCCAGAACCGTCTTTTCTATAGTTTAGGATTTCTGCTTCAAAAGGGAGACCCTGCTTTCTCTTAGAGGACATATATTCAATGGTCTCTGGATCAGTGTCTGGACCATGTAGAAAATCCTTTGGCTTAAGGCCTCTAACTTCAAGAATGGAGTAACCAGTAAGCTCTTCAAAAGCGTCATTGGCCCAAAGGATTTTACCATCATTATCAGCAATAACTAGACAACCTGGATAGAGTTTAAGAAGCTCTATCATCACTTTTGGATTCTCTAGTATAGAAAGAAGTGCTGTATGTGGCATATAGAAGTAGAGGAAGGTATTTTGAACAAGTATCAGTTTGGATAATTTTTTAGTCCTAGATAACCCAAACTATCGGCTCAAAATTCTCTAATATACGAACAAGTACTAGACTCGGATTGCTCCCCTATAGAGCGTTCATTTTCAATTGAAAATGAAGGAGTCGAACCTTTTCCTTTGCAAGATAACCTAATCTAATCGGCTCGTAATCTTTAATTGTATTTTCTAAGCAAGTATCATTTTGGACTTTTAGTGCCTTTACCCTTAGGCCACTCCCCCGTGTGTTTGGTGGGGGAGGCAGGACTCGAACCTGCAATCACTCGTTTAATAGACGATAACCCAAAACAGTCGGCTCAGAAATCTAATAAGAGCAAGGAGTTAGAGATGAGTATTTTATAAAGACCGATAATCATCTCTGTTCGGCTCTTAAATC
>CAYLNC010000002.1:17253-36201 GCA_964385145.1 uncultured Candidatus Saccharibacteria bacterium | reverse complement strand
GTAGGCCTCGTTGATTTCCTTGAATTTCGCTTCGTCACCGCCTTGTTTGTCAGGGTGATATTTGTGCGCCAACGCTCGATACGCTTTCTTTATTTCATCTTTCGAAGCACTCTTCTGCACTCCGAGTATGTTGTAGAAATCTTTTGCCATTATTTTTTGTCTTCAACTTCTGCGTCGCGAATGTTTCCTTCTCCTTCGTTGCCGCCTTTCTTTTCTTCAGGTCCTGCTTTTGAAGCTTCCTGCTGCGCCTGATTCATGAACTGACCAATTTTCTGCATTTCAGTTGAGAGTTCAGCTGTTTTTGCTTTGATGTCTTCGAGCGAATCCTTGGCTGCAACCTCGCGAGTCTCCTTGATTTTTGTTTCAACTGCGTTTTTCACATCAGCTGGCAATTTATCGCCGGCATCTTTGATTGCCTTCTCTGCCGTGTAGGCAGTTTGTTCCGCAAAGTTTTTCGCATCAATCAATTCTCGCTTCTTCTTGTCCTCGGCTTCGTGCATCTCGGCGTCTTTCTTCATCTTCTCGATTTCTTCTTTTGAAAGTGAAGATCCTGCCTCAATTCGAATTGATTGCTCTTTCTTTGAAGCTTTATCTGTCGCCTTCACGCTCAAAATTCCGTTCGCATCGATGTCGAATGAAACTTCAATTTGAGGAATACCTCGTGGAGCAGGTGGAATACCCTCGAGAATGAATCGTCCTAGAGATTTGTTGTCGCCCGCCATCGCGCGCTCTCCTTGCACAATGTTGATTTCAACTTGTGTCTGATTGTCAGCTGCGGTTGAGAATACTTGTGATTTTGAAGCAGGAATTGTTGTGTTTTTCTCAATCAATTTTGTTGCAACACCACCCATTGTCTCGATTCCGAGTGAGAGTGGGATAACATCGAGCAGCAAAACGTCTTTCACGTCACCCTGCAAAATTCCGGCCTGAATTGCGGCACCGACCGCAACGACCTCGTCTGGGTTGATGCTTTTGTTTGGTTCTTTGCCGAACAATTTGCGAACCTCGTCAACGATTTTTGGCATTCTTGTTTGTCCTCCAACCAAAATGATTTCGTCAATTTCGCTCATCTTGAATGGTGAAGCTGCCATCGCTCGTTTTGTAATTTCGATTGATCTCTCGATGAATTCATTTGAAAGTTCCTCCAATTTTGCGCGAGTCAATTTCAACAAAAGGTGTTTTGGACCGCTCGCGTCAGATGTAATGAATGGAATGTTTATTTCAGATTCCATTGATGTTGAAAGCTCCATCTTGGCTTTCTCTGCGCTCTCATCTAGTCGCTGTAGAGCTAGAGGATCTTTGGAAATATCAATTCCTGATTCCTTTTTGAATTCGGCGATAATCCATTCCATGATTTTGTGATCGATGTCACGACCTCCCATGTGTGAGTCACCGTCGGTTGATTTAACTTCGATAACATTGTCAGCAACCTCGAGAACAGAAATATCGAATGTTCCTCCTCCGAAGTCGTACACGACGATTTTTTCATCTTTGTTTTTGTTGAAGCCATATGCGAGAGCGGCTGCAGTTGGTTCATTGATGATTCGTTTTACATCGAGACCAGCGATTTTACCAGCGTCTTTGGTTGCCTGTCGCTGTGAATCGTTGAAGTATGCAGGTACAGTAATAACGGCCTCTGTGATTTTCTCACCGAGTTTTGCTTCTGCGTCATTCTTTAGTTTCTGCAAAATCATCGCAGAGATTTCTTCTGGACGATAGTCTTTGTTTCCAATATTAACTAGAACGCCGTTTGTGTCGCTTTTGTTAATTTTGTATGGAACAGTTTTCTTGTCTTTATCGAGAGCTGGTTCGTCGTATGAATGTCCGATGAATCTCTTGATTCCGAAAACTGTGTTCTGCGGGTTAGTGACGGCTTGTCGTTTTGCAATTTGTCCGACTAGTCGTTCGTTGTTTCTAGTAATCGCAACGATTGAAGGTGTTGTTCTGTTTCCTTCAACGTTCTCTACGATTCTTGGCTCTCCTCCTTCTACTACTGCAACAGCAGAGTTTGTTGTACCCAAATCGATACCAATTATTTTACTCATATTTATGTTTTAGTTTAGTAATTTGATAATACTCTAAGCTAAAACATATGCAGGGGCGCGTGTTGGTTGTGAAGTTATGAAAAAGAGATCACGAAGTACTGGTTCGAGATGTCGTGCGAGACATTCTTTGACTGGCAATACGAGAGATCGAGCCAAAACAATTGGCAAGCAAACAACCTCGGCAGACGCCTGTGCAAGAGAAATAATCTGGGCAGAGACAGCGCGAGCAATGACTCGACCGTATTGTTCTACCAATTCAAATAGGACCAGAGCCGTGTCACCGTTTGGCAACACAACTTCTTTTTGGAAGTATTTTTGCTGGCGTGTGAGGGCTAACATGTGGGTATTATATTATATTTGGAGGGAAAATCAATAGTTTGCGTGTAGTTTTTTGTCAGAAAGATGATCGTATTTTTTCGGACTACGAAACCCATTGGAATCAAAATCATTAAGCAAATCTATTAATGAAAATCTATTACTTCCGTCCTTATTTCTTATAAAAGTTCTTCCTTCTTGTTTATTACCAAAAAAGTGTCTTTGTGGGCGCTCAACATTTTCTTGAATCAGTGCTCTACCAAAGATCTTGCTGTTAAAGTACTGAATAATCTTTTTGTGCAACAACTCTAGATAATTTTCTCCGCCATCGTTTTCGTTAAAATATTCACCGTGAACAAGTCTATGTCTAAGACCTGTATTTGGTTCTTCTTGTGTGCCAAAAAATTTCTGAACCAAATCTGGACCGAGAATTTCGTTAATCAGCCCCCAATCTTTTCTACCATTCTTTTTTACAAGAGACTCGACCGCCGAAAACATGAGGAGCAGCTTTGGTGTGTACCCTGTCGTATTTACTGCGTCGTTCCAATAGTAGAAAAAGTGATCAGAAATAATCTGATTTGAGCATAATTCCGTCAGTGCTTGTTGTTCGTTCTGTGTGAACATTAGACCCACTGATCCTACTTCTTCTATATAATGAAAATAGGCGAAATCTGTATCACAGCTGTGAACCATGAATGGCTCTATGGTAAAATCGATATAAGACTGAACGATCAAGGATATTCTTGGAACTAATCTAGATAATTTTGTTCTGAAAAGATTTATAGCGGCAACAAAATCTGTAGCTTCAATCGTTGCTGAGGCAATCCATGCGTCATTTTTCCATCCATCCTTATAACTAAAATCCCAGTGACAAAATTCTACACCTTCAATATTGAATGATGCAGGCTTTTCTTCTGAATTCATTACGGCACAGTTTGCCAGTGTTAGTATTTTGTGCTCAATTTTATATTTTTTTGTTGCAATCACAGTACGGAGTTTTACCGAAAAAAAACATGTTCATTTACTTCACCACCTCCCCCACCTTCACCACTGCATGCCTTATCATCTTGCCCTTGAACTCGTAACCTTTCTGAATGACTTCAACGATTTTACCGTTGTCTGACTCGGAATCGACCTTTACCATTTCTTTGGCTGTGTGTTTATTAACATCGTACATCTCGCCCATTGGATTTAAAGCTTTAATATCGTAACCTGCGAGCACTGACACGAGCTGATTATAAATATACTTCATGCCGTCTGCCCAATCCTTGGGAACTGACTCGAGAGACTTCTCGTTGCGAAGCGCCATTTCGAAGCTATCAACAACGCTGATTACAGCTAGCGCAAAATCCTCCGTCGCATAGTCGCGCAGAGCGGATTTTTCTTCCTCGGTTCTCTTCTTCAAATTGATATAGTCGGCCTTGCTCCTCTGCCAGCCGTCTAGATATTCCTGCTTTTGTTCAAGTGCCTCTTTTAATTGCTTTTTTAATTTAGCGATTTTGGCCACAGGATCAGTCGAAGTGTTCTCCTCACTGTCACCCGAGTCTTCAATTTCGCTTTTGTCGTATTGAATTTCGTCTGTCATGTGGGGCATTATATCAAAATATGCTGGCGTTTTCAAATTTCAACTTGACTGTGTGCGATGAATTGCTATAATCTATTCATTAGTGGCTTCGGCCTCCGAGAAAGCTCCCGCAAGGGGGCTTTCGTCATTTATAATCTCTGTAAGTTTTTTAATAATGTTGCCAAAATCTGATCCAGCAATTCTGCCGATTCTACGCAACAATCTTTTTGAACTTATAGTTCTAATTTGTGATAAAACAACATATGTATCAATACTTGAACTATGTAATTTATGATGATACTTTGTATTTTTGAATTTTGTCGTCAGTGGTAAAACCCATAACATATCTCCATTAAACTTTTTTATAATCAAGGCAGGTCTTTGATAGTCTTCACGCTTACCATCAATTTCTACTCCTATATTAATTCCGAACGAACACTCCCATAATTCTCCGGGGCGAAAAAATAATTCCCGATTAAATATCTTGTCATTGATTTTTTGTTTCTTTGTATTCCACGTATTGAAATCTTTATTCATTTATCTCAAAGTACAACACGAATCATTCATGAACAAGTAAGAACTTTATATATTCTTTAGAATATATTTAGTAACTCTTTAACTTAAACAAAAAGCGCCCGAAGGCGCCATTTGTTATCGTTTTGACCACTGAGGAGCTTTTCGAGCCTTCTTCAAACCTGGCTTCTTTCGCTCTACTGAACGCTGGTCTCGCTTTAGGAAACCTAGCTTCTTTAGAGGCTTTCGCAAATCTGCGTTGAATTTAACCAAACATCGAGCGATACCTAGTCGTACGCTCTCTGCCTGTGCCGCGATTCCGCCACCATTTACATGTACTGTGACTGCAAATTTCTGATCGATTTCTGCTCCGGCAAATGAATCCTCGGCCTTTTTGATTAGGGCTGGGAGCTGGAAGAAATCACCCAATGATTTGTCGTTCACCAAGAATGACTGTTTTGATGCTGGTGTGATTCGAACTCGCGCAACTGAAGTTTTGCGTCGTCCTACTGCCTCTATGTATCTCTCTGAAGTTTTTGTCGCCATATTATTCTGTTATTGTTAAATTCTTCATCATCTGTTTTCGCAAACGATTAGCAGGAAGCATTCCGTAGATTGCCTTCTCGTAAATTTCTGTAAAGCCCTTTGTGCCTACGATGTGCTTCATTTTCTTTGTGCTCAAACCTCCTGGGTATCCGCTGTATGAATTGTATGTCTTCTCATCCAATTTCTTGTCAGTTACATCTGAAAGAGAAACGTTTTTGATGATGACCTTTACGTCAGCAAGCTCGTGTGTCTGATAGTTTGGATTATCTTTGCCCATGAGAGCCTTGGCTGCCTCTGAAGCAACTCGCCCAATTTTTTTATTTTTTGCGTCAATTATCTTTTCCATATATTTTATACAAATTCAATTTGAGCCATCTTGCTAGCGTCTGTTGTTCGCAAAGGCAATTTAATAATTCGAGTGTAACCACCTGCTCGCTCCTTGTATTTTGGTGCAATCTCTGTGAAAAGTTTTTTCGCCATAGATTCGCTACCGATTTCTGATACAACCAATCGGCGTTTTGCCAATGTGTCGATCTTGCCGTGAGTTACGATTTTCTCGATTCGTGGTCGTAGTGATTTTGCCTTGGCTTCTGTTGTGACAATTTTCTCGTCTCGAATTAGCGCGCAAATCAAAGACTTGTACAGAGCGTGTCTCTGGTTCTGGCTTCGACCGAATTTTCTGTTTTTGTCGTGATGTCTCATGAAGAATTAGATTATCAATTTATGCTGGAAAAGTAAAGGGGTTTGTTATTTCAATTCAATTCCGTGCTTTTTTAGTAATTTCTTGATTTCACCTAGTCCTTTTGAGCCTAGTCCCTCGAGATCAAGGATGTCTGCCTCTGACTTTCGAGCCAAACCTCCAACTGTTCGAATGTTTGCGTTTGTAAGAGCAGAAATTGTTCTAGTTGATAGATCCAATGTCTCGATTCGAGTCTTTAGGAAGTCTGATTCCTCGGCCTCGCTCTCTTTGCTGTCTGATTCTGAAACGACCTCTTGTGTCATGACAACCTCCTCTTTGAATCCAACGATTGCTTTGAGCTGAGTAATCATGATTTCGATTGATTTTTCGAGTGCCTGTTTTGGAGTAATTGTTCCGTCTGTTTCAATTGAAATTCTCAATCGGTTGAAATCTGTTCGATCTCCGACTCGCATGTTTTCTGTTTCGTAGTGTACTCGTCTAATTGGAGTAAATACGCCATCAAGTGCGATTGTACCTACCTCGATTCGGTCTTTGTGTAAATCTTCCTTTGGAACGTATCCTAGGCCCTTCTCAACTCTCATTTCCAATGTGATGTCTGTGTTTTTGTCTGTTGAAGTCAAAACAAGATATTCTGGATTTGTAATTGAAACCTGAGTTGGCAATGTGATATCGCCAGCTGTGAATTTTCCTTCGCCCTTAACTTTCAAAGTGATTGTCTGAGCTTCGTCTGAATTTAACTTCACACGAATTTTTTTGATATTTAAAATAATTGCAATAACATCCTCTTTGATTCCTGGAATAGTTGAAAATTCGTGACCAACTCCTGTAATTTTCAATTCTGTAATGGCATCTCCTGGTAGTGAAGAAAGGATAATTCGTCGCAATGAATTACCTAGTGTGTGTCCGTATCCTGGATATAGACCGTCGATTTCATAAACTCCCTTAAAGCCTTCTTCCAAAACGATTTTTGGTTTTGATGGCAACGCAATATTTTGATTTAACATAACATTTGATCCTTAAACTTATTAATTATTAATATTGGCTTTCTGATAACTCAATCTTCTCTCAATGAACTGTTGCTAACCCTTGAAAGATTGAATGATTTCTTGTAGGTCGAATGGAGTTTCGCCTGCTTTGTATGTGGCAGATCCTTTGATCTTGATTGTCATAGTCTTTGGGTCGACTTTGATCCAATCTGGAACAATTACATCTTTTGCTCTTGCTTCAAAATCCATGAATAGTGGGCTAGTTTTTCGAGATTCTCGAACTGAAATAGTGTTTTTCTCTTCTACTGAAAGTGAAGGAATAGTAACTCGCTTGCCATCAATTGTAATGTGACCATGAGATACCATTTGTCGAGCCTGGAATCGTGTTTTTGCGAGACCTGCTTTCAAAACGATGTTGTCCAATCGCAACTCTAGGTTTTTGTACAAATCCTCTGCAGGAGTTTTTGACTTTGAATCCAAAACAGCGTGAACGTATCGTCCTAATTGTTTTGTTGTTAGACCGTAAACGTATTTTACCTTCTGCTTCTCAGCTAATTGAAGTCCAAATCCTGATTTTGGTCGAGCAAATTTTTTGCTTGCTGCCTTTTTCTTCTGGTCGGCTAGGGCAAATTTTGCTGTTTGAGTTTTCTCAAAAATTCCTCCTCCTAGTTTTCTTGCGATTTTGTATTTTGGTCCAATTTTCATAAATGTTTTATATTCTTCGTGGTTTCTTTGGCTTTGGTCCGTTGTGTGGAACAGGAGTTACGTCAGTAATTGAACTGATTTGAACTCCTTTGCTAATAAATCCTCTGATTCCGGCCTCACGTCCAGATCCAACACCCTTAACGATTACGCTAACAGTTTTGAGACCTAGTTGTTCTGCTTTTTCAGCAAGAGTTTCCGCACATTTTGCAGCTGCAAATGGTGTACCCTTTTTAGCACCAGTGAATCCTAGAGCACCGGCAGATGATGAACAGATGGCATTACCCTTCTGGTCTGTCAAAAGAATTTTTGTGTTATTGAAAGTTGACTGAATATACAAAATACCAGTTTCGAGTCTGCGTCGAGATAGTTTTTTTGCAGAGCTGGCTGCTCCTGCTACATCCTTGTCTGTGCTTTTTACGATTCGTTTTTTTCCCATGTTATTAATTAAGTTTTAGATTCTTTCTTTCTACCGGATCCCATTGTCTTCTTGACTCCCTTCAATGTTCTCGCGTTAGTTTTTGTTCGCTGACCTCGTGCTGGTAATCGTTTTGCGTGTCGGCTACCTCTAAAAGAACCGATGTCCTTGAGGCGCTTGATGTTTGATGAGACGTCTCGTCTTAGGTCTCCTTCGAGTTTGAATTGTTCAACGATTGTTCTGATTTTTGCCTCCTCGTCTGTAGTTAAATCTGTTGGTTTCTTACCGTATTCTACGCCGGCCTCATCCAAAATCTGATGTGCTCGTGGTCGTCCAATACCGAAGACGCCTGTAAGGGCGATTTCCATTCTCTGTGCGTCGTTTAATGTTATACCTAGTATTCTCATTTTATTCCGTAAAAGTTAGCAAAATTAATTGATTTTGTAAAGCCCTAGCCCTGTCGTTGCTTGTGTCTAAGGTTTGAGCAAGTAATAAAAATTACTCCCTTTCTTTTTAGGACCTTGCAATTTCGGCACTTCTTTTGTACTGATGATTTGACTCGCATTTTTTATAATCGTTTAAAAATTCTCGCTTTCCCACCATATGGGTCGGTTTTTATCATCACACGATCCCCAATGAGAACCCTGATTCGATTAACCCGCATCTTGCCAGCAAGATAGGCAAGATATTCCTGATTATCATCTGTTAAAACTTTGAAAGTTGCTTCTGGCAAGGCCTCGATGACCGAGCCCTCGACATTTCCTTCATTTTTTTCCTCAGATGTATTCACAAACGTTTATATTATCAGGTTTATAAAATGAGTCAAGCCTTAATTAGGCAAAACTTGTATTACTTCAATTTTGTCGACATTGTCAGGGAATTGCTTTTTCCAAACCGGCGAAATTTTGACCTCGACTCGATCAATTCCTGTGAACTCTGTGAAAAGACTAATTCCTTCGCTTTTCTTTTTACCAACGATTTTCTGTTTCATTTCCTTTGGATCCAATTGCCAAATGAATTTTGCGTTTCCACTAACTAACAAAGTATTGTTGTCTGTTAGTTTCATAACCATTTCCTGGAGATTTGTAATCAAAATTGGTGATCCAATTACGTAATTTGCACCGATTGAAGCTTCTGCTACCTTCTGTGAAAGTTTATTTTTGTCTACTACTTTGACTGGCAAAGATCCCTTCAACTTGATTGAGACGGCGTCGTTCGCTTTGTCTTCACGTGCAAAATCCTCAAATACAAAAGACGAATCATCAGAATTAATTGCGATCAAATTTGTTGGAAGCTGGTCGATTAGGTTTTGTCTCAACTGTGTTTTCAACTTTTCCGTTACTGCATTCTGAGCAGCTTTCAATTGTTCCGCTGAGACCACTTTTCTGGTTCCGACGAATCCGCCAGAAATATTTGTTTTTGCTTTAGCATAGAAAGTATCATACTGTGGCTGGCCTTTGAATCCAGGAATTGTGAAATCAACCATGCCGTTTTCATATCCAGTTCCAGGCTGATCAGCATAAACCACAACGTCTAATGTACCGGGTTTTACCTCGCCGGCGACTGTTTTGTATCCAGGAACAGTTACTGTCTCATTTATTCGATAGATCTTGCCGTTTGGGGCCTCAAAACGAGTGTTTTTGATCAAAGATTGACCCTTTGTGGTGTATTTGTTGTATACAGTGACAGTTCCTGAAGCTTTTTCTGAAACATATTCCTCACCACTTGCTGTAATTTCCTCTGAAGCATCACCCGTGAATTCGAAAGTTTTATAAACAAGCTCTGACTCAGATTTCTTGTTTTCAGAATCTACGATTGCAAGCTCAGCATTAACCTGCGCTGAAGCATTTTTTGGGTAGACGGTCACATCGGCGCTGTGGAATAGGTTTACAAGGAAAAACAAAACAGCGACGATCGCGATTGTGATTATTGGGACTTTGTAACCAAAGTGGCTTTCAGTTCTGACGTGACTCTCTTTGAAAAAAGTTTCCTCAGGCTCCGGGCTGGTTGTGTTGTAGGGATTGTTTCGCTTAGCTTTTGGCGCTGGTTTTTCTAGTTTTATCTTTTTCAGGTTGATCGCGTGCGGATCATCGTTTTCTATTGAGTTGTCAGAAACATTTCGGCGTGTTTCTGGAATTGGGATATCTCTAATTGATCTTTTGTGTGCTGGCATATCGACGTCGTTTAATAAATTTTTTTCCATATGAATTATTCTATCAAATTTTATGACTTTTTACTCATTAATTCCACATACAAAATGTTTGCCATCATGTGTGCATCGTCTCTCTGTCCTGTTTGTACTACATGAATTCGTTTTCTGAACAAACTATTGCTGATTAAAATCAATTCCGGTTTCGTGTGCATTTTTAAAGTTGAGTAATAAACTTCAATATTAGACAAAATATTCTTGACTAAATCTCGAGTTTCTTCTGCTGTTGATACGTAAACAGTAGATGGCAGAGAGTGCAAGCCACATTCGTTTAGGCAATCAGCAATGCTTTTTGCCCATTCAGTTTTAGAAATATCATCGATTAGGTTGCCTTTTGTCTTTATTTCATTGAAGCAAGTTGCGAAATCGTGGCCAGTTTTTTTCATTAATTGCCTTACAAAGTAATTATTTCCATGTGGTACTGAAATAATTTTAATCAAATGCTCGTTCTTAATGACAGATATCTCTGTTACCTCGCCACTTATATCAAACATTACGTAGCTTATGGGTGGATGAACTACATTTCTTAGCAAATTATAGAATGCGATTGTGTGAGAGTGATGTGAAATATTTCTAATGTTTGTAAACTTTCTAATTATTGATACAAAATTATTTTTTGTGTGCTTGTTTAGTATTGCGAAGTAAAAAGACAAATCAATTATGCGCGCTTTTTTTCCAAATGGATTTTTCGTGTAGTAACCATTGAGAAACATTGCGAGTAATTCTCGATCTATAATCTCCTCGTCATCACCAACCTTTTTTACGCTTTCTTTTAGAATTTTGTTGAGATAATTTTGATTGAAATCAACTGCATTTTCTTCATTTGTTAAAAAGTTCTCAATCAGGTTCTTGTACCATGGCGCACCATAAAATATCTCGACAGAACCAATTTGTGATCCGAACTTTTGTTTGTGTACTAGCAATTCCAAAACTGTTTTGAGTGAGATTTCGGCTCTCGTTATGAATGCGTCAGCACTTACCACATTATCGAAAAAGAAAAATTCTCTAGTCGAAGTCAAAATCTCCACAGGCCTGTTGTTCCCTGTGATTTTAATAACCGCACCACCAATACTGGAGCTTCGTATATCAAGTACGAGCACTAATTGAGAATAATCGTTTTTCTTTTTGAAAAAACTTCCAAACATTTATTACATTATACAACAATTATGAGAGTGTTGCTTTAATTCTCCTCACACCTGCAGAAACGGCTTCTTCTTTTTCAATTTTGAAAGTTCCTAGTTCTGAGAGATTTGAAACATGCGGCCCGCCACAGAATTCTTTAGAGAACGCGGAGTTTATGTCTTCACCGATGTAGTAGACACTGACCTGATCGTCATATTTTTTATCAAAGAAATGCAAAGCGCCGGTTTTTACCGCCTCTTCTTTTGGCAAAACAATTTTGTTTACAGGGAGTCCTTCTGAAATTTTTTGATTTACGATTTTTTCAACCTCTGTTTTTTGTTCGTCGGTCATTTTTTCTCCATGTGTAAAGTCGAATCGCAAACGTTCTGGAGTAATGTTTGAACCTTTCTGCGACACATGGTCACCGAGAACCATTCTCAATGCCTGATGTAACAGGTGAGTGGCTGTGTGATATCTAACTGACTGTTCCCCTGTATCTCCCAGACCTCCTTTGAATTTTTGTTCAGCTCCAGCGCGTGAAAGTGCCTGATGTTGCTCGAATTCAGCATTGAATCCATCCAAATCAACAATAATTCCCTTTTCTTTTGCTAATTCTGATGTGATTTCGATAGGAAAACCAAAACTGGATAACAAAACAAAAGCGTCTTTACCAGAAATATTTGCCCCCGAAATTTTGTTGAATTCTTTCATCCCCGCCGCAAGTGTTTTTCTAAATTTTGCCTCCTCTTTTTTAATTTCCGAAATAATTACTTCTTTTTTCTCAATGAGATTTTTATAAACATCACCAAATTTTGCGATTATCATTTCAACAACTGTAATCAAACCACCTTCGCTCATTTTTAAAACATCAGAAAATCTAACCGATCTACGTATCAATCTCCTGAGAATGTATCCTTGATCAGAGTTGCTAGGTACAGCACCGTCTGCAATTAAGAAAGTTGAAGCTCGCATGTGGTCTGCGATAATTCTTTCTGCTCGAGTATTTTTTTCAGACGAAATTTCTCGAATCTTTTCGATGATTGGCAAGAATATGTCAGTCTCAAAAATATTATTTTTATTTTGAACAACCGCAGTAACTCTTTCCAGGCCGGAACCCGTATCAACGTTTTTAGCTTTCAATTTGGAGACAATTTGACCATCCTTTTTCTCATATTCCATGAATACATCGTTCCAAATTTCGACTATCCACTGTTTTTCGTCGGCTTCTAAATATTGCTCATGCGTTAAATCGCCCAAACCACGTTCTGTGACATCATAAAACATCTCGGTACATGGTCCTGTTGGTCCAGTCCAAGTGTCTTTACCCTTAACTGCTGGCCACCAGTTTGTATCGGCGCCCTTCCAATAGATTCTGTTTTCTGGTAAACCTGCCCTCTTCCAAATTTCAAAACTTTCAACATCCTTTTCTACTTTGTCATTACCTTCAAAAACAGTTACATATAGTCGATTAGGATCGAGACCTAGCCCCTCTTCCTTTGAGGTTAAAAATTCATAGCTCCATTTGATTGCAACTTCTTTGAAATAATCGCCGAGCGACCAGTTGCCGAGCATTTCAAAAAAAGTTGCATGAGTGTTGTCGCCAATATCATCAATATCACTCGTTCGAATACATTTTTGAGAATCAGCAAGGCGAGTTCCTTGTGGATGTGGTTGACCCATCAAATACGGCACCAATGGCTGCATTCCTGCGGTATTGAACAGAACGGTAGGATCGTTTTCTGGTATTAACGAAGCGGAATTAATAATACTATGTCCTCTTTTGGCGAAGAATTTCAAAAAGCGATCTCGAATTTCGTGTGAATCCATAATATGCTACATGTTAAAGCAAAAATGCAGTTTCGGCAAATTACCCTTTGGTATAAACTTGGATTTTATCGATATCCTCGTTAGATGGAATTGTGAATACATTCAAATTAACGACCTCGCCATTCAATTTTGCAATATATGAATCGTCAGGTTTTCCTGTCCACTGCAATTTCACAAGACGTTCTGTTATGACTTGCGCGCAGACCTGCTGGGATGCTTTTGTGTTTAAATTAATCTCATATATCTCATTCGATTTTGTTACGGTATGAGAAAAACTGTGACAAGGTGTTGGCAACTGAAGAGTAACGACAAAAATATTTTGACCATTTTTGTACTGATATTTCGCATTGATAGTTTCAACTGGCCGCTGTACCCCCGAATTAACAGTTTCAGTTTTCTCTACTTCAAATTTTTCAACCTCATTCTTACTTTTATAAATAGAAAGTCCAAGCAAAATAATCATCACAACCAACACTGCACCAATTACGATTCTGTTATTCATGTTTTTGCGTTACTTGTTAATACAAGAATTATATCACAGAACTGAGTCCACGACTCCTCCTCCCAAACATTCGCCATCTCGATAGAATACGATTGATTGCCCTGGCGATACAGCATCAATTCTATGTTGAAATACATAGCTAATTTGACCACCAGCATTTTTCAAATGTCCTGCAATCATCTCACCTCTATACCTAATCATGGCCGATATTTGCTGATTGAAAAAATTTTTTTCACGGATTGTATTGAAGTTTTTAACGACAACCTCCTTGGCACTTTCACGTTCATCTTGATCTGATGAAATCATGATTGTGTTTTTCAAAATATCTTTTGAAACAATATAGTGTGCGGAAGAAGAGACTTTTGTATTATCAATTGTGAATCCGTGCCGTTCACCAATTGTGTACAACTCTGCACCCTCGTGGTCACCAACAATCTCGCCTTTGGTGTTTAAAACTTTTCCAGGTTTCGCATTAACATATCTTCGTAAGAAATTCTTGATATCAACATGCCCGATGAAGCAAAGGCCCTGGCTATCCTTTTTCGTTGAGGTGTGAAGATTATTTTTCTCAGCAATTTTGCGAACTTCACTTTTTTCTAAATGACCAATTGGAAATAGAGTCCTAGAAAGCCGCTCTTGATTTAGAGTCCACAAAAAATATGTTTGATCTTTCTCTATATCAACCGAATTATTCAATGAAAATTTATCCCCATGTTCAAATTTTTGTGCATAATGTCCTGTCGCAACAAAGTCAGCGCCATTCTCAATTGCAAACTTTAGGAAACCTCCGAATTTTATCTCCTTGTTGCACATGACATCTGGATTTGGAGTCCTGCCGGCCGAATATTCTGAAACCAAATAGTCAATCACTTCTTTTTTGTACAACTTTTCTAGGTCACACATTAAGAATGGAATTTCAAGTTTGGCACATACACGCATTGCATCTCGCATTTCTGCTCTCCAATTGCATGGTAGAAAATCAGGGTGCCACGCCTTGATAAACACACCAGTTACATCAAAACCCGCTTGTTTCAGGAGTAAAGCAGAAACAGAGCTATCTACACCACCAGAGAGTCCGACAAAAACTTTTTTCATGATTTTACATTAGCACAATTAGTCCAAATATAAAGCCCGATTCTGTTTGTGTTCCTCAAAAGATTTTGCATAGTACATTTTTCCATCGCGGCCTGTTAAAAAATACAAATTCTGTGTCGGTTGAGGCTTTGCTGCGGCGATTATTGAATCTAGCCCAGGATTTCCAATCGGAGTTGGAGTTAAGCCGACCCTGGTGTATGTATTGTATGGAGAATCGCTCTTCAGATCTGAAGTAGTTAAGTCTGCTGTGCCCTTTCCTATCGCATACACGAATGGCGCATCAACCTGTAATGCCATACCGATCTCGAAGCGTCTCCACAATATGTTTGAAACTTCCTGGCGTCCGTCAGCGGTTGACTCTGCCTCAATAATTGAGGCCATAGTTACAATTTGATCTATGCTGTATTTTGAAGAATCAATTGTCTGCTTTATAGAATCAATCTTCTTCTTGAAATTTGCCTCTAGCAGCGAAATAATTTCTTCTTCTGTCGCGTTTGAGAAAAGTTTGTAAGTATCAGGAAATAAGTAGCCCTCAAGCGAATTAGCCTTTATCAAAAAATCTTCTTTCGAAAAGTTCAAGAGTTTTTTTGATAACAAATCTGCCACCTCAGCATTCGTCTGTCCTTCAGTGATTGTTATCAGAAATATCGGCAATCTGAAATCTGAGTTCTTCATTCTATTTGCGACCGACAATACATTCTCGGGGCTTTCGAATAAATAGTCACCAGAAGATATTGTTGATTTTTTGGATAGTTGAATATAAAGATTGAAAATTGTTTTTGACCTAATAATTCCATTTCTTTTTAAATCAGAAGAAATACTTCTTACAGACTCTCCTTTTTCAACCTTGATAATCTTAGGATTCTCTAAATCGTCTGGCGGTGTCATTGAAAAAATAATCACTAGTAAAACAACAGCGACGACAATAATTGGCAAAACCAATACTGGTTTTTTGAAGTAATTACTAAGAGAATTTTGGATTTCCATAATTAAATTGGTAGATTGTCTGGAGCTTCGCCCTTTCTTGACTGTACTCGCTTTAGTGACGGTGTATTAGCAGATTGTCCTGGGAAGTGATAAATTGTCGCCAATTCCTCGGTGTTCAATATGAATTTCTTTCTATCTTTAAGTTTTCGGAAACCAAAATAATTTATACCAATAAATGTTGTGCCGAAGAAACTACGACTTTTATAATCATCGTACATCTGCCTAACCATTCTTATCGAAGGATTTCCAAACCATGACTGCCAAGGATAATCTGTCCCAGTATTATTTTGCGGCTTAAAACCATTGAGACTCAAAGAATTATATTGCTTAAATGCGTTAATGAGTGTTCCGATTGAAGTTCCTTCAAATACATCCTTCTTTGCAATGTACATTCCTCGAATGCCGCAATCGAATCCAAATTTTGAGACACTTCTCTCGATTGCGTTAATTTTTTCAATCTCTCCCTTTGTCGGATTAGGAAAACCTTGTGACCCGTCAGCATTTTTTGGAGCTGACTTTTCACGAATCTCTTTGATTAGTTTTTTTGCATCTTCCTGCCAACTATCAATTTTGCCAAACCAAGATTCTGGGTCCTGATCCTCTTTCACGTGTGCTTTCGTAATAATCTGAATCCACATATTCTCACCTTTTTTAAGTGAGCCCAACAATTCAAGTGTATTTGTAATTGGGTCAACCTTCTCCTCTTCCTCTGCGGGTTTATCCAGGCCATAGTCCACATATGTTTTAATCGGTAAAGGATCTGCACCAGTTAATTCAAATTCAACACCGAATGCGCCGCATTCGTCTAAATTTACTTTATCAACGTAATCCTCAGACTCTACAACTTCTATACCGGGATACTGGGCATAAATTTGTGTTTCTACCTCTCTTCTCATTGCTGATCTAGTTCGAATATAGAAGGCAACTTCACCGCCGTGCGATGCAATTTCAAGTGAAAAAACTGCTCTCTTCTTTCCGAGAACTTTTTTATCGTACCATGTTGCTTCTCCACCTTTTTGATACAAAGCGTTCAGGAACAATTCCATCGCTGCTGGAGTTTTTGTAACAAGTTTAGGTGGGTACACTCTCAATAGCACTTTTTTCTGACTAACGTCAAATTTTGTTTGTGCATAATCAACCCATGTTTTGTATATGTAATATACGAGTGCATACAAAATTCCAAAAGGAAGAAAAAATAATGCAAAGTCTATCGATTGTCCTATTAACTGTTCAAAATCCATTTGTGTTTATTCTATCACGTATTTTTATTTGCGTAATTAAAAATAAACTCCCCGTGTGGAGAGTTTATTTTCTTTATTCCGCGACTGTGTATTTACCTTCTTTGTCCTTTTTAAATGATTTTGAGTTTTGAAGGTTAACCATGATTGTGTTTTCCTTTACATATCTCTCTTTCAAGACGTGGTCGATAATTTCTTTCTTCGATAGTGGTCCCTTTTTTCGCAAAATGTCAGCGATAACATCTCGCACAACACCCGCAGAGTAACCCCACTCAGACAAAGCATACAACCCTCGTCCAACCAAAACAAATCTCTTGTCTTTGATCAGTTCGTTATGGCAAGTAGCAACGTGCGCTTTCTTGTTGAATAGTTTTTTGATTAATTCTGCGACTTCTTTGAAGTGAATTGGAGATCCGTGTCGTCGAATCACAAGGTATGCGTAGTCGCGAATTCCTTTCACATTAATATTTGAAGACATTGTCTTTCCCCATTCTCCGAGCGGATTTGAAGAAATTGTCTTTGACATTCGCAACCATCTTTTTACGAACTCTTCGTTTCTATATTCATCAGAAACTGCTTCTAGGTGGTTTAGGAAATCCTTGATGATTTGTGTTTCAGTTACAATCTCGTCATCACTCAATTTTTCATATAACTTCTTAATAGCTTTTTCAACTTCGGAAATTACTTTATCATTAACATACCATCTGTGTACAAAATGACCGTCTTCCTTCTTTTTGAAGAAATCGTTTCCAACAACAAGTAGAAAGTGCACGTGATTTTTTGTGCTTTCGCTATCACTAACATCGTTTAAGAATTCCTCCTCTGAGACAACTCCTCCGATTTTGTGAACAACATCTTTCAATTCTTGGAAATGTTTATCCGCCTCTTTGTATGAAGCCGACTTTCTAATAGCAGAAAGTGCATGTTCCTCAATCTGACGAACTCTTTCACGTGTAATTTTGTATTCAGAACCGATTGACTCGAGAGTCATCTTGGCGCTGTCTTTTGTGCCCAACCCGTATCGCTTTGTCAAAACATCCTGGGCTCGGGTATTCAAAGAAGAAAGAAGCTTCTTTGTAACTTGTTTTGGTTTGAACGACAACTTTATCATTTGTTTGTAATTAATGAATTAATAATAATTTCCTAGAACAAATATCTTGATTTGAAGAATAACACCTTATTGTTAAAATGTCAAAGATATTGGATGCTTTACACAACTATACTGAATATTCGCCCCTTGACATAGATGGTTTTCTTCACTTCTTTGCCGTCTAGCCATTTGATAATTTCGGGCAGAATCATCACTTTTGACTTCAATTCGTCCTCACTGATTTCAGGCGAAACCCTGATTAAAGCCCTCATTTTACCGTTAATTTGGATACTGACGTTGATTTCCTCGTCCTTAAATACATTCTCATCGAATTTTGGCCACTGTGCCTCCGAGACCATACCCTCGTTACCCATATTAGACCACATTTCTTCACAAATATGCGGTGCACATGTTGAGAGAAGTTTCAAGAAATCAGAAAAACCTGCCTTGTTAATTCCCTGTTTCTCAACCAAATTCGAGAAAGACATCAACTGGGCGATTCCGGCGTTGAATTTGAGCTGCGTAAATTCCTCTCCAACACGTTTGATCAATTTATGAAGCGCAACGTTTACTTCGTGACTCATTTCTCCTGACAAATTTTCTGAAAGTTTCCAAACGCGTTCCAAAAATCTGCGCATTCCGACAACTCCGTTTGGATCCCATGGGTATGAACCTACTTCGTTGTATGGTCCAATGAAAGCGAGATACATTCTGACTGTATCAGCGCCGACTTTATCAACTAATGGATCGGGCTCGATAACATTACCCTTGGATTTTGACATTTTGTTTCCGTCTGGACCCAAAATTAATCCGCGATTTAATCTGTTTGTGAAAGGTTCTGATTCCAGAACGAGACCAAGGTCAAAGAGGACTTTATAAAAGAAGCGCGCAAAGAGAAGGTGCATGGTTGTGTGTTCAGCACCACCGGAATAGAATTTAACAGGCATCCAAGATTTGATTTTTTCTGCGTCAGCAAATTTCTCTGAATTTTTCGGGTCGATGTATCGTAAATAATACCAAGATGAGTCGATGAATGTATCGAGCGTGTCTGTCTCGCGTTCAGCATCGCCACCACATTTTGGACATTTT
>CAYLNC010000002.1:14880-17153 GCA_964385145.1 uncultured Candidatus Saccharibacteria bacterium | reverse complement strand
CATGCCGGTGAATTCTCCTGAGTTAACGAGAATTCCCTTTTCATCATGGAAGAATTTGTCTTCAACTCCATTTAGCCAAATATCCTTCTCTGCGCAAGTCATTTTCAATGTAGAAAGTTTGTCCATTGGATACCAAAAAACTTCGTGCTTTTCATTTTCTTCTGCACTCAATTCGTTTCTATCTTTGCTGTCTACTTCAAACAAAATTCCAGAGCTGTGAGCATAACGATTTTCATTTTTATGAGCAGCGTAGTATTCAGAAATAACTGGTTCTTTGTTCAAAAACTTTACAAATTTCAAATTTTTGAAGCCACCTTCTTCTTCAGCTTCGCGTTTTGCTGCCTCAATCAAATCCTCGCCCTCCTCAGCGCCTCCGATTATGAAGGAAATCCATGGTTGCTTCTTCCATTTTAGCAAAGCCACTTCGTTGGTGTCCTTGTTTCGGATAACTGCATGTACCATTATTCTTTCTCCGGTTGGTTTATCCTTCTGCGGAGGGTTTTCTTTGTCGATTCTATGTTGTGTCACAACCTGTCGAACTGGCAAGCCAAACTTCTGTGCGAAATCATAGTCGCGCTCATCATGTGCTGGTACTGCCATAATTGCGCCGGTTCCATATCCAGCAAGAACGTAATCTGCAATGAAAATTGGCACCACCTCTCCGTTTGCTGGATTAATTGCAGAGACTCCCTCCAGTTTAATGCCAGTTTTGTTTTTACTATCAGTCTGTCGATCCATTTCAGTCTTTTTTGAAGTTTGAGTGACATAGGCAGAAACTTCATCAGGATTTTTAATTTGTGAAGAAAGCTTTGCTACCAATTCATGCTCAGGAGCCAATACTAAATATGTCACACCGAAAAGTGTGTCTGGTCGAGTTGTGAAAACTTCAATTTGCTCATCGGAATTTTCAATTTTGAAGTTAATTTTTGCACCCTCACTGCGTCCAATCCAATTTCGCTGAGCGGTTTTGATTGGTTCAGGCCAATTCAATTGATCTAAATCATCAATTAAACGATCTGCATACTCTGTAATTTTGAATTGCCACTGATTAAGTTTGCGCTGAACAACTTCATTATCGCATCGATCACATCGACCATTTTTAACTTGCTCATTTGCAAGCACTGTCTTACAGCTCGGGCACCAGTTCGCATTTGTCTCGGCTTGATATGCGAGACCCTTCTCGTAAAATTTTAGGAAAAGCCACTGCGTCCATTTGTAATATTCAGGATCACACGATGCAATTTTTCTGTCCCAATCAAAACATGCCCCCATGGATCGCAACTGCTTCTCCATGAATTCCATATTTGAATATGTCCAATCTCGCGGGTTCAAGTTTCTCTTGATGGCCGCATTCTCCGCAGGTAGACCGAAAGCATCGAATCCAACAGGATAGAGCACATTGTTACCCATCATTCTGCGCATTCGAGCGTAAATGTCAGTGACGGCGAAAGCAAACCAGTGACCAACGTGCAAATTTCCGGACGGATATGGAAATTCGACGAGAACGTACTCGTTCTGTGCTCCTGGTTTTGAGTCTGGTGTATTAAAAATCTTCTTCTTTGCCCATTCTTCCTGCCACTTTTTTTCTATAGAATTGTGATTGTATTCAGACATGCGGAAATTCTACCACATTTCTAACAATTATCTACACCGATCGCTTCAGAAACATTTTTGAAGCCATCTCTTTTCAAAAGTTCAACCAGCCCTGCATTGATTTCAGAAATTACCTGCGGTCCACGATAGATCATTCCTGTAATCAACTGCAAAAGATTTGCACCGAGTCGAATTTTGCGATAAGCATCTTCTGCGGTGAAAATTCCACCCGATGCAATCAAAATGTATTTACCGCGAGTTTGTTTGTAGACATACGCGAGCAACTTGTCCGCCAGAGGATCAACAATCTTTCCGCTCATACCACCAAACTCGGGCAAGTTCAGTTTTTTAATATCTTCACGATCGCGTTTCTTCGTGAGATTCGTGCAAATGATTCCGTGAACACGATGATGCGAGATGACTTCCAAAATTCTATCAATCTGACTCTCATCGAGGTCCGGCGATAATTTTATGAAAACAGGTTTCGTGGTTGGAATCTGATCAAGCTCGACGAAAAGTTTCTCGAGATTCTCTGGAATAACAAACGGCTGACCAGAATATGTATTCGGGCAACTAATATTCACGGTGATGTAATCGGAGACCGGCTCCATGTTTCGAAAAGCTTTCGCAAAGTCCAAAATCGCACTCGGCACATTGCAATTTGCCTGACAATTAGTCAT
>CAYLNC010000002.1:5096-14780 GCA_964385145.1 uncultured Candidatus Saccharibacteria bacterium | reverse complement strand
AATTTTCCAACAGCGGTCATTTTGTCGTGCACGTTCTCGGGGTCTTGGAGAAAGAAGATGGGTTTGAGAATGTGTTTGTATGTGGTTGAGACAATTTTATTGCGTAGCGTCTTTGACATGTTGAAAGTTTAGCATTTTTTGATTTAGATAAAAAGAAAACCACCATCATCTTTGTTTCCTTGACGAATAGCACATTTAATGCTATTCTCTTTCCAGAAAGGAGGTGTCACATGACCCTTATGCAACAGTATATCTTGTATGCAATCCTTCCGCTTCTGGTATTAATTCCGTTGTGGAAGTTTGCAAACTCGTTTCGACGAACCGCCGTACTTAATCCCTCTGATACCTGGACCACTATCAGTGCCACCATGTGCACTGTTGTGATTTCCTTCGTAACGTTGGGACTCGTCGGCTGGTTCTTTGTCGCGAGTTTAACAGTTATATCATCTCAACCCTAACCCACTTTCTAAAAACGTAAGACGCACGTCAAGAGAAGTGGGTTTTACGTTTTTAAACCATAAACTCCACTACATCCCCATCCTTCACAATGTATTCTTTTCCTTCAGTACGAAGCAGGCCTTTCTCACGAGCGGCGCCAAATGAACCAGCAGAAAGCAAAGTATCCCACGCAATAATGTTTGCGCGGATAAAACGATCACGAAAATCTGTGTGAATCGCCATACCTGCAACAGGCGCAGTGCTATCTTTCTTGATTGTCCAAGCACGAGTCTCCTTCTCTCCAGTTGTAAAATATGTAATCAGGCCGAGCGTGTCGTAACCGAGCCTAATCAGTGCGTCGATTCCAGTTTTCGCAACATCACCAGTTCTATATTCCTTTTTCTCCTCGTCGGTCATATCCTTCATATCCTGCTCAAGGGCCGCATCAACAAAAACATAAGGCGCACCGGAATCTTTCAAAAATTTCTCAAGTTTCAAAAAACGCTCGTCACCTGTCTCATCCAAATTAGTTGCGCCTCCCTTTTTATTCAAAACATACAGAATTGGTTTCATCGAGAGGAGGTGAAGTCCGCGAACAACTTCAATTTCCTCTTTTGTGAAGTCGAGCGAGTTCGCCATTTTTCCGGCTTCGAGACCAACGGAAATTTTCTCGAGCACTGATTTTTCAAACACAGCGACTTTGTCCTGTCGTTTAACTTCTTTCTCGATACTACCGAGACGTTTCGCTACAGTCGATTGATCAGCAAGAATCAGTTCGAGATTAATGACCTCAATATCAGAAAGCGGATCGATTTTGCCGTGCACATGAATGACATTTGCATCCTCGAAGATTCGAACAACCTCCGCAATCGCATCCACTTCGCGAATGTGAGAGAGGAATTTATTGCCGAGACCTTCACCCTCGCTCGCACCCTTTACTAGACCCGCGATGTCAGTGAATTCAATAACAGCGGGGATGGTTTTCTGTGTCTGCGAAAAGTCTGCCAATTTGTACAGTCGTGCGTCCGGTACAGGAACAATTCCAACCGAAGGATCGATTGTGCAGAATGGATAGTTCTCCGCAGGAACGGATTTTTTGGTTAATGCGTTAAATAAAGTTGACTTGCCGACGTTTGGGAGGCCGACGATTCCGATGGATAGTGACATATATTTTAATTACTTCCCCATCATCAACTCCCTCAACTTGTCCTTGTGCTTCATCATTACGAGCATTGAAGCGGTCTGCTGATTCTTGCCTGCCTTCACCTCTTTTTTAATTTCGTCAGCGAGCATTTGAAAGAATTTTGGATCTCGTTCGAAAGCTCCCAAGATTGCGTCCTGCTGATCCTTTGGTAAATTTTTCACTTGCGATGCAAGCAATTTCTTCATTAAAAATTTAAACATATACAATAATTTAACACATTGCACGCGAATTGACTACAAATAATTTTTTATATTCCACAAATGACCCTCGTAATTTTTTGAGCAGTGAATGACACGGCGCTTGTCGTGCAAATAGAACAAACAATCAGTTTTAAGTGGATTAATTGCCGCTTCAATTGCAGCAATACCTGGATTTGCTATTGGTGATGGCGGTAGACCCTTCTGTTGATATGTATTAAACGGTGAATCGAGGTATTTGTCCTCTGATTTAACAGGTGGCCACCATTTTCCGTCTTCGCCTTTCACATATTGAAGTGTCGCATCAATTTGCAACGGCATTCCTGCGAAAATTCTATTCCAAATCACTCCAGAAATTAATCGCATGTCACTTTTTCCTGCAGCCTCACGCTGAATGAGAGACGCGATGATTAACACCTGGTCTTCGTCATAAATTTCTTTCTGCTCGCTGTTAGCAATTTTCTGAAAGTTTTCATGAAATTTACTCTCCATCTCAACTTTAATATCCTGAATTGAAGCATCTTTAGAGATCAAATATGTTCCTGGAAAATATTTCCCTTCCTTTCCAACGTATTCACACGCGTCGAAGTTTTTCTGAAACTCGGCAACTTTGTTTTTGTCCCACGAGAGAACTTTTCCATATCGATCCGCAATTTCTTCTTTGCGAAGTCCTTCCTGAATCGCGATGTATTTGTATGTTGGATCCTGCAATTCTTTAAACACAGCAAGCGCAGTTTGATTGTCGCCAAATACATATCCGCCCGGTTGAAATTCTGCACCGAATTTTGATGAAAGCCACAAAGCCGCATACGTCATGCCACCACGGATGATTCCGTGCGATTTAATATCTTCGAGAATCTGCTTTTCATCGTTCGTCTCAACAAAAACCACAGTCGGTTTTGGTGCATGGTTGAAACTTCCCAAAAAATACACGAGCGCGAAACACAAAACAAAAAGCAGAAACGGCGAGTTTTGTTGAATCATTGTTGCGATTGTTTTAGCCTTCTTTCTCCTCATATTTTCATTATATCAGCATAATTGGGGAAAGTGCTTGATTTATTCGCAAAAGTAGGTAAAATGACTCTTGTTGTACTAGGGGCCTGTAGCTCATTTGGTAGAGCACCTCACTTGCACTGAGGGGGTGGCGGGTTCGAATCCTGTCAGGTCCACATAAAAATAAAGAGCCGGATGCGAAAGCATTCGGTGATTTTATTTTTAGTGGAGTTGCGGGATTCGAAAGACGGAGCCGAATTGCCTGTGGAGCGAAGCGAACAGGCAACGGCGAGTCGGGGTCGCGAGTACTTATGAGCGTAGCGAATTAGTAACTCGTGACCGAATCCTGTCAGGTCCAAGCTAGGTTAATTGCATAAATATTTTCTTGGAGTATACTTTTATTAAGAACTGAATTGGTGTTCAAAACATGCAATAACGCGCCAGTATCACATGAATCATCACGAAGTTGGGGATCTACAATGCCCCATTAAGTAGTGGGTATATGTGAGCTAAGCGTCCCAGAGCTAGTTGGTGTTGCAATACGAGCCCACTCGTAAAGTGACAAGTAGCGGCGAGCGAAAGGGGGTAATGGCCCACCAAGGCTATGACGGGTAATCACTCTGAGAGGACGAGTGATGCATGTGGCGAGCAACAAAGGAGTTCGGGGGTCCGCATCGAGTCGCTCGAGCGGCCCCTTTTATTATAAAGCAAAGCTTTACATTTTAAAACAAAATATATAGTATTGCGATTAGACTTTCAACAAAGGAGTTAACCATGAAAGAAGCACTGCTCTCTGTTATTTTAATTGCCATCACACTGTTGATTATTTGGCTTTTCCGGGCAAAATTTTGGACAAAACTCGACAGACGCCTTAACCGGTACCAAAATGACCGCAGCATGCAACAGCTTCAAAACGAAAAAAAGAAAGCTGAGGCATACTTCAGAGACGTTATGGCTCAACATTTTGATTCCGCAAGCGAGGAAACACATCCGGCGTTTGAAGTCATTTTTGAAGGACTAAGAATGACGATTCTGTCAGCACCAACAAGTTTGCTCGGACGCAAGCAGAATCATGTCATGTACACATACCGTTACAACGGGAACATGATTTTCTGCGTGCACAGTGGGAGAGAATTCGACAAAACAGCTTTCGAAAAAGAGCTCAACCATATTCTGGTTCGCCACTCGGTGGTGCCTCGCAACTAGCGAGGTTTTTACTTTACAAAGTTCATAAAATGTTATATCATATCTTTCGGCTGTACAACCCACAGGAGTAACAATGAAAACGATGCTCGGGGAGATAAGGTCTGCGTTGGCTGAATTATTCAAAAGCACGGCACAGACACTGGCGACTGCTTTTTTGACTTTGGTCTGCTCACATGAGCCGAAAGTAACTCGACAGAAAAACACGCGTTGGCATAAGTTCCTCATTGACAATCACTTTGCAACTTCGGAGAAAGTAGCGTTCAGTGTCGAACCCAAAACAAACGTGTTGTGCGTATGCGTGATGGATGATAAGGGCAGAGAACACAACTTGTATTTCAAAATCGTAGAAGATGGCCCCGATCCCCTTCACTTCATCGCCGAAGAGGTCGACAGAAATCATCGTTTTAAAAACGAGGCACATTTGTGTGATTTTCTTCACAAGATGATTGCTCACCCACAACTGATTGATGGTCCAATATTCATCAATCATGGCTAGCCCCGCCTTAGGGGCTTTTTTAATTTAAAACCCGCTCGATTTGAGCGGGTTTAATCTTTACCAAGGCACTAGCCCTGGAGATGCCATGTTACTTGGGAATGAAATATTTTTTCCAGCTAACATGACACCTTGTATTACCTCAAAGAACACTAAGAGGGTTTTTTCTAGTGCGCCCCATATCTCGGGTACTAGAAAACGCAGAGCAACAATTGCCAGGGCCAACCCCAGCACTCGGAAAATTTTCATATTTGCAAATTTTTCGAGAAAGGCTTCAGATTCGTTCGACGCGAATCCGATCAAACTAAAGTGTTGATCTGCCTCCCTCTCTCGTAGAAAGGAAAAAGTTCATTTCCACAAGAGAGAGCCCCTTTGTGTTAATGAACTTTCCTTAACAATTGCATTATATCATATATGATATATCTTGCAAGTCTAATTTCCCTTCTTAATTCCTCCAGATTTCTGCAGAATTGTCGAGTTGAAGGTGAGTGTTAGTTTTTGGCTTTCTGCATGTCGCTCTTCTGCGAGGGCGATTAGCTTTGTGACCAGATCAACATTGGAAATGCCAACACGGCGCCAGTTATGGGCGTAGAGGCTACCAGGTAATGTGTTAACTTCATTAACATAAACTGTGTTTGTGAATGAATCAATTAGAAAGTCAACTCGCGCAATACCAGAACACCCGAGAATTTTGTATGTTCTTTCGCCAAGTGCTCGCACTCGATCCGTTAACTCCTGACCGAGATTAGCCGGAATTTCGCTGTACTGACTATTTACACCACCACTTTTCTTTCCGCCGGCGAGATACTTATCCTTGAAGTCGAAAAATTCTGCTTTATTCATTGGTCTCTCAACTGCTGCGAATTCAACAACTGAATTTCCAATCATCGGCAATGTTACCTCGATTAAATTTTCGACGCCCTCTTCGACGAGAACCTTGTCGTCGTAATGTAAAGCCACCTCAATTGCATTATCAAGCTCGATTGCCTTTTTTACTTTTGTGATTCCGATGCTTGAGCCGAGGTGAACTGGTTTGACGAACAGTGGCAATTTCAATTCTGCGAGGCGATTATGAATTTCGTTTCGTTTGTCTTTGTTTTCCCATTCTGTTTTTGTGAACCAAACATCTTTAACAACAGGGACGCCGTTTGCTCGCACGAGATCCTTTGTGAGAACTTTATCCATCGCAACGGCAGAAGCAAACATATCGCAACCGACGAAAGGAACATTCGCCATTCGAAGTATTCCCATGAGGCTGCCGTCCTCGCCGTATGTGCCGTGCATTGCTGGAAATACCAAATCAATTTTCATTTTCTTGCCAAACATTCCCGCGGTTTCCAAAATAAATTCTCCGTTCACAGAAATGTGTAGGGGCTTTAGCGAAGCAAGGTTGGCTTCATAATTTGGGTTTTTGAAATATGACAACTCGTTCATTTCTGGAGTCGAATACCATATTCCCTTTTTAGAAATGTAAACCGGGATGACGTTATATTCATCCTTCTTTGTTAAAAGCGACTCGATGATTGGATTGTGGGCGGTGATAATTGAAACGTCGTGCTCGGCGCTTTTGCCCCCAAAAATTACGGCGATGTTCTTTTTCATGATTTGTATTTTAGCACACAGGCGAATTGTTGCGAAATCCTGCTATGTGTACTGATCTGGCCAGTCATTTTGCATCAAAACAACGTCGCCAACGGTTGTAATGTGTTGCAAGCTGTGGAAAGCGGTCAGAGCATCATCAAACTTTGTGACCTTACCGGTATATTTGTGCTCACGGAGACCGAATTCAATGTCAGGCGTAACAGAATTGCTAATCAAAATAACATTCTCTATGCCAGATTTAGCCAATTTCTTTCCAATTTCACGATGGACCGCTTCTGAGCTTGAACCTAATTCAACGAGACCTGGTGTCATATAGAAACGACGATGACCGACGAGACTAGCGAGAAAATCAATCACGGCAGATACTCCGTCCGGATTTCCATTGTAACTGTCGTCGAGAGTAATCACTCCTGCAGAACTGATTCTCGGTTCAAGTCGATGTTCGAATGCGCGAGTTTTTGAAAGACCCGCTTCAATTTGCTCAGTACTCAATCCTAATTTTGAAGCAATCTCCGCTGACACTGCGAGAGGTCCGATTTGATGTAAACCGAGCAATTTGGAATTAGCACGAATTTCTGCCTGGCCATTATTCATCGCGAAGCGAGTACCCTCCAAATCAGATTCCGGATTTAAAATTGACCAGCCGCCGACGGATTTTCTGTTATATAAAATTGCATCCGCGATCTTCGCTTCAGCACAAATTCGATTCTCGCCATTCAAATACAATTTATTTCCCTGCACAAAATCAGCGAGTGTAAAAATTTCCTTCTTTGTTTCAGTGATACTCTTGAAGTTCACAAGGTGAGCCTCATTAACTCCAGTGATAATGCCGATGTCGGGTTTAATAATCTCACACATCTTTCTGATGTCACCAACATGATATTCACCGAGCTCAAAAATTAAAACTTCTTCATCGCCAGTAAGTTTTTCAATGAAATCACTAATTCCGATGAAAGTATTATAGTTGTGCTCTTGTGTTGCGACTTTTTTTCCTTCGCTGAGAATCGTATACAAAATATTTCGCATTGAGGTTTTCCCGTAACTACCTGCAATAGCAATTCGAATCGCTGGATGAGATTGAAGTTTTTTCTTTGCGCGTTTTGTTTTTCGATGTTGAATTGGTTTTTGAATGAAGACTTTAGATAGCCAAATTGGAACGACTAGAAAAACTGCCGACAATATTGGTGTTACGGGAACCAAAATTAGAAACCATAGACCGATGTAGTATGAAGCCACAAGCCACGCAGTGATAAGCGCAAAAATTAGAAACCATGTGAAGGCAAGAATGACACGTGTCTTTCTATTTACTACTAAACTTTTTCTTTTTTCAACGTGGCCAAAATGTTCAACACGACGTAACCATTTCAAATACTCTTTGATGTTGTACTCGACAGATTGCAACATGTACACAATCGAACGAGGAAATTTAAAATGAAATTGTGAGATGAATTTTTTTAACATACAAAATCTAAAATTAGTTTTGCGACTTCTTCTGATTTTTCTCGATGAACAAAGTGCGATGAACCATGCAAAATCTCCAGACGTGAATTAGGAATGAGTTTCGCTAATCTTTTTCCATCAGCAATTGGAGTAGCAGTATCTTTGTCGCCCCAAATTAACAAAGTTTCATTTTGTAATTGTGGAGCGAATTTAGCTAAATCTTCTTTGATAATGTTCAAGAAAATATTTTGCAAAGCGCCGGCATTAATGTAGTCGCTTTTAATTACTTTATAAAATGTATTTCTTACACGATCACGCCAAAATGAAATTCCTGGAATTCTCAGTGCAACTCCAACAACTTTTGAAATAATTTTAATCGCAAGATTCTTTATGGTAAATCTTTTTGAAAGACCAGCTGAAGCAATCAAAACAACTTTCTCAGTTTTAATTTTTCCAATAGCAATACCCTTTATTGTAATGCGACCGCCAAATGAATGACTAACGATCGCTCGTGGAGAAACTTCCATTTTTTGCAGAAACGCAGACACACAGTCAATGTAATTATCGAGGTTCCAGGCCGTCACAGGAGTATCGCTGTAACCAAAACCCGGCAAATCCAGACGAATCACGCGATATTTCGCGACAAGCTGATTCTTGATGGCTTCAAAAGTAGAGAGATTGTCCTGCCAGCCATGCATGAAAAACAACACAGGCCCCTGCCCTTCATCCATATATTCCAAGGCGATGTTGTTCACTATCGTTTTCATACCCTATTATTACGACAAATTAATGATATGGTCAAGAAACTCCCCAAGTGAAAGGTTTACATGTTTCAAAGAATTCACCAACAACATATTTTCACCGAGACCAGGCAGAGAATTTGTTTCGAGAAGATAAATTCCACGCTTTGGATGAACCACAAAATCTGATCGAGAATATTGTCTCAAACCTAGAGCTTCGTGGGCGATTTTTGCAATTTTTTGAAGCGCTTCACGTTCATCAGAATTAAAATTCCCTGGAGTACGTTCCGTCGCTGTTCCAGAGTATTTTGTCTCATAATCAAAAAGATTTTTCTGTTTTGGAAGTTCAATTTCAGTTGGAAGAAGCGAATACAAATCCTGATTACGGAATTTTTCAATGACACCGACAGTTGCTTCCTTGCCGATGATGTACTCTTCGACCAAAATCTGCGGATACATTTCGTACAGTCGACCCATCACCACTTTTAATGTATCAAAATCACTCACCACAGAAATTCCAATTGATGACCCTCTGTCGACTGGTTTCAAAACGACGGGCATTGTAAAATTTCGGAAAATTAGTAGCGCTTGCAACTCAAGACCCTCATCGCTTTCTGGTTTTGATAGGACTTTATGAAGTGGAGTTTTCAAACCATTCTTTTGGAAAATTTCTTTAGCGCGAACCTTGTTCATTGCAAGAGCCGAACCCAGCGAACCTGAGCCAGTAAATTTTGCCTGAAGATTTTCGAGCAGCTGCTGAACTTTACCATCTTCGCCATACTCACCGTGCAGTGCATTAAAAACCAAATCTGCCATTTTAATTGCTTTAATCGGATCAACTGGAAGTCCTTGAATATGCCAAACGCCCTGCTTATCAATCACAATATCAATGACATCATATTTGTCTGCCAATTCGCGAAGAACATTCTTGCCAGTTTTCAAGGAAACTTCGTGCTCACTCGAAGGCCCTCCTCGCAAGACTGCGATTTTTTTCCGTATCATTCTGTTATTTTAACACAGAACGTGCACGCTTTCGGTGGAAATTAACAGCGAAGCGGTGCGTCTCAGCATTAGCTTTCAAAATTTGCATTGAATATTTTTCAACTTGTTTTTTATCACCCAAAATTTCCCGTGGTCGATGAAATTCGTCTTTCACAACTGACACTAGCGGTATTTGATATCCGAACTCGCGAAGAACTTTTTCTGCGACAGTTTTTTGAGCCTTTCCTCCGTCCACAACAATCAGTTTTGGAAGTTCCCACTCGTCATGAGTGAACCTACGTCGCAACATTTCTTTCAGGGCACCGTAATCATCGCCAGCTTTCGCTTCTTTAATAATAAATTTTCTGTAATCATTTTTTGAAAGTTCAC
>CAYLNC010000002.1:0-4996 GCA_964385145.1 uncultured Candidatus Saccharibacteria bacterium | reverse complement strand
AAAAGCTTTCTGACAATTTTCATTGCTTCTTTTAGTTGTGTTCCATTCGGAAATGGAGAAAATTCTTTTTTGATTTTAAAATCTTGTGGTTGTTTGAGATCGCGACTTCGCATAATGAAAACTCGCGGATATTCTTCGTCTGTTATGATGACCGAATTGTAGCTTTTGTCGTCTTTTTCTTTGATGTTGTATCTAGGTTGATTTTTTTTAATTAAAGCCGACTCCAGGATTAGCGCCTCGAGTACAGAGTCGGTTTCCTTCCAAGTTATAGTCGATGATTGTGTGACCATATCAACAATCATTGGTCCACGCGTTGCGATAAGATCAGAGGAAAAATAGCTACGCGTTCGGTCTGCGAGCGACGTTGCTTTACCAATATACAAAATCTCCCGGCCTTTTTTGAAGAAGTACACGCCGGGTGTTTGAGGAATCTTTAGTTTTTTGTGTTTGGCTATGTTCATTACTATATTGACAACATCTTTATAACACGATATTATAGACAAGTAAAGCGTTCTTTTTTCAACCCATACCAGGATATTTCGATGAAAAACTTCATCATTATTTTGTTCGCATTGTTCACTATCGGGCGCATTAAAGCTGATCTGATTAACACAGGCTTCCTGCTCTCGAAAGATGACAGCGAGGAACTGCTCATGATTGAACCAGTGCGAGTTGAATACACTTCCACCGAGCGAAGCACCTATTCGGACAACTTCTCGCATGAAGTTCGCGAGTTTGTTTTCTGGGGCGAAACCGTCAGTTTCGCTATTGGGACAAGCGGAGTCGACGAACCGCTGCAGGTTGGCAAAGAGTATCCGAGCCATCCGCTGTGGAATTTGTACACCCCAAACGAGGACGGTACAAATGGCCTGTGGTTTTACGACGGTGAGGTCGGACCGCAAATTTGGTACCCAATCCAAATTGGGAGCTTCCGGGTTCTTGATTTGGAAATCGACGATTTCGGCAATGTTGAGTCGATAGCAGTCGATTTCACTCAAATCAACGAGGACAACACTGTCACGTCTGGCGCCATGCGCTACAACTCAACTGTAGCATTCGATGCTGCAGTGCCAGAATCGGGGACGGCAAGTCTGTTCATCCTGGCATTCATTGTGCTCTCGAGACGATTGAGAGCATGCTGAGGTGTAACAACCTCGAGCCGCCGCCCAGTACGCTGGGCGGCTTTTTTATTTACTCTTCTTCAACATCTTCTTCAAATACTGCCCTGTGTAACTTCCCTTTACCTCGGCAACCTGCTCTGGAGTTCCCTTCGCTACGATTTCTCCACCACGATCTCCGCCCTCTGGTCCAATATCGATGATATAGTCGGCAGATTTAATGATGTCGAGATTGTGTTCAATTACGATGACGGAGTTGCCTGTATCAACTAGTTTTTGCAAAATCTCAATCAATTTTTTAACGTCTTCATAGTGAAGTCCGATTGTTGGCTCGTCGAGAATGTAAATAGTTTTTGCGATGTGCGCGCGATACAATTCAGAAGAAATTTTAACACGCTGCGCCTCACCACCAGATAAGGTTGTGGCCGACTGACCGAGTTGCAAATATCCGAGACCAACTTCCTCGAGAGTTTTCAATCGATCACTAATTGCAGGAATATCCTCGAAGAACTTCATTGATTCCTCGACCGTCATTTGGAGAACTTCAAAAATGTTTTTGTTTTTGTATTTAACCTCGAGAGTTTCTTTCATGAAGCGTTTTCCTTCACAAATATCGCAAGGAACATAAACTGTTGGCAAGAAATGCATTTCGACGGCGATGTAACCGTTTCCCTGACAAGCTTCACAACGACCACCCTTCACGTTGAATGAAAAGCGATTTGCCTTCCAGCCGCGGAATCGCGCTTCCTCAGTTTCAGCGAATAGATCACGAATGAAAGTAAAAGCACCCGTGTATGTTGCAGGATTTGAGCGAGGTGTTCTACCAATCGGCGACTGATCAATCAAAATTGAACGAGAAACATATTCAGTTCCAGTGATTTCTGCACAATTTACAACCTCGTTTGAACGATATCGGCGATCAAATCTATTCTGCAAGTTTTTGTTCAGAATTTCATAGACGAAAGTAGATTTTCCAGAACCGGAAACACCAGTCACCGCAACAAACTTTCCTAGTGGGATTTCGGCGTTCATGTTCTTAATATTGAAAGCGTGACCGCCCTTGATGCGGATTTTTCCCTTGTCGGTGTCGCGACGTTTTTTTGGAACTTCAATTTCCAAATCTCCTCGCAGATAGTCGAGAGTCAGCGAGCCAGACGGATTCGTTTTTGCAGTGAGCAATTTATCGAGATCGCCCGATACGACGATTTCACCACCGTGCGTTCCTGCACCAGGTCCAATATCCACAATGTAATCGGAAGAGTAAATTGTATCCTCGTCGTGCTCAACAACAATGATAGAGTTTCCTGCGTCGCGCAAATCTAACAAAGTTTTAATCAGTCGATCATTATCGCGTGAGTGCAAACCAATTGTTGGTTCATCCAAAACGTATGTCGCTCCGACAAGACCAGAACCGAGCTGCGACGCCAATCGAATTCGTTGCGCCTCACCACCTGAGAGCGTGTGTGCCCGACGATCGAGAGTCAAATACTCGATACCGACATTGTTCATGAACTTCAGTCGTTCATTAATTTCTTTGAGAATGACTTTAGCAATTTCTCGCTCCTTCTCAGAAAGTTTCAGTTCAGCAAAAAAGTCGATTGCGTCTTTCACTGATTTATTCACCACGTTCACAATATTCACCTTATCGGTGTTTGGCAAGTAGACGCGGAGAGCTTCATCGCGAAGACGAGCACCGTGACAAACATGACAAGGTTCATCGCCGAACATGTGTCGCGTACCCAAACCATTACATTCAGGACATGCGCCGTGAGGAGAGTTGAAAGAAAACAAACGTGGTTCGATTTCTGGGAAAGAAAATCCATCGTATGGACACATGAATTTCGACGACATCAATTTCTCCTCAGTCGGAGTTATAATTTTGATCAAACCATTTGATTCCTGAATTGAACGTTCGATTGCCTCGGAAAGTCGCTCTTTGAAGCCAGCTTCCTTTTTCGTGATTTCAGAAAGATAAAATTCTTCGACCATGATGTCGATGTCGTGCTTTTTATTTTTGCTCAGAATAATTTGATCGCGGAGGTTAATAATTTTGCCGTCGATTTTCGCTTTGCTATAACCCTTGTTCAACATGTCATAAAGCATTTGATAATATTCGCCCTTTCGGCCAACAACAACCGGCGCAAAGAGTTGAACTTTAAAATCGTCGAATTTCACACCCAAAACATTTTTCTGCTTTTTTGAAACATCAATTGATTCGACGAACTCGATAATCGTATTCATGATTTCTTCATGTGAAAGTTTTTTGATTTCGCGTCCACATTCCAAACAGTGAGGTCGTCCAACACGCGCAAAAAGAATTCGGAGATAGTCGTAAATTTCGGTAATAGTCGCAACTGTTGAGCGGGGGTTGTTCGATCGAGACTTTTGATCAATTGAAATTGCAGGAGAGAGCCCAATAATTTCATCGACATCAGGTTTCTGCATTGTGTTCAAAAATTGTCTGGCATAGGCAGAAAGAGATTCGACGTATCGGCGCTGACCTTCGGCGAAAATTGTATCGAAAGCGAGCGATGATTTTCCTGAACCAGAGAGACCGGTGAAGACCACCAGTTTGTTTCTGGGCATTTCAACATCAATGTTTTTGAGGTTATGCGTTCGCGCACCTCTCACGATGATTTTTTCGTCTTTTCTTTTGTCGTTTTTGTTTGTCATATATAAAGCAACGCACCCTCTGCCAAGCCATACAGGGGGGTATACGAATATTTAACTGTCTTGAAAGTATATAATTTTATTGAGAAAAGTAAAGAAAGCGCCCCGCGATCGCAGACGCGACGCGGGGCTTCAAATCCGGGCCTAACAGCGCCGTATTTGACTGAAGAACTTGATATGGAACTCGACAATCTTCCCAACCAATTTGTCGAGATCGGGGACATTGTGCTCTGTCTCGAAAACCGAGACGTTCTTCATTCGCACAAATTCCAAAAACGCAGGCAATTCCTCGTCTTCAAACCCTTTCGAGCGCTTTTCGAAAATGAATGGGTTGTCGTCTTTTCGTGGCGCAACTCCACGAGAATGAGCAGCGTCAATTCTGCGCTGCAACATAACTCTACGGAAGCCGTGGTCACGATTGATCCGAATTCCAAAAAACTCATTTGGAAGAGACGCGAGAATTCTCGCTTGTTCAGGCGTTCTCGGAAACCCATCCAAAATTGCAGGACCGCGAAGTCCTTCAATTTTTTCTCGAATAATTTCAAAGACAATATTGCAGGGCACTTTATCTCCCTTGGCCTGCAATTCCCCAATCTGAGTAGCGTACGGAGAATCGCTGTCTGCAACCCTACGCAAAGTATCTCCGCAACCAATGTATCCAATTGATGGAATTAGATTCAGAATGTTTTGTGACAAGCGATCCTTGCCACCGGCTGGCCCAGCGCATAAAATCATTATGGGCTTGGGTTTGCAATCATCACACAGCGTCTTCATATGTCCTCCAGGTTGTTACTTTGACACTAAAAGATCTTCGAACCCAAATGTTACACGACACCAAAAGCCTAGTCAACCCTCCCAAACTTCTTCTGTTTCTTCAATCTCTCAGCCTCATCCTTTTTATCCTTCTTCACCTTTTTATCAATCATCTCTTTCAATTTTAGAAGCTCATCGCGCAAAATCGCCGCAGTTTCAAAATCCATAATTTTGGCAGCTGCATTCATTTGCTTTTCCTTTTGCTTGATCAGCTTTTCAGGATTTGATTCCAACATTTTTTTATCGATCAAAAGCATAGCGTCCACAGTTTTGCTGTGCTCAGTTTTCATGTGGTCAGTAATGTCGTGAATAGCTTTAATAATTGTTTTTGGAGTGATGCCGTGTTTCTCATTGTATTCCAACTGAATTTTTCGTCGGCGATTTGTTTCTGAAAT
>CAYLNC010000001.1:29544-37012 GCA_964385145.1 uncultured Candidatus Saccharibacteria bacterium | reverse complement strand
GGAGATGTAAACTTTTGATTTTCAAAATTCATGCATTTATTATATCAGAGAAAAAGTTTGTGGCGGTGGAATTTAACAAAAAAAATACCCGCGGCGCAAATGCGCGCCGCGGGTTGGCGGTGAAGCCGTCCAGTCAGTCACCAGGGACTTTTTCCCCAAAACCCGGCTGATGATCGTCGGGATCACCAACCACTTGGAGACCAGTCGTCGGTCTTTGTTTCGGCCCGTTTTGGGTTTTTTTCTGGGGTTTCGGCTTGGGCCTCTTATTGAGAAACGCCCAATCCGCGACAGGCTCGCTATCATGAAACGCATCTGTAGTCATGGGTTTAACTCCTCTTGGGTTGTCTGAAAATACTCCTTTACACAGGTTAGCGAAAATCTGTCTTATTGTCAAAAAAGAAAACCGCCCGCAGGCGGCCTTCAATTATTTTGTCTTTGCTTTCTTGATGAGAGCGCTCAATCGTGATTTCTTTCGAGAAGCTGTATTTTTCTTGAAAGTATTCATCTTCGCAGCCTTATCGATTTGCTTGTAAGCGTTTGGAAGCGCCTTCTGTGCCTCGGCGACCTTGCCCTCGGCGACCAATTTCTCAATCTCCTTTGTAATTTCCTTGACCTCTCTTAATCTACGCAAATTGTACACGCGCTTTTTGTCCGCGTTTCGAATTGCTTTTTTTGCTGATGATGTAATTGCCATAATTTTTTAGTGCGTTTACTCTACCAGATGTTGGCGAAAAGTGCAAATTTTATTGAAGTTTTCGGTGGTAATTGACTGTTTTTGTATAAAAATACCCAGAGTGATACAATTAACCCAAATGATCAGCCATCTGACAGGTAAAATTATTGATAAAGGCCTAAACCACGTCGTCATCGATGTTAATGGTGTTGGCTACAAAATTTTCGTTTCGACCAACACTTTGACCAATTTGAATAAAGTTAAAAAAGACGGCGTCACAATCATTCACACATATCTCGCCGTTCGCGAAAACGCCATGGACTTGTACGGATTTGAAGACGCCGAGGAGAAAAAGTTTTTTGAATTACTCCTAACAATTTCCGGCATTGGTCCAAAATCTGCAATTGGAATTTTGAGCACTGCCACTGCCGAGACAATTCGCGAAGGTGTCATCTCCGAGAATCACGAATACTTCTCAAAAATTTCTGGAATCGGTAAAAAGACAGCAGAGAAAATTATCATCGGTCTAAAAGATAAAATTGGAATGGGCGAGGTTGGCGGAAGACAGAACGCGAGCGACAACAGTATAGTCATCGAGGCTCTCGCCTCTCTCGGTTACACAGAGAAAGACGCACGCGAGGTGATGAAGAAAATTAAAACCGAAGATCGTTCGGATCATCAGAAAATTATCAAGGAAGCTTTAAAAATTTTAAGTGGTAAATAAAATGGAAAAAATATTACGCGCAGTTGAAAAAATAATTCCAAAGAAACTGTATAGACTCGGCCAGCCGGTGTATCACTTCGCCATCAACTTGCTCGGGGCAATTATCTATGGTTTTCCGGCAAAAGAGCTTTATGTTATCGGCGTAACTGGCACCAAGGGCAAATCGACCACAACTGAAATAATCAATTCCATTTTAGAAGCCAACGGCCTCAAGACTGTTGTTTCAAACACCATTCGATTCAAAGTCGGCGAAAATTCCCGTCCAAACAAATTCAAAATGTCTATGCCTGGTAGATTTTTCTTGCAGAAACTATTGCGCGACGCCGTCACTGCTGGATGCACACACGCAGTTCTCGAAATCACTTCCGAGGGCTCGAAGCAATTTCGAAACAAATTCATTCCGCTGAATGCTTTCGTTTTCACAAACATTGCGCCGGAACATATCGAATCGCACGGCTCTTTCAAAAAATATTTGCAAGCCAAGGTGAACATTGCAAAAAATCTAAAGAAAAACACAGAGACAATCGGTGTTATTAACGCCGACGAAGCCGAGCACGAATCTTTCCTCGCGCAACCTTTCACAAAAAAGATTACATACTCCCTCTCAGACGCAAAACCCATCGATCTCACAAATGGAATCAAAATGAGATTCAAGAAAAATACTTTGCACTCACATCTCGACGGCGAATTCAACGCATACAACATTCTAGCGGCGGCAACACTCTGCTCTGCAATGGGAATTAGCGACGAAACAATTCGTACCGGCGTCGAAAAATTAACTGAAGTCCCCGGCCGAGTTCAGAAAATTAAATCCGCTCGCGGTTTCGAAATCGTTGTCGACTACGCACACACTGCAGAATCACTTGAGGCACTTTACAAAGCTTTTCCAACTCAGAAAAAAATCTGCATTCTCGGAAACACTGGAGGAGGTCGCGACAAATGGAAGAGACCAGTCATGGCAAAAATCGCCGAGAAATATTGTGATGAAATAATTTTGACCAATGAGGATCCGTACGACGAGGACCCGCGACAAATAGTCGATGAAATGGCCACCGCAATCATCCAGAAGACCCCAGAAATCATCATGGATCGCCGAGTCGCCATCAACACAGCTATTAAAAAAGCTAGCGCTGGCAGCGTAATTCTCATCACTGGTAAAGGCACCGATCCATATCTAATGGAAGCCAACGGCAAGAAAACACCTTGGAGCGACTACGAAATTGCAAAAGAAGAACTAGCGAAGTTTTAAGAACTCTTCTACCCCGTCAGCAGTTTGTTCAGCGATCTTTTTGTAATCGAGCGATTCGTAAATATAACCATACTCGATGAGAATCGAAGGGATTTCCAATGTGTGGTTAGCACCGACCGCGATTAAATCTTGATCTTCAATAATATTTTCTGTTTCCTGAGGAGAATTACTCTTCGTCAAAACATTTTGAAGTTTCACCTGCACGGCCTCTGCCAATTTGAGCGACGCAGTATGATTCGGTAACTGCTTTTCCGGAACGTAAATTGAGAAGCCTTTATACTTCCCTGCCGAGTTTGTTTTTCTTCCGGGATAATCATTCAAATGTACATGAATTACAAAGTCAAAGTCATTCTCGGTCGCCCATTTGTTAATTCCGTACAAACGCAAAGACATTTCTGAGGGCGCGAAGTTGTGTTTCACTTTCTGATTTGAAATGAAATCCTTTTGTGCGATTAAAGTTTTTGTCTTTTGCTTATTCTCCGCTCGAAATTTTTCAATTTCTTTTAAATTTTCTGAGAAATATTTTTCAAACTCGGCAATGTATCCACTTGAATCACGCAAAACTACAACTTCAATCTGCGAATTTTTCTCCAGGGCTGTCTTCAATTCGTCTGCAATCTTCAAATTTTCTTCTGCCTCGATGTTTTCTTTGTACTTCGCACCAAAATATTTTTCATCGTGACCTGGGACAATGAGGGCTTTCACTTTTTTATTCGCTGGGTTCGCGATCTCTGCGCTGACAACTTCACTATTTTGAAAAGTTTCCGCGTCCGTGAAATGATATGCCATCGCGCCAAACAAAATCGCCAAAAAAATGGACCCAAAAGGTATGATGTTGTCGAGATGTTTACTCATTAAGGAAAAATGATACCATCAGTTGCATGCCAGAGCTACCCGAAGTTCACACAACCGCGACGATTCTAAACCGCCTCGTAAAAGGACAGACGATAAAAACCGTTTGGACTGACTATAATAGTGCGTATTATAAGGGTAAAGAGACAATCAAGGACCAGGCGTATTTTGCGAAATTCAAGAAAGCCATAACTGGGCGCAAAATTCTCCGAGTTTGGCGGCGTGCAAAAAATGTTCTCATCGACATCGAGAGTAATCAAACCATTTTAGTTCACATGAAAATGACTGGCCACCTTTTGTATGGAAATTATTCGTACGACCAACGTGCCGAATGGAAGTGGTCTAGCAAAGAAAAATACTTGAGTGATCCCTTCAATCGTTTCGTACATTTTGTCATCGAGCTTCAAAACGGCAAACATATTGCATTCTCCGACATGCGAAAGTTTGCTACGGTAAAATTAATTCCTGATCGTGTTGCGCTCGCGTGCGAATTCGCACAGACCGGCCCCGAACCGCTCGACCCAAAATTTGATTGGCAAGAAATGCGTCGCGTTCTCATGCAAAAACCGAATGGAAGAATCAAGACGGTTTTGATGGATGTCGCTATTGTCGCAGGAATTGGAAATATTTATTCTGACGAAATTTTATGGTATTGCAAAATTCATCCTGAACGAACTGTCTCTTCCCTCTCTGAGACGGACTTCAAAAACATTTTGAAACACACAAAACAACTATTGAGCAAAGGAATAGATTTCGGCGGCGACTCGATGTCAGATTATCGCAACCCATACGGTCAAAAAGGAAAATTCCAAATGCATCATCAAGTTTATCAGCGAAAAAATGAAAAGTGTTTACGCTGTAGTTGCAAGGGTACAATTAAAAGAATCGTTGTGGGTTCGCGCAGTGCGCATTTCTGCCCTGTTTGTCAGAGATAAAATTTTGATAAAATATTTTCTTGACTATTTATTAGCATCATCTATAGTAGATGTATCGGATGGAAAAGGCCCGGCTTTAGATACGTCTTCTGCTGAGGTCTTTTCTTTTTGCGTGAACTTTTTAGCATGCTGTGACAAATCGACAATTGGAACATTTGTTCTTCTAAGAAAAACTGAACAATCTCCTAAATTTGGGGTCATAATGACAACGACCGCAGACTTGTTCAGTAGAAAATTAACAACGCATGCAAAGTCTCCGTCGCTTGTTACAAGAACGGCACGATCGAAAAGTTTTTCATAGAAATCAGAAATTATTCTTAGCGTAATTTCAGTATCACAGTTTCCTTTGTATTTATTATTAATTTTCTTCGTTTCCTTCAAAACTAAAATGTACCCACAATCCTCCAGGGCTTGATATACAGAGACATTGCTTTCAATGTAACCAATAAATGCATAAATTTCTTCTGTCTGATATTTTTGTGAAAGCCAAAGCTTGAAAACAGAATAGTCTACAGATACTCCAAATCTTTTGAACCCATTGTGGAGATTTGCCCAATCAATATATATTCTAGTTTTCACTATTAGACTCTACTCATGATTCTTAATTATACAAAGCAAAAATTTTATCAGGATTTTAGAATAAATTTATTTAAACTTTATCTATCAAACAGTCGAAAAAGCAAAATCCCTGTCGCAACCGACACATTCAAAGATTCTTTTTTACCAGCCATTTCAATCTCGGCAACAGAATCCGAAATATCGAGCACTCTTTTGGAAACTCCGGTCACCTCGTTGCCAACAACGATGGCGACGTCGCTTAAAACTTCAACTGATTTATAGTCCACAGAATTCTCTGCCTGCTCGAGCGCAATAATTTTGAAACCTTCCGCGCGACGATCGTTCAAAAAATCCACGAGCCCGTCCTCGCTGATCTGTCGCCACGCAACACTCTGCTCTGCTCCGAGCGCCGCCTTGCGCAAATCTTCGCGCGCTCGCCCAAACCTATCCACCGGCGCAGGGGTGTAACCAACCAAAATTATCTCGTCCATGCCAATAGCGTCAGCAGTACGAAATATCGCTCCAACGTTGTGCACACTTCTGATGTTCTCTAATACAAGAATTTTTTTCATTACTTTGATATACTACACTTATGTTAAGCGTTTTTCCAGAGCTTTTAAATTACGACCTAGTCGGCATCACTCTAATCAGAATTCTAGTTGGTTTTGTCGTGCTTTACATCGGTCTAATTACCGTCAGCACCAAGCGCTCACTGTACACTTCAGAAATGCATTTGAAGAATCACCCCTTCGCCGAATTTTGGCCCTGGGTATTCGGAGTTGTAGAAATTTTGACCGGAGTTTTCCTCCTCCTCGGTTTTCTAACACAAATTATGGCGATTGTTGCAGCTTACCTCTTCATCAACCTCGGCTTCATTGAAAAACACATCGGTAAAGTTCTCAATCAATCGACACTTTTCTTTTTCGTTATGACTCTCGTCTCAGTCTCGATACTATTTATCGGGCCAGGATTGTTTTCTATTGACTTGCCGTTGTAAACCGTGCGGGGCTTGTTAGTTTAAAATATTTCTGTTAATGTATTGAAAGTTTTCACATCCGCTCGTAGCTCAGTCGGTAGAGCACCTGCCTTTTAAGCAGAGGGTCGTAGGTTCGATTCCTACCGAGCGGACAAAGATAGAAGCGGGGCCTTTCGGTCCCGCTTTCGTGTTTCACTTCATCCCCCTCTCAGTTGATTCCTCCTGATTTTCCTCGCCTGTGGCCCTGCGGGCACGGCGGCTTCTGCAATAGTCATATTCCCCGCTCCGATGTTTCTTTTAATAGCTTCGGGGTCGGTTGTGGTAGCAAGCTTACGTGCACCGCATGTCTTTTTGAGGTACAGTATCACGTTTGCTCCTCTACCTAGATGTGGATACCCACATGCACGATGTTTTTTTATACTCATATTTCTCCTCTTTTACTTCGTATCACAAACGATTTGTGAAATCAAAGTATTAGTCCGCCAAAAACTCTAACACATTAAAAGTTTTTGTCTAGAATAAACCGCTCTAAATTTACAGCCATTTCGCCCTCTCCGAGGCGCGACTGATTATACAAATCAATCATTTTATCCGCGATTCGACAGATTACAGCTTCATCATATTTATTCGCCACCGCCTTGGCCTTGCTATATGGGAAAGATTTCATACCAGCCTCCTCCGCAGTTTTTGTTTTCTTCGCAAGTAGAATCGCCTTAACCTGCCACCAGAGAGATCCAAAAACTTTCTCGACATCCATTTTCTGAATTGCTTCTAAATATAAAATCCAGGCATTTTTTCTGTCACCACGAACGAAGGCCTCGGCCAAAGCAAAATCACCTTTGTCCTGAACATATTCTTTCTTCTCGCCTATTTGCAAAACCTTGGTTGCGTATTTTTCAATCTTTTTCAAGTCTTTCGCTGTCGCCTTTTCTTCGCACCAAATGAAGACGTTTTCGGATTCGGCAATTTGTTTCACTAAATCAACAATTTCGTCGCGAATTTCTTTATTTTCCAAAACCCTTAACATTGTCACAATATATTTTTGTGCAAACAACGACTGCGCTCCAGAATATTCATTAATCATTTCGACACTCAGATTTTCAGAATCAACTCGCAAAACCAAAGCATCCTTTTTCTTCGCCAAAAGCGATTCGACAGTCTGCTCCGCCTTCGCTAAAACTTTATTAAAATCTCCGTGAAGAAAATACAGCATTTATTTATTCATCTTACCCCAGCTATCCCCTGTTGCAAATTCTGCAATGATTGGAATTCCGGCGGTTTGGTCCGGCGTCAAAATATTTTCCATTATTTTTTTAATTTTCTCAGGTAATTCCGCAACAATTTTCTCATCAACTTCAAAAATTAATTCGTCGTGAATTTGCAAAATCAGTTTTGCGCGATCGGCGAGATTCTCAGCACGCAAAAATTCATCAATCTTTGCCATCGCAATTTTAATTAGGTCGGCCTGTGTTCCCTGAATCGGCGCATTGATAGCCATTCT
>CAYLNC010000001.1:21360-29444 GCA_964385145.1 uncultured Candidatus Saccharibacteria bacterium | reverse complement strand
CCAGACAAAAATGCCGCGATTCGCAATTCAATTTGTGAATAATCGAGCGCCAACAATTTGCAACCTTTGTCTGCAATGAAGGCCTCACGAATTTTCTTTCCTTTCTCTGTTCCAACTGGAATGTTTTGCAAATTTGGATTTTGTGAAGAAAGTCGTCCGGTCGTTGTTCCATTTTGCAAAAACTTCGCATGAATTCTGCCATCCTCACCAACCGCTGCCGGCAACGCATCAATATATGTCGACAACAATTTCTGAAATTCACGATATTCCAAAATCTGATTCGCGATTTCGTGCTCCTCCGCCAATTTTTCCAAAACTTCTTCCTTGGTTGAATATTTTCCAGTTGAAGTTTTCCTCATGCCCTTGTACGTCAAACCCATCTTCTCAAACAAAACATCTGCCATCTGCTTTGGAGAATTGATGTTAAATTCCATTCCCGCCTTGTCATATATAGCTTTTTCTAAACGAGTCAATTCTGTGTGATATTCAGTTGAAAGTTTACTCAAAACTTCCAAATCAATTTTCACTCCTGCCTCCTGCATTTTTGTAATGACCGGAATTAGCGGCTTCTCAATTTTTTCCCAAACAAAATCCAACTTGTCTTTTGTAATTTTTTCGAAAATTACTTTTTTAGCTTCATCAAAATTATTTTTCTTTGTGTATGTATAAATATCCTCGAGAGTTGGGTTAATTAAATTTGAATCGATCACCCACATCGCAACGGCAACTTCATTCAGCGCCGTCGCATCGACAACTTCTGCCACCACTTCTTCAGCTTTCTCCTCACCACTAACTCCAAAAATACTGTCGAGTCGTGCACCAAGAGAACGGAACTCGAGCTCCTGGAAAAACGATTTCAGCCTACCCAAATCAATTCCCTCTCGCCATGATAAATCGGGCAAAACAAAATCTATCGGCACATCTTTTTTGATTGTTCCCAACATTTTGCTGAACTCGGCCTCCTCGCGGTTGTCCTCCAGCAACTTCATGATTCGATCTGTGATTTTTACAGCCTTGAATTTCTCGCGATCTTTATCGAGAGCCTTATAAATTTTTTCAATAGAACCGAATGTCGAAATCAGGGTCGTCGCCGTCTTCTCACCGATTCCCGGAATTCCGATAATGTTGTCGGAAGCATCGCCGCGCAATCCTTTGTAGTCCACAAGAAGCGCCGGTTTGAAACCGTATCGCTCTACCACACCATCTTCATCATACAAAATTGTATCTTTAATTCCCTTTTTCAAAGTGTACACTTGCACTTTCTTTCCTTTCACCAATTGCAATGTATCCATATCGCCCGAAGCGATAACAATTTCAGCATCTTTGTCGCCATCCATTTTTTCGCAAATAGTTCCGACAATATCGTCAGCTTCGTAGCCTTCTTTTTCGTAAATCATAACATTGAATGCTTTCAGCAGGTCGCGCGCACGAATCAATTGTTTGACCAAATTATCGTCGGCCTTCTTGCGGCCAGCCTTGTAATCGGCATACATTTCATGACGATATGTTGGCTTCGGCAAATCGAATGCAGCAAAAATGTAGTCTGGCTTCAGCTCGCGAGCGATACTCAGCAGCATTGTCGAAAGTCCAAACAAAGCGCCTGTTGGCTCGCCATTCGAAGCAGAAAATTCTGGCAAAGCATGATACGCACGGTGCAAAATCGCATGTGCATCCAAAATTACTATTCTTTTTTTATTTTTTTCTGCCATTATTTTATTTCAATCTCCCGCGTCGTCTCATTCACATGCGTAAAGTATATATGAATTGTATTTTCTGGAAGCAAATCCGGAATATTTTCTGGCCACTCGACCGCGATTAAATTTCCCTTCTCGGCAACATTCTCTGCCCAACCCAATCGAACCAATTCATCCTGCAAATCAATTCTGTATGTGTCGATGTGAATTAGTTGTGAGAAAGCTCCGTCGGAAATTTTAAATTGTTTCTGAATGACAAATGTTGGACTGACGACGTTTTCTTCAATACCCAAAACTTTCGCTAAATGTTTTGTGAAAGTGGTTTTGCCGGCACCTAAATTTCCGTGCAGCGCGATAACGACCGCATGTCCGCTCTTTTTTGAAGCTTCCTCCGCCCGAGCAACCACTTCACGAGCAACGTTCTCCAATTCCGCCAAATTATCTATTTTCCATTTCATTTGTATCCATTTTAACATATAAAGAAAAATCCCCGAACTCGGCTTGTTAAAGCTCTGTTCGAGGATCTGTGCTGAAGCGTTGCCGCTTCAGTGCCTGTGCCCTGTCGGGCCACGGCCGCCAGTGTTGCCAGCAGCTCGTTCCGCCTGCATGTTGTAGTAGGTATGACCCTCCACCAACTCTGCATCGTAAATGCTGGTACGCAGGATCTCTATCTTCTCTTCGCGAGGAAGATCTGGGTCACCTCCCCAGCGGCGTGCGTGTATCACGGTCTTGTCCACCTGTCCGGGGACGGGCAAAACGTAGACCGGCTGTGGGTTCTGATAATAGTAGTGCTCCACCGTGGCGTGGCTCATGAAGCCTCCACCGACGTTAATGGTGCCGCAGCCCACTCCGAAGAAAACCGTGGCGACGAGGGCGAGAAAAGTCTGAAAGAACGTTTTCATAATGCTCCTTGGACTTGCGTCCTGGGTTGTTTATTTACCTTTTACAATTATACCATATACAGTCTCTTTGTCAACATCTTAATTATCCCCACAATATCCCCTTTTATCTGCTAAAATATAGACAAATGACCATTCAATTTGATGAGAAAAAGCAAGACGAGCGAGTAAAACTCATGCGCGAACGCGAAGAGGAAGATTTGGCTCAGACTCTCGCAACTCGCTACGGGCTTCAATATATGGATTTGACCGCAGAAACTATCTACACTGACGCTCTTCGGTTAATTCCAGAAGATCGTGCCCGCGAGCATTTTGTCGCCGCAATAAATATCAACAATCGAAAAATTTCCCTCGCGATGAAGTCTCCAAATCGCCAGGAGGTGCAAAATGAAATGGCAGAGCTCGAAAAAAACGGGTACTTTGTGAATCCAATAATCGTCTCACAGAAAAGTCTTGAGAAAGCTTGGTCGCGCTACGCCGATCTCTCATTCGCCAAGGAGTCAAAGATGGGTTCTCTCGAAGTCTCTAGTGAGGAAATTCAAAAATTCATTTCTGAAGTTAAAACAATCGACGATGCTCGCAAAGTCATCGCAGACATTTTGACTGCAAAAAAGAGTTTTCGTGTGTCTCGAATCGTCGAAATCATTGTCGCGGCAGCAATCGCAACCAAGGCTTCTGATATTCACGTCGAACCAGAGGAAGCAAGCGTCACAGTTCGACTTCGAATCGATGGCGTGCTCCTCATCGTTTCAAATTTGGATCATGAGACATACAATCTTTTACTTTCACGAATTAAATTGCTTTCTGGTTTGAAAATTAATGTGAAGGACAACGCACAGGACGGACGATTCAGTGTAAAAATTGGAGATAAAGAAATTGAAATCCGTTCTTCTGTCCTCCCTGGCAACTATGGTGAGTCAATTGTTATGCGACTTCTCGATCCAAATTCTCTAACAATTCCAATCGAGACTCTCGGTGTGCCAAAATATTTGCAGGAAATTTTTGAGCGCGAAATTAATCGACCACACGGAATGATTCTCAACACTGGTCCTACTGGTTCCGGAAAAACAACGACGCTGTATGCTTTCCTGAACAGAAAGAAAGGTCCAGATATTAAAATCATCACAATCGAGGACCCAATCGAATATCATCTCGAGGGCGTAGTTCAAACACAGGTGAATCCAAACAAGGATTACGATTTCGCCAAAGGATTGAAAAGCTCTCTCCGACAAGACCCAGACGTTATCATGGTTGGTGAGATTCGAGATCTCGATACTGCCGAAACTGCAGTGCAGGCGGCGCTCACAGGACACATCGTCTTCTCTACCCTTCACACCAACAATGCTGCGGGAGCATATCCTCGTCTAATTGACCTCGGAATTAATCCGAAGATTTTAACTTCAGCTCTAACGATGGTGATCGCACAACGTCTCGCCAGAATTTTGTGTCCGAATTGCAAGAAAGCTTCAACACTGACTGGCGAAAAATTGGAAATTGCAAAATCTATTTACGAAAGCATCCCCGAGAAACATAAACCAACATGGACAGATACGGTTTATGAACCAGTGGGTTGTACGAAATGTAACATGACTGGATATGCGGGGCGCCTAGGCATCTATGAAGCAATTGTAACGAATCAAGAAATTGAGGAACTGGTCACGATGAATCCGAGCGAACGCGAAATCAAAGTTCTCGCAACAAAGCAAGGCATGCTCGACATGGCGCAGGACGCGCTCATTAAAATTTTAGAAGGCAAAACCGACTTTGATGAAGTCGGCCGCGTTATTGATATGGAAAAAAGAGAAGGTAAAATGGAAATTATTAATTAATTTCATTCTCTCGTTCGCAAACTATTTTACGAAACAAAAAAAATAATTTGCCTAGTTGTTTTTAAAAACGTGAGGGGTAAGATAAAGAAGTAGTTAGCTCTTTATCCAAAGCATAAATCTCTAAACAACCCATTCAAACATGATCGTCTGAATGCAGGTATCAATCTGAGGATAGCACCAGCAAACAACCGCGAGGTTGTAACCAGAGCGTCCTTGAAACAATACCTTAGTAGGCGTGAACCGTATTGTTTAGAGATTTATGACTTGGATTTTGTAAAACTCGTATTCAAGTGCTATAATAGCACATATAGAAAATATGTCAAGCAATTTGAAAGATACAAATGAAAATATCAAAGAAGAGGTTGTTTTGGATCAGCAACTGAGACCTGCCACATGGGACGAATATATAGGTCAGGAAAGCATAAAAAACAACCTTCACGTACTATTGGAGGCAGCAAAACAACGTAATCATCCTCCCGAACATATCCTTTTTTATGGCCCTCCCGGCCTCGGAAAGACGACGCTAGCTCATTTAATTGCAAAACATACAAACACGCAGATAAAAATTACTTCCGGTCCATCGATTGAGAAAGTTGGCGACCTCGCAAGCATTCTGACGAACCTCGCACCGGGTGATATTTTATTCATCGACGAGATTCATCGTCTCAACAAGGCGGTCGAAGAGATTCTCTACCCTGCTATGGAGTCTGGTGTCCTCGATATCATCATCGGCAAGGGTCCGAGCGCGCGAACAATTCAATTGGAGTTGCCTCCTTTCACACTCATTGCCGCAACAACGAAAATTGCAATGATTTCTGCGCCGTTGCGTTCGAGATTCTCCGGAGGAATATTCCGACTCGAATTTTATTCCAATCAAGAGATTGAGAAAATCATTTCCCGGTCTGCGAAAATTCTCGGAATTAAAATTGATGATGAAGCAGCGGTGGAAATTGCAAAGCGCAGCAGAAAAACTCCACGAACTGCAAACTATTTGTTGAAGCGATGTAGAGACTACAGTCAAATCAACAACACACATTTGAGCAAGGACAGTGTTGAGAAAACTTTACAAATGTTGGACATAGATGAAATCGGTTTAACCAAAGCAGACATGTCAGTGATGAACGCTCTCATCAAAAAATTCAACGGTGGCCCAGTAGGATTAGGAACATTGGCGATGTCATTGTCAGAAGAAGAAGGAACAATCGAAGAGTTCAACGAGCCGTATTTGCTTCAGCTGGGATTCATCGAGAGAACTCCGCGCGGGCGAATGGTCACTTTATCAGGATACAAACATTTGAAGATTGATCCGCCAGAACACATTCAAGAAAAATTAATTAAATAAATCAAATATATGTCAGGACATAATAAATGGTCAAAAATTAAAAGACAAAAAGGAGCCGAAGATGCAAAGAAAAGCAACGTCTTTTCTAAATTGTCACGGTTGATTATTGCTGAGTCAAAAAAATGCAACGGTGATATCAATTCCCCTTCCCTCGCAACAATTATTCAGACTGCGAAAAAAGAAAACATGCCGAAAGATACAATTGAACGCGCCGTCAAAAAGGGTGCCGACAAAACTACAGCGGCTCTCGAACCAGTTACATATGAAGCATACGGACCAGGAGGAGTTGGAATTGTTATTGATGCACTAACTGACAACAAAAATCGAACAGTCGCGGAGGTCAAACATATTTTGTCTATTAACGGCGGTATCGAATTGGCTCCGGTCGGATCTGCGTCGTGGGCTTTCACAAGAGCGAATGGGACATTGACTGCAAATACAACTGTGCCGATTTCTGAGGAGGATGGAGAGAAATTGGGAAAATTAATTGACGCGCTCGATGATTTGGAAGATGTGCAGGAAGTTTATACGAACGCTGAATAATGAAAATCATTTCAATCGATCCAGGATATGAACGCCTTGGAATTGCGATAATCGAGAAGGAACCAAAAGGCAAAGAGATTCTGATATTTTCAGAGTGCTTTAAAACTTCAGCAAAACTACCCCACCCAGAACGCCTAGGTTTAATCAAAAATCGCATCGAGGAAATCATTGCTGAATTCAAACCAGAAAAAATGGCGATAGAAACGCTTTTCTTCACTAACAATCAAAAGACTGTCATGCAGGTTTCTGAGGCGCGCGGCGCAATTATCGCAACAGCACAATCGATGGGCGTTGCCGTCTCGGAATTTGGTCCAGGTGAAATCAAGGTCGCCGTCACTGGCTACGGCAAGAGCGACAAATCAGCAATTATTAGCATGATTCCTCGTCTAATTAAAGTCAGTAAGCCAATAAAACACGATGATGAATTCGATGCAATCGCGGTTGGCTTGACTTATTTCGCACATAACGGTAAATTCTAGGTTCGCTATCCACAACTAGCATTTGTCAAAATATTTTTTTATTGATAAAAGATAGTAGTAAGGATTTAATAAATAAAATTTTTCAAAAAATGATGACAGATTTTGATGACACAAATACAGATTTAGACGAGGATGAGCTCGCCGAAAGTGAAGACATTCTGGCTGACGACGAGGATCTTTTTGGAGAGATAGATCCTGACGATCTAGATGTCGACGATGCAGACGACATGTTTGGTGGAGATGAGATGGACGACAGAGAGGACTTCTAACAAAAAAAACCGCGAGACCGCGGTTTTTTTTGTTACCTATTCAATCCGAAGCTAAACTTCAATTTTAATAAATTTCTTTTTTCCTATCTTCAATTGAATTGCTTTTTCGATTTTGTAATTTGGGTCAGAGATTTTGTCTTCTCCCTCTGCAAATTTTATCGCGCCCGCTTCAACCAATCTTCTAAATTCTGTTTTGGATGGAACAATTTGTTTTTCTACCAACAAATCAGACAACAGTTTTCCGCTTTCCACTCGTACTGTTTCCGTGTCATCTGGTATTCCCTCTTTGTTTTGGAAAGTCTTCACAAAACTTTCTTCAGCCCTAATGGCGTCAGCCTCACTGTGGTAAACCTTTACCAATTCTCTCGCCAAAAACATTTTGGCATCGCGTGGATTTTTATTTGGGTCAGCCAAGTCCTTTTCTATTTCAGAAATCTTTTCATCTGAAACATCTGTGCATGCCCGCAAATATTTTACAATCAAATCGTCGCGAACCGCCATGGTTTTACCGTACATTTGTTGAGCATCATCTGTTGTATTAATGACGTTACCCCAGCTCGTGGACATCTTTCTGCCGTCTGTACCCTCAAGCATAATGAGAGTCATAATATTTTGTTCCTTCATTCCATAGTGCTTCTGAATAGCACGACCGGCTTTCAAATTAAATAGCTGATCGAATCCTCCAATCTCCACATCAGATTTTAAAACATATGAATCGTATCCCTGCATCAGTGGGTACAAAAACTCACGCAATGAAACTTCGTCTCCCCTATCTAATCTCTCCTTGAAATTTCTGCGAGTAATCATTTGACTGACGGTGAAGCTTTCAGCGAGCTCCGCAATTTCATCAAATTTTAATTTTGAAAGCCAATCATTGTTGTAAACAAACTTTGCTTTTCTCAAATCAATAATCATTCCAACCTGTCTCTTGTAGTCACGCAAATTTTCTGCAATCTTTTTAGAATCTAGCATTGGTCTCTTCTCCAATTTGTCTGAAGGATCTCCGATTCGCGCAGTGAAATCTCCAAC
>CAYLNC010000001.1:0-21260 GCA_964385145.1 uncultured Candidatus Saccharibacteria bacterium | reverse complement strand
CAAATCGCTGAAACCCTAAAACAGGCGGCAGTCGCAGTAGAGGACAAAAATTTCTACACTCATAATGGGATTGAATTTTCTTCAATTGTCCGAGCAATCAAAAACAATATCCTCCAAGGAAACCTTTTAGGGGGGCAAGGAGGTTCTACTATTACTCAGCAGGTCATAAAGAACGCCCTTCTTACTCGCGACAAGAAAATTTCAAGAAAACTGAAAGAATGGATTCTGGCACCCCGCCTAGAAAAAGTTCTCACAAAGGACGAAATTCTCGCTATTTATCTGAACGAAATCCCATACGGAGGAAGTGTGTACGGAATAGAAGAGGCTTCACGCAGATTTTTTTCAAAGAGCGCCAAGGATTTAACTCTCGCCGAATCAGCATATCTCGCCGCACTGCCCCAGGCCCCAACCTACTATTCCCCATATGGTAGCCATCTAGAGCAGCTTGAATATAGAAAAAACTACGTCTTGGATCAAATGTATGATTCAAAATACATCACGGCGGAACAGCGCAACTCAGCTAAATCTGAGGAAGTTACGTTTTCAAAGCAAGAATCATTCGGAATCAAAGCTCCGCACTTTGTAATGTATATAAAAGAGCAACTGGAAAAGGAATTCGGAAAGGAGGTTGTCGAGCAGGGCGGTTTGAAAGTCATCACAACTCTCGACTGGGAACTCCAGCAAAAAGCAGAAGAGATTGTTAAGGCGAAGGCATTTGAAAACAAAAAGAATTTTAATGCAGAAAATGCCGCATTGGTTGCAATTGATCCAAACAACGGAGAAATACTGACAATGGTTGGGTCGCGCGACTATTTCGATAAAGAAATTGATGGTAACTTCAATATTACTGTCGCAAAAAGACAGCCAGGCTCCACATTTAAGCCCATCGTCTACGCGGAGGCTTTCAACAAGGGATACCGTCCAGAAACAGTTGTGTTTGACCTCCCTACCGAATTCTCTGCTGTCTGTAACAAAACAACCGGAGAGAATTGCTATACACCAGGAAACTATGACGACAAATTCCGTGGTCCAATGACACTGCGCGACGCCCTCGCACAATCAATCAACATCCCTGCCGTTAAAATGCTTTACCTTGTTGGAGTTAAAGATGCACTGAATCTCGCAAAAAGAATGGGGTTGGAAACTTTAACTAATGTTGATCAATACGGACTAACTCTCGTTCTCGGAGGTGGAGAAGTCACCCCCCTAGACTTAGCCGGTGCTTATGGAGTTTTTGCAACAGAAGGTACAAAATATCCTAAGAAAGGCATAATCAAAATTGAGGACAGCAAAGGAAATATTTTAGTCGAAGAGTCTGCTCCTGTCGGCGAGAGAATTATGGCCGAACAGACGACTCGCTTAATCTCTAGTGTTCTTTCTGATAACGTCGCGAGAACTCAAGGGTATGGATCAAACTCTCCACTTTATTTTGGTGAGAGAGATGTAGCGGCGAAAACTGGTACAACCAATGATTACCGCGACGCCTGGATTCTTGGGTATACTCCAAATATTGTTGTCGCAGCTTGGGCAGGAAACAACGACAACTCCCCTATGGAGAAAAAGGTGGCCGGTATGATTGTCGCACCAATGTGGAATCAATTCATGCAGGTGGTTCTTCCAAAAATTCCAAACACTTCTTTTACAGAACCAGACCCAATTAATCCAGATATTAAGCCAATACTTGCTGGATACTGGAAAGGAGAAAAAACTACTGCTGTTGATGGAAAAATTAAAGTCACTGGCACAAGTGGGGGTATTCACTCAATATTGCACTGGGTAGATAAAAATGATCCACTTGGTCCAATCCCAAGTCGTCCTGGTCGTGATCCTCAATATGAATTATGGGAAGCTCCCGTTCGAGAATGGGCAAAGACAAACAACCCATCCTCCTTGGACTCTGGCTCAAACGACGAGGAAATCTCGGCGGCACCAAAAACAAATCACTTAAAAATTCTCAGCCCAGAGGATAATAAAACATACTTTATTGATTCAATTATGGTCATATCGGTATCACTTGATAACGGAAAGAAAATAATTTCAGGAGAAGTATTTCTCAACTCACAAAAAATCGGAGATCTTCAAATTCCTGGTGAAGCAATATCATTCTACCCGAGCGAGCTCTCTGCAATAAGACCAACTAATAAGTTGCGTGTCATTGTCACAGATGACTCAGGAGAAAAATACGAAGACTACCTAGAGTTTTTGATTAAATAATTTTCTTCTCGGATATTTTAAATCCCGCAGAGTTAACTTTTTCGAGAAAAGTTTTATTTATCATTTCTCTTTTCATAAAGATCTCAGTCTTCTCTGCCCCTGAAACATTTAAACTGACGCTCTCCTTTCCAAATTTTATTTTTTCTTTTGTGATTTCTACGTTCGTCGCCTCTTTTATCGATTCAATTAAAAACTTTTTAATACTTTCTTCCTTCAGGCCGATTGAGGAATATTTTTGTAAGAATAAAGCAATATTAAACATTATTTGTTCATTGGCATTACCAAATATCGGAAGGTGCTGTCTTTTGAACCTGTAATTACAAGGGGTTTTCCAACTCCGTTAAATATTAATTTAAGACTATCAGAGCTAATTGACGAGAAACAATCGCTGAGGTATTTATGATTGAAGCTAATTTTAATCGCTTCCCCTTCTGCGTTAATTTTAATTTTATTTATTGTCTCTCCCTTGTCTTTGTTTTGTGTTGAAACTTCCAAAACATTGTCGGCCGGCATTACTGAGAAAGTTGTTTGATTAAAGTTGTTCGAAAAAATATTTGAAATTCTCAGAGCCTGAAGAAAATCTTCTTTCAAAACATTCACGACCGTAGTCTCTGTTTTTGGAATAATTTGTTTGTAATCTGGGAATACTCCATCTATTATTCTCGATACTAGGTAAATATTTTTATTCTTCAGGGCAATCTGATTTTCGTCAAACACAATTTCTATCTCAGTGTCCTGGTCCTCAAAAACGCGCGCAATTTCTGTTGTATTTTTGAATGGAATTAGAATTGATTCGAAACCTTCAGTCTTTCCAATTCGAATATTTTTTTCGGCCAATCTAAAAGAGTCCGTTGCAACAAAGTAAATGTTTTCTCCGTCAGGATAAATGTAGACGCTTGAGAGCTCTGGTTTAATATTTGAAACAGAGGCGCTATACCAAACAGACTGAAACCCCTTCAAAAAATCTTTTGATTCAATCACAAACTTTTTCTTCTCCTCAATTACTGGGATATTTGGGAAGTCCTCGGCGGGCAACGTCTTGATAGTTGTCTCGCTATTTTTTGAGTAGATATAAAGGTTTTCATTCTGCAGGCTGAAGTTCAAGTCGCTGTCCCCTTTTCCTAGATTAGAAAGATATGAATTCAAAATGTTTCCTGAAACAGTGCAGATGCCGGCCTCAGAAACCTTGCACGGTATTTCAATAGAAAGCCCAATATCAAGGTTTGTTGCTTTAATTTTAACCTTATCGTCCTTTGCTTCAATTAAAATACATGAAAGTACCGGAAGACTAACGTTTCTTCCTGTGATTTTCTCTGCCTTGCCGATTGCAGAAGATATTTTTTCTTTGTTACATTCAAATTTCATATATATTAATTAATTTTTCTTTTAATAAAAGATTTTATCTATAATAGTCCTGTTGATAAGTGGATAAGATTAAAGTTCCCTACTAAAATAATACTCTTTTTGATTTCTTTTATCTAATAAGATGTGGTGATAAGCTGGTGAAAACTTTATAAATATTTGATATCAATTTATTATCAAATACTGTCCACATCTGACGACTGAAATTAAAGAACTTTCCAACAACTTGCGACACAGTTATTCAGTGGTTTTCCACATTACAACATCGCCCTGATCTGACTAATCTGCTGGGAGAGGGTTGTGTCGGTTTCCATTTCTTTCTTTATCTTCTCGCATGAGTGAATAACTGTTGTATGATCCCTGCCACCCAATTTTTCGCCAATAGTTGGGTATGAGATACTAAAATCCTCACGAAGAATATACATAATTATCTGTCTTGGGCGCACGATTTCCTTTCTGCGCGTCTTTTCACAAATGTTCTTCTCTTCAATATTATAGAATTCCGAGATAATCTTAATTAATTCATTAACCGACACCATTTTCTTTGGTTTTGAACTGTTTTTTATTAAATCCTTGATCTCGTTGAAGGAAAGATCCCTACCCTTGAGTTGTGTGTGGCATATTACGGAATTTACTGCACCCTCCAGCTCGCGTATATTTCCCTCTATTGTTTGGGCTAGATAGTTTACGATCTCTTCTGGGATATTAATCTCACTGCGGTCGATTTTAGACTTTAAAATGGCTATTCTGGACTCGTGGTCGGGCTGTGGGATATCAACAATCATTCCTTGATTAAATCGAGATTTCAGTCTGTCCTCTAGTCCTGGAATAAAGTTGGGATGTTGATCAGATGAAAAGACAATTTGTTTGTTGTTGTCATACAAAGTATTAAACAAATGAAACAATTCTTCCTGTGTTTTCTCTTTTTTTGATAAAAATTGAATATCGTCCATGATCAAAACGTCGTATTTCCTATATTTCTCCTTGAACTGGTTGACGCGGTTAGCCTGAACAGCGGCAATATACTCAGAAACGTATTTTTCTGAAGTTAGGTAGAAAACCTTCTTGTCTTTGTAGTGATTTTTGACCTGATTCCCTATTGCTTGTATGAGGTGTGTCTTGCCGTGGCCTGTATTTCCATAGATAAAAAGAGGGTTGTAAACAATTCCGGGCTGTTTCACTATCGCTTGCGATGCTGCGTACGCTAATTCATTGAATGGACCGATTACGAAGTTTTCAAAAGTGTATCTTGGGTTTAAATTGTCCTCTTTATTGATGTAGTAATCAGAAAGGGGCAATTCTTCCGGGTTTTTCGTGAAAATCTTTTTGTTTTCAAGGTTTTTCGCCTTCTCTAATTTGCAAACGGCGTATTCAACCGCTCTGATTGTGTCGTTAATGTCGCGAAGAGCCTTCAAAATTACCTTGTTAAACTTGTTATTTAGCCAATCCTTTACAAAAGTGTTGGGAACACCGATTGTGATGACACCCTCCGAGTATTTATTGATGAAAGTATCCTTGAACCAAGTTTTAAAATTAGCACCAGATATCTCAGTTTCAACTTTACGAAGTGCATCTTCCCATAATGTTTTGTAATCAGAAACGTTTGGCATAATTTATTTGTTTCCCATTATATACCCTGATGAGAAACATGTAACTTGTTAAAAAAGGAAAAATATGTTAATAATATGTTTATAAGTTGTTAATAAAAAATTATGTCATTTACGTATAACCCAAAAAAGAAAAAAAGAGCAAAGGCACACGGTTTTCTTTCTAGAACAAAGAGCGCCACAGGCAAAAATGTTCTAAAACGACGCCGAAACAAGGGCCGAAGAAAGATTGTTACTATATAATTCACTATGTTCCCTATTAAACAAAGGGTTCCAAGAGAAATATTTAAAAAAGTTATGACCGAAGGAGAGAGATACTCCTCGGGGCTTTTTTTATTGAAAAGACTAGAGAATGGCCTAGAATATGGACGTTTTGGAGTTGTTGTGCCAAAGAAGGCGGTCAAACACGCAGTTCATAGACATCAGATAAAGAGACGGATTTGTGCTGCGATCAAAGAAAATTTAGGTATTTTCGGTAATTTCGATTACGTTTTTTCTGTTAACTCGAAAATTGCAGATAGCAACTACCAGCAAATTTGTTCTGAAGTAAATAAAGTTTCATTTTAATCGTATTCTGTAATATAATTCAGAGATATGTCATCATTATTTCAAAATTTTTTAGTGGAGCCACTTTATAATGTGCTCGTTTTTTTATTAAATGTCATCCCTTTCGCTGATTTGGGGGTTGCTGTAATTATTTTAACAATATTCGTTCGTATTGTTTTGTTCCCTATTTCAAAGAACGCCATCAAGTCACAGATAAAGATGAAAGAAATTGCTCCACAGATGAAAGAATTGCAGGAGAAATATAAAGATGACAGACAGAAACTGGCTATTGAGACCATGCAACTCTACCGAGACAATAATGTTAAACCATTTGCAAGTATTTTAATGATTTTCATACAACTTCCGATTATTTTTGCGCTCTACTTCGTTTTTTTCAGAGAGGGTTTGCCAAATATTAATTTAGATATTTTGTACTCATTTATTTCTGCTCCAGAAAATGTGAGTGTGAATTTTCTTCTAATAGATTTAACAAAGAAGAGTCTAATACTCGCGGCGGTCGCAGCCTTCACACAATTCTTGCAGGCAAAAATTTTAATGTCTAGAAATAATCATAATCTAACACCAACAGAGAATCAGACAGAAAAGGAAAAAATGATGAATGATATTATGAAAGGAATGCAGATTCAAATGAAATATGTCATGCCTGTTTTCATGGGATTTATTGCCTACTCTCTCGGAGGAGTGATTGCTCTCTATTTTGCTACTAGCAACACGTTCTCAATATTTCAGGAGCTATATTTAACAAAGAAATTTGTTACAAAGAAATAAAATTATTTTATTTCAATTGACCACAGCTTCAAATCTTTTTTGTTTGTGAATATTATGTAGTCTTCGCGAGGAGAAAGTTTAAGATCAATCATATCGAATAGTGTTGAGAAGTCTGCGCTGTTATGAATTAGTTTTGTTGTTTGATCAACTGTGTTTATTGCGACAAGTGAGTCGTTGAATGAGCTTTCTCCCATATACCAAGTGTCTGGATATGTTGTCCTGTATATGTTATTTGGAATTGCACAATACACTGAAACGCTGTCTTTACCCCATACACATTTCTCTGCTAGTGTGGCATTTGGAATAATATACGAAGTGTTTTTTGTAACATCAAATAGTCTCAACTCAGTCTGATTTTTATTATTGAGGGAATATAAAACTTTTTTTGTATCAGGACTAACATTTGAAATGAGACCATTTATTGGACCGAGAACTTTATTAAATGCTCTAGTTTTAATGTTGAACAAATATAAATATCCAGGAGCGTCGTAGCTCGCTTTGGTGTTGAATGAAATGATGTCTGCGGAAATCCATTTCGGAGTCCATTCAGATATATATGAACTGAAAATCAGTTTCTCAGTATTAGGATTCGATGCGAGTGAGAGACTTCCGAGAATTTTGTTCGTGCTTTTTTCATCAGAGTTACGGACGACATTAAAAATATTTCTTCCATCAGGCGAAATTAACAAATGCTGGATGTTTTTTTTCATGAAAACACCATCCAAAACATTCTTTTCTTCTGAAGCTGTTTCGGTTTTGTTTTCTTTAATTTCAGCAATATATGTGTCTATGTTCTCTACCCTATCCAAAAATTGAAAAGCGATTTGATTTTTGTTATTTAGAAATTGTGCGCGATAAATTTTAGGAATTGTTGTATTTGAAATTCTTCTTGCATTAGTTTCAGTTGTGAGCATCTCGTACACATGACCTGTTGCTCTTTCCACGTATCTATATACTGTTTCAGTTGAAGTTGCGTTTGGGTTAGTGCTTGATGATGATCTCTCGAAAATTGATGCGCCTGCGACTGGCACATCCGCAATTACTCGTAATTTTGATATTGCTTGTTCAGATGGTTCAAAATCTTCGTTGTTACTGTTTCGTGGGGATGAATTTGTGTTCTCGGTTGGGAAAAAATTGCCGAAAGGATTATTTGGGAGATTTGTTGTGGTATTTTGGTCTGTATTCTGCTTGAAATAGAATTGATAGGCTAGAAAACCTGCTCCAAGAATGAATAGTAATATAACAATAGCTAATAATTTCTTTTTTGACATATAAATATTATATCAACAAAAAATGGAAAATATTTTTTTTACCAAGACTAATTTAGAATTGAGGATTGTGGTTCTCGTAGTATTCTAGGATCAACAGTTTGGAGGATTAACCATGCCGATAAAGCCAGTAGAAGGCCGATAATAGCCGCGTTTATCTTTGCCCTACCTTCTGATTTAGCGAAAACAGCATCTGTCGTCATATATTGAAAACCTCCGAAAGTGATCATTACTACGGATAAAATCACTGCAATAGCTATTCCCCATTTAAATAGTAGCCTCAAGAATGGCTTCATTGTTACTGTTGAATTGCTTGCGTCTGTTAGTCCAGGAATGACAGATAGTGGAACGTATGTTTTTTTGCCGAACTCTGTGCCTGCGGCTACTTTTGCTTCAGCAAAAACATTCTCGGAAATACCCAAAGCCCTATTTATTATTTCGCTGGTTGTTATTTTATCATTTAAAACACTCATATCTATCTTGCTCATATCTACAGTTGAAGAATTTTTATCCCATGTGCTATCAATCGCCGCGTAAGATGAGGAATATTTTTCAAGTTTAGTTTTTTCCGTTAAGGTGGTGTACTCCTCAGCACTTAAGGTTGTAGACAAGGCCCTTTCCAATTCTTGCATCTTTTTGTTCATTTGGTCCATCATTAAAATAGCCTGATTGCGTTCGTATTCTTTCTCTGTGTTTTCTTTCATAGCATCAAGCTTCCCGTAATTTTCAATGGTTGTAATGTAATCATTAATCAATACATCTTTATTTTGAGTGTTTGTTTGGGCCAAGATAACCGATGCGGCTTTTGTTGTTGTGAGATCTCCGCTTTTTTGCTCTTGTCTAATTACTATTAAAGCAAGACCAAAAACAAAAAAGAATAAAGTCGTAAGTACTATTTTTTTGTGTTGTTGTATATTTTTCATTGATTAAAAACTAAATTGTCTTTGTTTTTCCTCACTAAACATTAGAGAAAAGCTATTTTTTGTATTCTGAAATATTTTATCATTATTTTTCACTTCTGCGCTAATGTTTGACTCCCCTGTTACACCCTCTTGCTGTCTAAATGTGATGATGTTTGAATTTCCGAGTCCTTCTATTGTGATGCCATTCATTTTCCATATGAAATTTAAACCAAAAATATTATTATCAAAGAAATATGGAATCGCACGGAAAGTAATTTCCTCTCTGTCTAGGTTACGTGAGCCCAGCATAGAACTCTCATAGATGGTGCCATATATTGGGTTTTCCTCGTAGAAAGATATCTTTGGAGATGAAGGTCTCAAAACAATCACACCCTCACCCGCCACAGATCCGTCTCGTGACGATACTGTTACCGAGATTTTTGCTGGTTCTGACAAAATTGAGTCTGTGTAGACAAAATAATTTTTTCCATAACCTGATAGAGATTGGAAGGCTCTATCATTTACGTACCATTTATAGGTATAGTTCTCAACTGGAATTAATTTTCCGTCTGCACCCATTCCACGAGGTGTTGCATATACTATTACAGAGGATTGGTTTGAAAATTTAGCTTTACCATTGTAGAAAGGCGGAACGAAAGTCTGAGCTTCATAATACATATCTACTTCGGAAGTTGAAATTCTGTAACTATCAGTGAAGACGCCGCCCTCTATTTTTTCAATGTAGACGGTCAGTTTTTGATCTTTACCGAGTACACCAGTTTTGAAAGTGAATTTTGTGAGACCGATCCCCTTTTCAATTATCTTGTCATTTAGAGACCAGCTGATTTGTGCTTTGTCTAAATTTGTGGCGTTACTAACGGCCGTTGCTGTAATTGTTTGATTTGGCTGAGGATATAGATCGTCGAGCTTCACTGAAATTTTTTCTTCTACACCGATTGGTAGCCCAGTATTTTTATCAAACAAATCCTCAATCGATCCGAGCTCAAGAGCGGATTGTTGCTGTTGAAATTGCTGAATTAAATTTGTTAAATCGCTAGTAGTTGTCGATTGCGCAAAAACAATCACCGGTATCATTGTAAAGATAATAGAAATTGCAATTTTTTTCATCCAACTAATTATACTACATTATAATCCACCCATTTGTAGATTTTCCCTAATCTTGGTTATGCTAGATTTTTTGAAGTCTCCTCCCCCGCCCTGTGCGTTTTGGAACTCTGCTTTTGCGCGCTTGATGGACAACACCTGCGATGGGTCTGATGTTATAATTTGATCCTCGGTATATGAAGCAATTACTTTTATGGCGACATGTTTCATTCCAGCAAAAAATATTCCCTCCCCCACATTTGATTCGAGCAACAAATATTTTTCTTCTTCGGTCAGGTTGAAAGTTTTCTGAACGATATCAATTGACGATGGAGATTGCTTCATTAAAAATTGAATCGAAGAGTTTGTAATAATTGGCACGCCGTACGGTGAACTGAGGAAGTCTTCGACGTCTTGTGTAATTGTTGAGAGACCAAGGAAATATTTTCTTCCTCGTTTTGCGAGACCGTATAGGAATGACGCCGTATCTTCGGATTTCATCATCCACCATGCCTCGTCAATTACGAGCAATCGTTTTTTGAGCTCGCGTCGTACTTCGTTCCAAATATAATGAGTAATCAAGTACATGGCAATCGGTTTTAATTCGTCTTCCATGTCTCGTAGTGAGAATACGATGAAGTTTCGACCGAGGTCGACGTTTGTTGGTTTATTGATGAATCCTGACCATGTTCCCTTTGTGTATTTGCTCAATTTTTGAACGAGATTTTCCGCACCCTCCATTCCAGCGAGAACTAATTCGAAGTCTGACAACAGTGGCGGCTCGATGCTTGAGAAATCCGAATCAGGTGTGATGTCTTTGAGTGCGTATGTTTCTGTAATTGCGCGGTCGATGATTGCATCTTCTTCAGGAGAAATTCCACCGAACATTAATCGGAAAAGTCCAACGAGGTTAACGATGTTCGAACGCAAAATGTTTGCCGGTTCCTCGTCACCTTTTGCCGGTGGGAGATCGAAGGGGTTAATATGATGTTCTGAAGTCAAAGATATGTTGAAATATCGGCCTCCTGTTGCCTCTGCAATATGTTCATACTCGCGCTCTGGGTCGAGGACAATGACATCTGTTCCGAACATGAGTGATCGGAGAATTTCCAATTTTGTTGCGTATGATTTTCCTGAACCAGCCTTGGCAAATGTTACCGAGTTGTAGTTTTCGAGTGAATATCTATCAAACAGAATCAAACCAGAATTATGTCTGTTTATTCCGAATAAAATTCCGCGGTCCGAAGTCAGCTCAAAAGAAACGAAAGGAAAAATACTAGATAGAGGTCCAGAATTCAACTTTGAGTGAACATTTAAAATGTCTAAGCCGAGAGGCATAACTGTTTTAAATCCCTCTTCTTGCTGGAAAAGAGCAGGCTTCATGTATACCAATTTAGATTCGAGAATTGATTTGAATTCAGATTCAACTTTGTCTAACTCTTCCTCGTTGTCGGCGTAAATGGTGATGTAGAGACCAACTTCAAAAATCTTTTCCTGCGCTTGTTGTAAATTATCTCGTAAAGTTTCGAGATCCTGATATGCAGTATCTAGTTGAGGATCTCGCACTAACCCCTTCTCTGCCCTGATGTTGATTTGGCTTTGAACCTCTGCTACTTTTTTCTGAAATTGTCTGAGAATTTTTGTTGTTTCGATTGGATGTACGAAAATTGAAACATCGAAAATCTTATCGAGATTAATGATTGGAGCGAACCAACTGTCAGAAAGAAAACGAGGATAAGAGATAACGAAGAAACTTCGAGTCGTTTTTTCTCCGAGATTCAAGGTTTTAGGAGTAATTTTTAAGGCAGAAGGCGCAATGATGTCTCGCAATTCCAATATTCCTGCCTCGTAAATTTGTTGTGGCAAGAATGAGGTGATGTCAGGACCTTTTTGTGCAGCTGTTTTTGGCTTTAAAAAATCAAATATTCCCATATTATTGTTGATTAATTGCGATTGGTTTGTCGACGTCGCCTGGATTGAATAATTTATAAAATACCTCGACTATTTCTTCGGTTCCTAGCGGTATTGTTCGGATTCCGCAACGGTTCAGCCCTCCTGTAACAATAGAAACACGCTGTTCCAGTTGAATTCGACTTTCTTCAAAGCTGTCAGATTTTTGTTCTGACGGTTTTTTGTTGGATTTTGGAGCAAAAATACCGCCCTTTGTTCCGAAATCTATCTTTGATGGTGTGTATGGGACAATAACAAAGAAACTTTTTGTCATAATTTCAACACTGTCGGTAAATGTTTTTATAAAGTTTGTATACTCACGTATTTGTATTCTCATCAAATCGCTGGTTTGCATTTTCTGTCTTTCTTCTAGCAGTGCGAGATATGGTCGAATATCGAGTCTGCGCGATTGGAGGAAAATCTGGATTTGGAAATCTAGCGAGTTAAGGAAGTTCTGAAATTGAAAAATTGTCGCATTTTGCTCGTCTTCAGATTTCAGAGCAAAGTTGATAGACGAAGCTATGAGAATAGAGCGCATTGATCCATCTTTTAGAATAATGACTCCATCTCGTACTTCTTGGATCGGAACGAATTCCTGTGTTGCTTTACTTGCTGGTGACATAATGTTTACTTGTAAACATTATACCTTAAAATTATTTTTATTGTTTGAATCTTCACCAAGTGTTTCTTTGATATCGAGACTCCATGTTAATTCTCGCAATTTGCTTTCAGAAAGTTTTGGTAATTCAACGCCTTGCCCTGCTATTTTCTGCTCTTCGGGTTTCTGCGCCGTTGGCTTTTTCTCTACTTTGTGCCAAATGTACAATTTGTTTCCGAAGAAGTACTTTACGGCGTACTCAACAGTGTTGATGAGTGGTCGGTCGTTAACTTTATAAAATGCGAGAGCAAGAAAAAATCCTGCGACAGGCACACAAACGATAACAGCAATAAATTTTGGGAGGATTGACCATAAAATGAAAGTGATTGCGCCTCCACCAGCAACATAGAGAAATTGCTTCAGCGTCAAAGGGCCGAAAATCTTGTCTTCAACCTCGATGAATTGTGGTACTTGATATTTCATGTTTATGAGATCGGTTCCCTGTATGGGTCAACGCGCGCTGGTTTCGGCTGTGTAGGCGCGATTGGTGCGGTTAGCGGCTTTGTAATGGTGGGAGCAACGGTAACTTGTATATTTTTTACCAACCGGGTCTCGGTTTTAACTGGATTTTCAATTTGTGACAGTATTTCGTCTAGAGATTCAACAGATTCGGTTGCAATAGGAGCAATTGGGTCTGGTTCAAGGATAGTTTGTTCTTGGGGGGTGATTATTGAGATGGGTTCGGGAGTTGTGGGAACTACAGGGGCTGGTGGCTCAGGCATTTTCTCATCAGCCTTTTGAGTTGGCAAAGTTTCATCTACGAGCGCTGCGCGAATTTTTGCAAAGATGTTTTTCTCGAGGTCCGAAATGACCCCCTTCTGGACATCCGCCACGCTAATATCCATGTCAGACTTAAAATTCTCAACAAATTCTGTTACGCTCAAAAGCCCGAGCATGATTAGTGTGACGTTATTTTCAAGTGCCGTTGTCTGATCTAAACGCAAATTAAATTTTTTGCCAATTCTACTAATTTCTTCAGCCCAGTTTGAATCTGCGATAGCCTTTTTAACTATCTTGGGGAGGTTTTGATATGCTTCTTTGATTTGTTGTTCCATTGGGGTTAATTTTATTTACTTTTCTGGGCTGCCTCCAACTTTTCTAGTTGCTTCAAAATATCTGCTTGGCTTACTTCCTTACCTTTTCCTATGTTATCAAATTTAGCTTGCAGCGTGGCAATATTTTTATTGCTTGTTTTTATTTGTGTAGATTCTTCAATGTCCTTCATTTCTTTCTTGCTATCTTTTATTGAAGTTTCATTATTTGCGATTTGTCCCTGAATATTTGATACGACTGCACTATTTCCATTACCCATTGCGATTGCGAGCGCACTCCTCTGTGAAACTAGATCTGCTTCTGCTTTCTTTACTTTTTGCGCGTGATCAGCATAAGTCAAAAGACCTGTAGAGTCTTTTGAGTCGTTGAGCATTTTGTCATGAGCTTTCTTAGCGTCATTTATCTCCTTTTGTAACTTATTTTTTTCTAGCACCTGCGCTCGATATGCCCCTCCACCAGTGAAATTGCGCATGAAGCTTTGCTGGTAGATTTCTCTGTGTGTTCTTCCTTGTGGATCGTTAGGATCTACTTCGTTAGATATGGATTCCGCCCTCTTTTTAGCATTTGCTGCTCGTTTAGCGAAACTCGATGAGTAGCTAGCATCTTTAGGTGCTTTGCCTACATCGATACCAGATTGCTTTAGTATAGCGCCACCGAGACGACTGTTTCGTGCATCAAAGCTAGAGTTTGCGACTCCTTCCAATCTTCTCTTTACAAAACCACCGAAGGCTGTTTTAGGTTCCATACCAGAAGCTAGATTATTAGCAAGACGACCGGCGGTATTTCTGCTTGTCCATGCGGCAAGACCAAGCGCCGTACCACCGACAGCCTTTGTAATTGTTCCCGCCATCCCCCCTGCTTTGTCTGAGAGTGATTTTGCTGTTTTTATCGAGAAGATTAAAAGACCTATGACCATGACTAATCTTAGAAAATCATTGGCCACACCATTACCCTCCAGATTGCCAAAACCAACAGAGCTTTGACCTATTGGCATTGTTTTTAAGACCAAGAGTGAAATATACAGCAATAATAGAAATACTGGCGCAACGAACGCTTGTCCAGTTAATGCTTCCCACCATTTGTCGCTAACTTTAGATTTGAATGACGGTAATACATATGCACCAAATGCTAGAGACGACAATAACATTACAACAATTAAAATAATGTATCTCGTTATCAACAATAGTGATGCCATGAATAGAACGAATGCAACAACAAGATAGACAGCTGAAGCAATAAGCAGTTGTTTTGAAACCATTAAATAATTTAGATGACCAGGTGGAACATTCAAAAATGAAATTAGACCCGCTCTGGAAATGAATGCCTCTGCGACAGTCCTTTGGTCTCCAAATATTGCAGTATTAACGTTTCCTGAAGCTACACCGGTATATTCTAGAGGTTTTTTTGCAGCAATTTCTTTTGTTATCGAGTTGTAGAAAGACACGGCCGCAGTATTTGAAACATCAATTACTACTTTGGTAAAAAACAAGCTAAAGTTAATGAGAACAGCAACAATGATTATGTTCTTTATGCCCTCGGCTGTTTTACCAGTACCCTGAATAATTGTTGTGATTGCAATATATATCATGAAAAAGATAAAAAATATATTTGCGATATCTCTGAAAATTATCCACCCTGTATTTATAATTGAAGCGTCACTCAAATTTGCTTTCAAATCGACGATTGTATAGTTGATTACGAAATCAAACAAGGTTCCACTGAGTTTGATTGCTGTTGTTGATATTCCAAAAACAGTTACGTATATAACTTTTGCAAGCCAACACTCAAAAAAGTACCTACTTGGGAAACTACATGAAATCGCACTTTTGTTTGCTTCCTCAATTTGCCTTTCGATTTCTGCTTGTCGCGCTTTAAATTCATCTTCTGAAGTAATATTATTGAGTAGCTCTATACCGTCTTTTGTCGCAGACCTAACTTCTAGCTCAGTTTTACTAGAATTTTCTTTAATAGTGAAAATAATTCCGGGATAGTTGGGAGATGTGTATTGGTCTTGTGTGCCCTGCACTTTTGTTAATTCACCAAGGTTGCTATATGGAACACCAGCTCCAGCAGTCTTGATTTTTTTTGAATCTTCGACAGAGATGTTGTCGGAGTTGAGTTTGTTTTCTAGTACACTGTTTTTTGCGGAGCTAACCGAGTATGTCGTGTTCCCTGACCCATAGTCTACTGTAGCGTTTACTTGAAGTGCGACCTCCTTGTGTTTTATCTGGGTATCCGTATTACCTCCGAGATTTTTAATTCTTTCTTCGTTTATTATTGGTCTAAAAAACCATGAGTTTGGGTTTTCTCTCCCTGAGCTGTCCCTTTCTAATATTCTTTCGACCCACAGGTCAACCCCTTTGTAATTTACAAGAATAGGATCGTTTGTCGTTGCGGGAGCAGTTCTTGATGCTGTAGAAACTGAACCCCCTTGCGAATAGGAAACTATCGGTTGTGACAGAAATACTGAAAATAAAAATATTGCGCAGAAAAATATTTTTTTAAAAATCCCATTAATCATTTTCTTTTAAAGTATATCAGAAAAAAAACATCTACACGTAAAAGTTATTCAGCGAAATCTGCTATGTTTATAACGCGCTTTTTCCGTCCCACTTTTTTGTCTTATCATCCCCAAGAATTTCGTTTGTCGCTGTCTTAATTAATTGGTTAACGAGGGCAGTGACTATTTCATCGAATTCGTCTGCTAACACGAGGCGGTCAGCAGAAAACCCAAGTATTTTTCCTGTGTTTAAGCCTATGTATGAACCAGGTGTAACAGTTTTTTGGTCCTTGTCTTTCCAAGACAAGAAGCCATCGCTCCAGTTTAATTCCGCAAAGGCCGCATCTGTTCTCTCTGTTATCACTTGGTCTAATTTTGATTGTGCCAAAAGATATGCTCCGATCGTGTTACCGCTTGGATTTGACGTCATAACATTTAATATTTCAAAAGAAAAATCTTCACCACTTAGAAATCTATCTATATTTTCCAGGGCCTCATCTAGCGTGCATCTATCAGGAACGACTTTTCTTGTATTTTTGAAGTTTCCAATCAAAGCAAGTGTAATGTCTGCACTAAATCTCTCACAGAGTATGCCGTCTCCGATACCATCAATAAAAGCGTTCACTGTATCCTCACCAATATCACGAATCATTTGTCTAGGGTCATCCACAAATACAGGATTTCCATCGAAACCGTTATTTATCCAATCGATTGTTGCATCAGATAGGTATTGAATTACAGAGTTAATAAAGCAGTACCCAATTGCGTCCCATCCAGGGAAGGGACCAACCCCAGTTTCTTTCGCTGCGTTTTTTATGTCTAAAGTTGGCACAGCAGTTGGATTGAGGGCTGCGATTATGGCGGGCGCCCCGGTCGACTCAAAAAGAGCTCTAGCACCACTTGATGCAAATTGACCAAGCGTACATTTTGCTACACCTTCTGCAGCAGCCTCTTTTCGAGGGGGTTTTTCTTGTGTAGGATTAGTTGTGTTAAATTTTCCAAAATTAACTTCATCACTGTATTCGTCGCTGGTCTGGTTAAAATTCCCTTGATTGTCAATTTGCCCAGTATTTATCCTTTCCCAATTTGTTTCTGGGTTTATCGCATCGTCTGTCACGCCCTGAGCGAAAGTATCACTGTAAAAAAACAGCGAAAAAATAAACAGGGAAATTGTTTTTGTTATTTTTCTAAAGTCTTTTAGTCTATGCATTGCTTTTGATAAAAATTATATCATTGTTTTCGTAGTACAATTTAATTTGTTCAATTATTAATTTTTGTGCCTCTGATAGTTTTAGATATTCAGGTATGGTTGCTAATAGTACTATGGGATCTTTTTCTGCATCAGCAACCCTCCTTGCCATAATTGATAGAGCATTAAAATTGTTTATATAGTCAATATGTAGACCCACGAGATTGTAAGGGACCTCAATTACAGACATCCTCATTCCCATTCTTTTATATGCATCTGAATATTTATAAATATTATCTTTTTCGTTTATGGCGAGATTATATTCATCGAGCTGTATTTCTATTAATTCTGAAGCGTACCTCTCCATTTTTGTAGTCTCGTTACTGCTAAACACCACCAAACTATCTTTTTTGTATATTTTAGAAATTTCCAGCTCCTCCTTTATTTGCTGGGCTATTTCTATAGCTGCCTCTGAACCGCCACCAGCGAAAGATTTTGTTAATATTGTTTTTGCAACCTGGCTGGTCAATGAATTGGGGTCTGTTTTGAACATGGGTGTGTAGCCATCAGCGAGCGATGTTATCTCACTATATTTATCATTCGGCCCCTTTTTAAGCGGATCGCGACTCAAGGCTACCTCCTCCCCGTCATTTGTACCATCACCATCGGTGTCTTTCTTTTTTGGATCAGTCTTCCACAACATTTCTTCCCAATCTGACAGCCCATCAGCATCTGCATCTCCGCTTTCGTATTTATTTTCAATCAATATTGTAGCTTTTGGCTGAGACTGTTCAATTGATAAAGTTTCATTTTGTGGAGTTCTTTTTTGATATTCATTATATGAAATAATTATCGTCACAATTAAAGCTACAAATACTACGAGCGAAGATGTTTTATTATTAGGAAGTTTCACCTTGTCATTATATCAGAGAGATGTGCTATAATTTTATTTGTTATGAACAAGTTTTTAATAATTTTGTTTTTTGTTTTCTCACCAATGTTCGTTGGAGCGCAGGCGAATCCAGCCAGCGTTGCGACAAATCCAACCGCTCTCATTCTCGATCATTTTGGTGGTAGAGTAATTGCTACTATTCCCTGTATATGTAATGCCGGGATCATGATTACAATTATGGATTTTAAAACAATGACACCATTAATCTTAATGGTTCAACCATTTATTTCTAGAATTAATATGAACTATTCTTTTGTTCCTGGAAATGCTGTCTTGGGCTCATTCAACCCAGTTCCCACGCCTTGTTTAAATGGTTTGCCTCCATTTTTGTGTGTGCCAACAGGTACAGCACAAGGAATAGTGACTAGCTTACCATTTGCAGGTGTTGGTACCAGTTTGTTGCCGATGCCAATCTAAAAAAACTTTAATATTTCAAACCACTCCCCCAATTTCAAATCTTCTGGGCGCGCTTTTGGATCAATTCCTGATTTTATAAAAATTGCGTTAATGTCTTTCTCGTATTTCGTTGCGACTTCTTGCAAATTCTTTTTTAAAAGTTTTCTTTTGTGAGAGAATCCCTCTTTCACAATTTCAAAAAATTTCGATTCGCTCAAATTGTTTTCCGCGAAATTTTTCTTTGAAATGTTTTCAAATAGCACTATTGCAGAATCAACTTTCGGTGCAGGTACGAATGATCCTGCGAGAACTGTTTTTATGAATTTTGGCTCGCAGTATGCTTTGACTGAGATCGATAAAATACTTTCCTTTCCATCACGCGCGACAATTCGTTCGGCGACTTCTTTCTGAACAAGCAACACCATTGTTTCTGGTTGACGATTTGTTTCTAAAAAATTTCTGATGATTGCCCCGGTAATATAGTATGGAATGTTTGCAATCAATTTATATTTTTCCGGCAATTCGTCAGTTTGAAATTCCAAAATGTCTTCTTCGATAATTGAAAATTTTCCCGATGAAATGTATGTAGCGAATTTTTCTTTGAGCAGTGGAACTAACTCGGCGTCTTTTTCTATTGCAAACACAGTTGCGCCCGTCTCTAGAATTTTTTCAGTTAAAGCCCCTTGCCCTGGACCAATCTCTAGAATAAAATCGCTCGGTAATATTTGCCCGGCGTTAATAATTTCGCGTAATGCGCTTTCTGATTTTAAAAAGTTTTGACCAAGAGATTTTTTTGCAAGCATGCTTTAAAACTAATCTTTTTTTGATTAAAAATCAATTAGAAATTCCCTGCGACCAGATTTTGGACGATTGTCTTCACTGCCCCAAGAAACATTCTCAACGATATTTTCGCTTATGTCTCCGAGGAATTCTGATGGTGCATTAACTTCTTTCGACCCATAAATCGTTCGGAAACTAGCGTATGTTAGATGTAATTTCTTGCGCGCGCGAGTAACTGCAACGTAGAATAGACGACGCTCTTCCTCGTCGTCAGTTTTTCCATCATCAAACTTTTTGTGTGGGAACAAACCTTCTTCGAGTCCTGTAACGAAAACATAATCGAACTCGAGACCTTTCGCCGCGTGCACAGTCATCAGTTTCACACCACCGTTATTTTTATCCAACTCGTCCTGATCGGATGATAGAGAAACATCCTCCAACATTTTCTCTATGGCTTCATCTGCTGGCATCTCCTCGTATTTTTTGGCGAGCGATGCCAATTCGCGAATGTTTTCTAATCTCTCCGCGCCCTCCTCGCCTTCTTTTTTTAGCTCGTCCTCCATTCCAGATTTTTTCACGACCAGTGTAATTATTTCATGAGGTTTTTTCGTTTTCATTTCTTCGCGAATCTCCGCCAGGAATTTTTTGAAAGCATAAAATTTTGCTTGCATCGCTGGTGGCAATTCTGATTCTTGGCCAGCAGCAATTTTTTCTAAAGTCTTCTCACCTATTCCCCTTTTTGGCACATTAATCACTCGACTCATGTTTGTAAAATCGCGATCGTTCATTGCGGATTTAATGTACGCGAGAACATCTTTAACTTCTTTACGATCAAAGAACCTAGTACCGATGACTTGGTGAGGAATATTTTGTTCAAGGAAAATTTCTTCTAGCACACGCGATTGGAAATTGGCGCGATACAAAACAGCAATCTCATCTGGCGCAGTGCCATTTTTGATAAATTCCAATGATTTGCGCGCAATGAATTTTGCTTCATCGTACTCATCTATTCCCTGATACACGGCGATCTTTTCTCCAGAACCATTTTTGGTGAACAAATTCTTCTCTTTCCTTTTTTTATTTTTGGCGATGATCTCATTTGCTGCCTGCAAAATGTTTTGTGTTGAGCGATAGTTTTCTTCTAACACAATTTCACGTGCGTCTGGGTAATCCTTCTCAAAATTCATAATGTTTTTAATCGTTGCACCTCGCCATGAATATATGTTTTGATCTATGTCTCCCACAACACAAATATTTTTGTGTGCATGTGCCAACATTTTTGTCATTCTGTACTGAACCTCGTTTGTGTCTTGATATTCATCAATGTGAATGTGTTGCCACTTGTCCTGATATTTGCGCAAAACGTTTGGGTTTTTCTCCAAAACTTCAACTGATTTAATTAATAGGTCATCGAAATCGAGCGCTCCTTCGTTTCGCAATTTTCTTTCGTAGATTCTCCAAACTTTGCCAGCAACTTCTCCGGTGTAATTATATTTATGTGTCAAAGTTTCAAATTCCTCGACCGTAATCATCTCTCCCTTCTGTTTAGAGATTATCGATTGAATTTTTCTTGGCTCATGTTCTTTTGGATCTTCACCGATTTCGAGAATTGCATCTCTAATCATTTTTTTGGTGTCTGATGTATCTAAAATTGTGAATCTTTTTGGCAATCCCAACAATTCGGCATTATCTTTGATGATGTGGACCCCCAGTGAATGAAAAGTTTTCACAAATGGACGCCCGCTCCTCCCCAATCCAATTCCGAAATCAGCGTGCGATGTTAATAGTTCGTTAATTCTCTCCGCCATTTCCTTTGACGCTTTATTTGTGAAAGTTACGGCTAGAATATTTTCCGGAGCAACCCCGTTTTTTATCAAATGGGCAATTCTGTATGTAATGACTCTGGTTTTGCCAGCCCCGGCCCCCGCTAGAATTAATAGAGGTCCATTTTCGTGTAAAACCGCATCCTTTTGTGCCTGATTTAGGTCGT